>JAHEIS010000075.1 GCA_024639225.1 Actinomycetes bacterium | reverse complement strand
CCTGCACCAGGAAGCGCACGCCATCGAGGCGCTCGCACTCCTGCTCGAAGATGCGGATGAACTCGCGCCCGATGATCTTCCGCTTCTCCTCGGGCTCCGTGACGCCGGCGAGCGCATCGACGAAGTGGTCGCGGGCCTTCACATGGACCAGAGGCACCTTGAAGTGCTCTCCGAAGGCCTGCTCCACCTGCTGGCCTTCGTTCATCCGCAGCAGGCCGTGATCCACGAAGACGCATGTGAGGCGATCGCCGACGGCCTTGTGAACCAGCAGGGCCGCGACGGCGCTGTCGACACCACCGGACAAGCCGCAGATCACGCGCTCCTCGCCCACCTGCTCCTGGATCCGCGCGACCTGGTCGGCGATGACATGGGCCGGCGTCCACGTCTGGTCGCATCCGCAACCGTCGGCGAGAAACTTCTCGAGGAGATCGCTCCCGAACGGCGTGTGGACCACCTCGGGGTGGAACTGGACCGCGTAGAAATCCCGCTCGGAGTCCTCCATGGACGCGACCGGGGCGCCCTCGGTGGATGCCGTCACGGCGAAGCCCTCCGGTGCGGCGACGACGGCGTCACGGTGGCTCATCCAGCAGGTCGCCGCATCGAGTCCAGCGAGGATCCCGGCATCGGCCGCGGGCGCGATCGCCGTCTTGCCGAACTCGGCCGTGTCGGTGCGGGCCACGTCGCCTCCGAGGCTCGCGGCCATCGCCTGCATGCCGTAACAGATGCCGAGCACGGGCACGCCCAGCTCGAGCAGCGCGGGATTGAGGGACGGTGCCCCGTCGGCGTACACCGAGGCCGGGCCGCCGGAGAGCACGACACCCGCCGGATGCAGGTCGGAGATTGCCTCGGGGTCGGTGTCGTGGGGGACGACGGCCGAGAAGACCCTGTGCTCGCGGATGCGGCGGGCGATGAGCTGGCTGTACTGGGCGCCGAAATCGACGACGATCACGCCACCGGGAGCCGCCGACGCGAGCTGCGGGTCAAGCGGAGCGTTCACGGCCTCGGACATTCGACGAGACTAGACGAGGGCGCGGACCGAAGGCCGGCGGCGCGTGGTTCAGCCGCCGACGGCGTCGGCGGCGAGATCGTCAGCGGTGAGTGAGAAATCGGCGATGTCGCCGGAGGCGAGACCGGTGGCGATGCGGTCGAGCAGCTCGTTCGCACGCCGGACCGCCGCCTGGGAGATGCGCTGGTTCGTCCGCAGCTGGCCCGCGGACAAGCGGATGGTCCCGCTCTGGGCGCCCGGGGGTGCGGTCTGGGTCTGGGAGGCCGCCGGGGGGTCGGGATTCGGCGTCGCCGCCACGATCGACACGACCGGGTCGATCTGGCCGTTGCCGATGGCGCCATCGGCGACGTCGCCCCCGGTGAGGCCGCGATCGAGGCGCTGGGTGAGGGCGTTGATCCGGCGCACGGCCGCTTGCGAGATCTTCTGGTTGATGCGCAGCTGACCGGCGTCCAGGGTCACGGTCCCGCCGCCGCTTCCGGCCGTCGCGACCACGACCGGGCGGGGCTCGGCTTCGGGAAACACCGCCTGGGCCGTCGGCACGCCGGCGAAGACCCGCGTGATGCTGGGGCCGAGATCGTCATGGTCGATGCCCGCGCCGCAGAAGTCGCTCGCGACGACGCCGTCGTCGAACCAGCGCTCGATGGCGGCGGCCCGCCGCACGGCCGCCTGGGAGATCCGCTGGTTGATAGCGAGCTGGTCCGCGGATAGCTCCGCCTCGCCGGAGCCGGGCGCCGGGTAGGTCCGAAGCGGCACGCTCGCGCACGCGGCCTCGCGGCGCAGGCGCGCAACGACGACCAGACCGCCCGGGGCGGTGTCACGCAACCATGCGGCCAGGGCGTTCCCGTCATCGGCGATCGACAGCGACAGATCGTGAACCTCGCCCTGTCGTCGGCTGAGGTTGACCGCGGCCGAGAAGCCCGCGCCCTCCGTGCGCTCGGTCGCGCGGACCCGGGTCCCCGTGCCGCTTCCCTGGATCCAGGTGACGCGCAACGTGCCGTCGCCGTCGACGCGTGCGCGCGGCTCGACCGCGTTCTCGCGTGCGGGGCTCAGCGCGATGATGTCGCTCCATACGCCCGCCGCGTCCCGCGTACGGGTGAGAAGGCGCCCGGTGGCGACCTCAACCCATACGGCGGTGATGCCATCCCCGTCGGCGACGATCTGCGGTCCGAGCACCTTGGCGGACTCTGATGCGGAGAGGACGGTCGCCGGCCGGCTCGCGGTGGCGACTCCGACGGGGGTCGTCCAGGTGCCGTCATCGGCCCGCGCGGCGGCGGCGATCTGCCCGGGTTCACGCCATGCGGCGAGGACGGTGTCGTCGGCGCCAAGAGCGACCTGGGGGGCGGCGCGACCCGGAACGCCCGCCGCGGTGACCGGCTCTGCCTCGGACCACTCGCCGTTCTTGCCCCGTTGCGCCGCGGCGATCTGGTTCGCCCCCGCCCGCCACACGGCGATCGCCTGCCCGTCATCGTCAAGGGCGACCGATGGGTCCACCCCGGGAGCCTGGCCCGACACCACGACGACGTCCTCCCAGTCCCCGTCGATGTAGGACGCCGTGCGGATGCCGCCCGCGGCACCGGACGACCAGACCGCGACGGCTTCACCGTCCGCGGAGACCAGGCGCAACCCGACCGCGGCGGGCCCCGCCGGGTCGATCACCTGCGGGTCACCCCAGGGCCCACCGTCCGGCCGCACGGCCGCGGTCACTCCATCCGGAGCCGCCCAGACCGCGAGGGTCTCGCTGTCGCCCAGCGGCGCGAGGCGGAGCTCGCCGCTCACCGCGGGCCCTCCGGTGCCGGGGAGGCTCCAGGGCGTCGCCGGGACGCGTTCCGCCGAAGTGAAGACACCGCCCTGAGACCAGGCGGCGCGGGCGCCGCCGGAGTCGCCGGTGGCGATTGCCGGAGGCCCGGGATCGCCGTCGAACTGCGACAGCGGCTCGGGCTGGCTCCAGCCCGACGCGGCGGCAGCCGGGGCGAGGGCCGCGAGCCCGAGGACCCCGGCGACGGAGAGGCGCAGCATCAGCCGGTCACGCTAGGCGACGGGATGAAGTTAGTAAAGGCTCCAATCCCAGGGGGACCGGCCGGTTCGTGATCACGGGATGCTCAGCCCATTCCCACGGCCTGGGACTGCTGGAGTTTCTTGCCCTCGTTGCGGATGCTCGGCGCCACCATGACCTCGCACTTCTGGAACGACTGGATGGAGTCGTAGCCGCAGGTCGCCATCGCGCCCCGCAGTCCGCCGGCGAGGTTGAGCGAGCCGTCGTTCTCGTTCGCGGGGCCGACCAGGATCTCCTCGAGCGAACCGATCGGGTCGGTGCGCACGCGGGCGCCGCGTGGGAGATCGGGATGGAAGGTGGCCATGCCCCAGTGGCAACCGTGGCCGGGGGCCTCATGGGCCTTGGCCAGCGGCGAGCCGATCATGCAGGCGTCCGCGCCACATGCGATGGCTTTGGCCAGGTCCCCTCCGTACGCCATGCCGCCGTCGGCGATCACGTTGACGTACTGGCCGGTCTCGAGCAGGTGCTGCATCCGGGCGCCCGCCGCGTCGGCGACGGCCGTCGCCTGGGGGACGCCCACGCCGATGACCTGACGGGTCGTGCACGCCGCGCCCGGTCCGACGCCGACGAGGACGCCGACGGCGCCGGTGCGCATCAGGTGCAGCGCCGTCTGGTACGAGGCGCACCCGCCGACGATCACCGGGACGGGCTGCTCGGAGATGAAGCGCTTGAGGTTCAGGGGGTCGACGGCCGAGGAGACGTGTTCGGCCGACACGACCGTGCCCTGGATGACGAGGATGTCGAGACCGGCGTCGAGCACGACATCGATGTAGCGCTCGACGCGCTGGGGCGTCAGCGATCCGGCCACGGTGACCCCGGCGGACTTGATCTCGCGGATGCGCTCGGCCATCAGCTCCGGCTGGATCGGGGCGCTGTAGATCTGCTGCATGCCGCGAGTCGCCTCCTGCGCCGAGAACGAGGCGATGCGCTCCAACTCGGCGTCGGGCTCTTCGTAGCGGGACTGGATGCCCTCGAGGTTGAGCACGCCGAGGCCGCCGATCCCGCCGATGACCTTCGCCGTGTGCGGGCTCACCACGCCGTCCATCGCCGAGGCGAGGATCGGCAGGTCCAGGCTGTGCCCATTGAGCTGCCAGGTGAGATCGACATCCTCCGGATCCCGTGTGCGCCGACTCGGGACGATGGCGATCTCGTCCATCCCGTACGCCCGGCGCCCCTTCTTGCCTCGGCCGATCTCGATCTCCACCTGCGTCCTCCTCCGTGCCGTCTCGTCAGCGTCGACCGGCAGCGACGCAGGTACAAAAAAACCCAGGCCGGAAGAGTCCCGGGCCGGGTTTCTGTCGCTGCGTGATCTGTCTCGGTGAAGCCACTGTTGTGGGCGGCGACGCTAGCAAGTCTGACGGTCGGCCCGCAACGGGTCGTGCGCACCGCAACACCGCGTTGCGCGGCTCATACCGGGCTCAGTCCAGTCGCTCGACGCGGACCATGCGACTGAACGCGTCGAGATCAGCCACGTCGAGCCGGCCCGCGCCCAGCAGTTTGGTGTTGGCCGCGCCGGCTCCGACCGCCCGGCTGAGCGCCTCCTCGTGTGACGCGTCGCGGTGCCAGGCCGCCAGGTAGCCGGCGAGAAAGCTGTCGCCCGAACCGATCGTGCTGGCCGTCGAGCGCGCGGGGAGCTCGGCCCGATAGAGGTGGTGGCCGTCCTCGCCCTTGAGGCAGGCGACGCAGCCGTCTCCGCCGTGGATGAGTGCGTTCGCCGCGCCCATCTCGACGAGGGTCCGCGCTCCGGCGACGACGTCATCGGCGTCGCCGAATTCGGAGCCCACGACGTCCTCGGCCTCGCGCGTATTGGGGCTGACGAGGTCGGGGTTGCTGGACAGGGCGGAGCGCATGGGCGGCCCCGCGACGTCGACGACCGTCAGCATCCGCTTGGCTCGCAGGTCGGAGATCAGCTCGGCGTAGAAGTCCACCGGCACATCGCGCGGGAGCGAACCGGCCAGTACGAAGAGTTCGGCGCTCTTTGAGAGGTACTCGATCTTCTCGCGCAGGGTGGCCAGCTCGCCCATGGAGACGGACGGGCCGATCTCGTTGATCTCGGTCTGCATCTCCCCCGTCGGGTCGATGACCGCGGTCGAGGTCCGCGACTCATCGGCGATGCGGACGAAGTCGTTGAGGATGCCCTCGGAGGTCAGCTCTTCGATGATGTAGGTGCCGGCCCGTCCACCCGCGGTGCCCGTTGCGATGACCGGCTCGCCGAGAAGCCGCAGGGCCCGGGCGACATTCACGCCCTTGCCACCCGGGAGGGCCAGCGACTCCGTCGCGCGGTTGCGACCCTGCAGCTGGAAGTTGGGCACGCTCACGGTCCGATCGAGCGCAGCATTGAGTGTGACGGTGACGATCATCAGACGAGAGAGGAGTGTAACCGCGGGCGCTATGTGAGGCGCGTCAGCCGAAGACTCCGCGGAGCCTGCTCCAGAACGAGGGGCCTGTGATCTCGCGGTCCGTGATGAGGGCCCGTCGGCCGATCAGCCGGTCCCCCTGACGGAGCTCGACCTCACCAACCTCGCTCCCGGCCGGGAGCGGGCCTGCCAGACGCGCCGGCGCCCGGACGATCTCCGTGGGGGTAACGCCGAGGCGGACCGCCGCGCCGAGAGGCCGGTCCGGCACCAGGCCGACGGTCTCGCCCGGTCGGCCGTTCACGTGCGCGCGAGCCACGACGTCGGCCCGCGTGAGTAGCCCGGCCCGGCCGTACTGGGCAAAGGCCCAGTCGATCAGGCGGTCCGCGTCGCGGGCCCGCTGCTCCTCCGAGGGCGAGCCGATGAGCGCGAGATAGACCGGACCCACCCCCGGGCGGGTCGCCCGCCCGACGATCGCCCGCCCCGCGCCCGCGGTGAATCCGGTCTTGATGCCATCGGCCGTGGGTTCGATCTCGAGCAGGTCGTTCTTGGAGACGAGCGTGCGGATCCCGCTCCCGTCCGGGCCGGGGATGATGGCGGTGCGCTCGCCGACCAGATCGCGAAACAGCGGTCGGCGCATCGCGAATCGGCCGAGCCGCACGAGGTCGCGGGTGGTCGAGTAGTGGCCGGGCGCGTCCAGGCCATGAGGGTTCGCGAATCGGGTGTTGTTCAACCCCAGCTGTGCCGCCCGGGCGTTCATGCGCTCGACGAACGCCTCCTGAGAGCCGTCGAGGTGCTCGGCCAGCGTGACCGCCGCGTCGTTGCCGCTACCGACGAGCAGGGCCGTCAGCAGGTCGCGCACAGTGAGGCTCTCGCCTGCCACCAGGCCACCGCTGGAGCCGCCGATGGCGGCGCCCGCGGGCACGACGGCCCGCTCATCGAGTCGCCCGCTCTCGAGGACGAGCACCGCCGTCATGATCTTGGTTGTGCTGGCCATCGGCAGGCGCTCGTTCGCCCGCGAGGAGGTCAGCACCTCGCCCGGGCCGGACGCGAGCACGAACCACGACGCCGCCTCGGGCACTGGAGCGGGAGCGCCCTCCGCCGCTGCCGCGACGGGGGTCGCCACGGCGAGCAGGATCAGGCTGACGGCGAGCGGACGATGCATATCCCGCAGCCTAGAGCGGTCCCGGGCCGACCCGCAGCGCGCCGGAACCGTGCCAACGTTCACGCGCCTTCTGGGGGAGTGCGCAGGCATGAATGGCGGCGACGGGGATTTCGGGAGTAAAGACTCGAAAACCGGTGGACATTTCGGAGTAGCAAACGGAACGCCAAATACTGCATTATGGCCGAGCCACGTCGCTCGGTCACCCCCGGCGGCCAACTTTGGACACGACCGGACCGTCGACTCCGTGCCCGCCCCTCGTCGGCTACTCAGTAGCTCGAAAAGGACAGGTTCACCACTGCTCCAGGACGCTCCAAAAACCGCTCGACCAACCCTCCGAACCGTCGCCCAGCGCGCCGGAGTATCCGTCGCCGTCGTCTCCTACAGCTTCAACCACCCGGAGCGGGTGGCCGACGCAACCCGTGAGCGCGTGCTGGAGGCCGCCCGCGAGATCGGCTACCCCGGTCCCGATCCCGCGGCGCGCGCCCTGCGCACCGGCAAGACCGGGGTCATCGCTTTCCATTTCGCCCCGACGCCACCGGGCGAGCAGCTGTCACCTCGCGTCGGCCAGGTTCTCACCGGAGCCCTCGACGCCTGCGCCGAGCGGAACATCTCCATCACCATCCCGGCCGGACAGGCCCGGCCGGCCTGCGACGGGGCGATCGTCCTCGCCGCGGACGTCGAGGGCCTCGCGCTCGAGGTTCCACATGTCCGGGTCGGCCCGGACGATCCCGCCGACGACCAGCTGATCGCACCCGACCCCGGCCCCATCGACGAGGCGCTCACCGCCATCTTCGATCGCGGCCACCGGCGGATGGCAATAGTCACCGACCAGATGCAGGCCCCCTGGTTCGCGCGTCGGGCCGCGATCTGGCCCGGCGAGGCCCGCGTCCTCACCACGCCCTCGGAATCCCATGAGCATGGCTTCACGATCGGGCGGGAGCTGCTCATCCAAGGACAGCAACCCCCCACCGCCATCGTGGTCGTCGGTGAAAACCTCGCCTTCGGACTGATGACCGCGATCACCGAGCTCGGCCTGCGGGCGCCGGATGACGTGTCGCTCGTCGCCATCGGCGACCGTGACTCGTTCACTCCGGAGATGGCCAGTGTCCGGATCCCGCAGCGGGAGCTCGGCTCGCGCGCGGTCGCCCACCTCGGGGGAATCATGGACGGTGGCGACGCCACGCGCGCCGGACGCGTGCCCTGCGAGTTCCATCTCGGCGAGACGCTCGGGCCTCCGCCCGCCCCCTAGCCCTCCGCGACGGCGGCGACCGCCTGCCGGAGCTCCTCCGCGGCCCGGGCCGGATCGTCGGCGAACATGAGCGATCGGCTCGCCGCGACGAGACCGCCGCCCGGCCCGGGCGCGAAGGCCGGACCGAGGTCGGCGACCTGCCCGCCCTGGGCGCCGACGCCGGGGATCAGGAAAGGCTGCCCCGGCATGAGGTCGCGCAGGCGCCCGATGCGCTCGGGCACGGTGGCGCCGACCACGGCGCCGACCGCCGACAGCCCTGAGACACCCACGGACGGCTCGCCCCAGCCCGCGACGAGCGCGGCGAGGGCCTCGTGCCAGAGGCCGCCGTCGGCCAGCGGGAGATCCTGGAGAGCGGCCGCACCGGGGTTCGACGTCCGGACCAGGGCGAACACGCCCCGCCCGCCCGCCTCCGCGGCGGCGATGAAGGGTGCGACGCCGTCGTCGCCGAGCATCGGGTTGACCGTCACCGCGTCGACCGGCTCGCGCAGCAACGCCGCGGCGTAGGCGGCGCTCGAGATCCCGATGTCGCCCCGCTTGGCGTCGGCGATCACCAGCAGCCCGGCGTCGGCGGCGCGCGCGGCGAGACGCTCCCACGCCGCCCACCCCGGAGCGCCATATCGCTCGAAGCAGGCGAGCTGGATCTTCACCGCGACACAGGCGGGTCCAGCGGCGTCGATCAGCGCGGCGCAGAAGGCCTCGGCGGCGTCCACCTCGCCCGGGATCCTCTCCGGGTGGGGATCAAGACCGAGGACGACCTGGCTCCGCCGACGCTCCACGGCTTCGGCCAGGCGATCGCCGAAGCCGCTCACAGGATCAACCCGCGGAGCAGCGGCAGGGTGATGGTGGAGATCAGTGTGGTCACGAGCACCATTCCGGCGATGAAGTCCGCCCGGGTGCGGAACTCCGCGCCCCAGACGAGCGACATCATCGCAGTCGGCATGGCGGCCATCAGCGTGACCGTGGCGCGCACGTCACTCTCGAGCCCCAGAGCGGTGGCGACCCCGTAGCCGATGGCGCCGGCCACCGCCAGGCGCACCACGGCCCCTGCCCCGACCGCGATCCACAACCGCCCCAGCGGCCGGGTGCCCAGCATCATCCCTGCGTAGATCATCACCAGCGGCAGCGTGCCCGCGGCGAGGATCTCGAGCGGAGTCTCGACCAGCTCGGGGAGCGTCTCGACGCCGGCGAAGTTGACGCCGAAGCCCGCGATCAGGGCCCAGTTCGGCGGCATGGTCGAGAGGGTGCGCAGCATCTGGGTCCAGTTCAGGCCCGCGGCCGAGCCCGCCCCGAGCGTCGCGGCGATCGCGGGGGTGGCGGTGAAGGTGATGACGCCGGTGACGAGCGTGTCGTACATGACCGCCGCAGGGACGGAGACGCCGTCACCGGCGGCGGCGATCAGCGGCAGTCCGAAGAAGCCCGTGTTGCCGACCGACACCGCGAGGATCCAGGCCCCGGAGAGGGCACGCGACGCGCCCGCCACCCGGGCGGCGATCCAGGTCGCGGCGAGGAGGATGCCGTAGATCGCGTAACCCGCGACCGGCACCAGGAGCAGGGCGCCTTCGAGTTCGGCCCGGGCCGTGATCAGGAACACGAGCGCCGGGAGTGTGGCGTAGAGGACGATCCGGACCAGTGCCGGGCCGTGCTCACGCTCAAGCAGACCGAGGTGCCGGAGAAGCGCCCCGATCAGGATGATGGCGAGAGCGCCGAACGCGGTGGCCGTCATGTCGACGGCCTCCGCGCCGGCGTTTTGCCGCTACTGACTGCTGCTAGTTGACGGCGCTCTTGAGCGCGGCGCCCGCGGAGAACTTCGGCACGGTGCGCGCAGCGATCTGGATCTTGGGGCCGCTGGGGTCCCGCGGGTTCACACCTTCGCGGGCAGCGCGCTGCGAGACCGAGAACTTGCCGAAGCCGGGGAACGAAACATCGTTGCCGGCGGCGAGGGATTCCTCGACCGTCTCTAGGAAGGCATCAACAGCAGCCTTCGCGTCTGCCTTCGAGAGGTCAGCCTTCGCGGCGACCTCGTCTACGAGTTCGGCTTTGGTCATGTCGCCTTTCAATCGTCGTTGGCGCGCCGGACCGGCGCATGAAACCGCTTACCTATGCGGCGTGGCGACGCTAACAACGCCTCTGGACAGCATCCCGAGCCAGCGTTGGTGGGTGACGATTCGACGAGCCGATCGGCGAAATAGATAGTTATTTGGCCCATCGATATCTCACTATGCGGTACGGAAGCCGCCACCGGGACACCGCGGATCGCGGAAGGCCCGAGGGGACGGCGAGCGGTAACTGGACGATTCCGGGCTTCACCCGACCTGTGCACGAGCATCACGAGAGCAAAGGAACTCTCGCCGGCCACGCCCGGCGGCGGGCTAGGAGAGCTTCTCCATTCGCAGCAGCACGACGTCGCTGTGGGTGGTCGGCAGTGACTCGATCGCCGCGATGGCCGCTCTGACCGCGCGCTCCGTCGTCATATGGGTCAGGACGACGAAGTCCGCCGCCAACTCCTTGCCGGGCTCCTGCTGGAGCGCCGCGTCAATGGAGATCGACTCGTCGGCGAAGATGCGCGTGACATCGGCGAGCACGCCCGGCTCGTCCGCGAGGCGCATGCGCAGGTAGTACGAGGTCTGGACGTCGTCCATTGGCAGCACGGGTGTGTCGCTCAGCTGGTCCGCCTGGAAGGCCAGATGGGGCACGCGCTCCCCCGGGTCGGCGCTGATCAGCCGGGCCACGTCGACGAGGTCGGCGATGACGGCCGAGGCGGTGGGTTGGGATCCGGCACCCGCGCCGTAGTAGAGCGTCGGGCCGACCGCGTCCGCCTGCACCAGCACGGCGTTCATGACGCCCTCGACGTTCGCGATCAGGACATCCTCGGGCACGAGGCAGGGATGGACGCGGAGCTCGATGCCCGCCTCGCGACGGATCGTGACGGCCAGGAGCTTGAGCCGGTAGCCCAGCCGCTCCGCATAGCGGATGTCGACGCCCTCGATCGCCGTGATCCCCTCGGTGTAGACGTCCTCGAAGTAGACCGGGACCCCGAAGGCCATGGCCGCCATGAGGGAGAGCTTGTGGGCGGCGTCGACACCCTCGATGTCGAAGGTCGGGTCCGCCTCCGCGTAGCCCTTGGCCTGAGCGTCGGCGAGCGCGTCGGCGAAGCTCACGCCGCGATCGCGCATCTCGGACAGGATGAAGTTGGTCGTGCCGTTCACGATGCCGGCGATCCACTCGATCCGATTCGCCACGAGGCCCTCGCGTAGGGCTTTGATGATCGGGATGCCACCGCCGACCGCCGCCTCGAAGGCGACCACGACACCCCTGTCGTTCGCGGCGGTGAAGATCTCGTTGCCATGCACCGCCAGCAGAGCCTTGTTCGCGGTCACGACGTGTTTGCCGTTGGCGATGGCGTCCAGCACGAGCTCGCGGGCGATCCCGTAGCCGCCGATCAGCTCGATCACGATGTCGATCTCGGGATCGCGGGTCACCGCGAAAGCGTCGTCGGTCACCTCCGCCGATCCTCCGGTCGCGCTCTTCGCGAGATCGGTGTCGAGGTCCGCGACGCGGGTGATGACGAGCGGCCGCCCGACCCGGCGCGTGATCTCCTCGAGGTTGCGGGTGAGGACGTCGTAGGTCCCGCCACCCACGGTTCCGATGCCGAGCAGTCCGATGCGCAGAGGAGTCACAGATTCACGTTCCGATTGATGTCGAAGGACGCGCGGACGGTACCAGCCGCCGGGCGGCGTCCACCTCGTGATCCTGTGCGCTGCTACGCCGGTCGCGCGGCGCTGAACGGGGCTGCATCGAGGGTGTGCGCACCTCCGTCCAGAATCATCTCGGCCACCATCTCGCCCGTGGCGGGCGCGTTCAGGATTCCCCAGGGCCCGTGCCCCGTGGCGATCCAGACACCTTCGACGTCCGGCACCGGGCCGATCACCGGCAGACCGTCCCGTGTCACGGACCGAAAGCACGCCTGGCGCACGGTCACCGGCGCCTCGGCAAGCGCTGACGAGTGCCCTGCCGCGGCGGCGCGGAGGAGCTCGCAGTCGGCGTCGTCGACCTCGACGTCGGCGGGTGAGGCGGGCAACGGATCCGCGCTCGGAACCCCGCAGACATAGACCTCGTCCGGACGGGAGTAGATCTCCGGGGAGATCCGGCGGCCGTCGGCGGTGATGAACTCGGAGAAGACGGCGTGCGCCGGAATTGACGCGTCGAGCGTGATGCTGGAGCCCTTGAGCCCGAAGACCGGCGGAAGCGGCAGACCGGCCAACGCGCTCCAGGGCCCCATGGCGACGACGATCGCGTCGGCCGGGTTCTTCTCGCCGTCGATCTCCGCGTGTCCACCGGTTACCGCCGACACCGTTCCGGTTCTCACCGACGCCCCGTGGGCGGTGGCGTCGGCGATGAGGGCCTCGGTGAACAGGCGCGGGTGCACCTGCGCGGTCGTCTCGGTCGTACCGATCGCGCCGTGGACGGCGATGTTGCCGTCGAGCCAGTCCGGGTTGTCGTCCGGCGCGACCCGGGCGCCGACCTCTGGGTCGGCTCCCACAGCCTGGAAGGTCTCGAGCGGACGGTAGCCATAGTCGGCATCCAACGTCTCGGGCAACTCACGATGCAGATCAAAGCTCCGGCGCGCCAACGGGCCGACCGGCGTCGTGTCGTTCCACGCCTGTGCGAGGAAGCCCCCGCCCTTGCCGGATGCCCCGGGGGCGATCCCGATGCGGTCGACGATGGTCGAGGGCGCACCACGGCGCGCCAGCGCCTGCGCGACCGCGGCGCCGATCACGCCGGCGCCGAGGATGACGATGTCGCCAGGCCTCCCCACGCAGTGAGCCTAGCCCCACGACGACGCCGGGGGCTCAGATGAGCCCCCGGCGAGTGGGTTTGACTTGTCCGGCTGAGCTAGCTCTCAGACGGGTCCGGCTGGGGCTTGGGCCGCGGCGTGGGGTGCACCCTCACGCAGGCCACGCCGAGGTTGGAACGCTTGGCGTTCTTCGCGCCGGCGAAGGCGACGTTGCAGACGATGCCCTTACGCGCCCGGTAGCGCAGCTTGGCTTTCGTCTTAGCGTTGCGCGCCT
>JAHEIS010000165.1 GCA_024639225.1 Actinomycetes bacterium | reverse complement strand
GTGTTCAGCAGCTCGTGGGCCATCACCGCCGCCGTGCGTGCGCTGTAGCCGGCCTCACGGCCGCCGCCGCGCCGTTGCCGAGCAGTGTGTACGCCTCGATGAACCGCTGCCGCTGAGCCGTCAGTGCCACCGCTCGTCACCTCCTGCGCTCATGAGTCCCGGTCCCGGTCTCAGCGCAGCCGCGCTCGCCGGCTGGATTCCCGCGTATCTTCACGCGAGGACCTTGGGATTGGTCAGGCCCGCGACCTAGACGCCGTGCGCGGCTCGCGGTACACCTTCAGTTGGATTGTCGACCGACTGTGCGTGCCGCTGCTTCCGCGGCACGCACAGGGGCGGAGTAATGAACGAAAAGACCAAGCGACGAGTCGTTCAGTTCGCCGTTCTCGCCGCCCTGTTCGTCCTCTACCTCGTCACCTCCGGGTCGGAACCCGCACCGACGTCGCGCACACGAACCGCTCCCGCCGCGGGTGTGGAGAACCCGTACGAGTTTCGTTCGACATCGGCCGCCAGACGTGTCAGGACTCCGAGCAGCTGTTTGCCGAGGCGGGGACGCGCGACCCCGAAGACGCGGCGCGCTGGTATGGCGAGGGCATGAAGCCAGGCCCATACCGAAACGGGGCCATTGACGGCTGCCTCGACGCGGTGCTGGACGGAGGCGCGCCGTGAATCTCGTGGATTACATGCACGTATGGCGACGACGGTGGCACGGGCGTTGCATGATCGAGAAGCTGTCGACGTCTCGATATGTGCGCTCCGAGGGTCGATCGATTGGCCGGCCCGCCCCGAGCCGTTCGCGCGTGTCAGCGGCCGTGAGAAACTCCCCGTAGGCGGCCACGAGGATTCCCCGGTGGCGGCCGTGAAGATTCCCCACTGGTGGCCACCAGATCTCCCCACGCCCTAGTCCGCGAGTTGTCTCGCTTGAGCGGGATGAGCGCCCCTCCTCGGTTCACTCCGCGTCACCACACGTCGGAGGCCCCCGAGGAGGGACTGGTGAAGTCTTACGGAGAGATCATGAACATTCTGGAAGCGTTCGACCTGACGGGGTCGTACCGCGCCGCGGCTGAGCTGTGCGGGTGCGACCACAAGACCGTCAAGGCCTATGTCGAGCGACGCGACGCGGGGTTGCCGCCGCAGCCACCGTCCATCGAGCGGGAGCGGTTGATCGACGGCTACCGCGACAAGTTGGCCGAGTGGATGCGCCGCTCGAACGGGCGGCTGCGCGCCGATGTCGCGCACGGCAAGCTGGTCGCGCTCGGCTACGAGGGTTCGCAGCGCACGACACGGCGGGCGGTCGCCGAGGCCCGCCGGGCGTATCGGGGGTCGCAGCGACGCTGCTACAAGCCGTGGATACCCGAGCCGGGCGGCTGGTTGCAGTTCGACTGGGGCGAGGGCCCGCGGATCGGCGGGCGCCGCACGCAGCTGTGGTGCGCATGGTTGGCGTGGTCCCGGTTCCGGGTGGTGGTGCCGTGCTGGGACAAGACCCTGCCGAGTGTGATCGCGTGTCTGGACACGTGTCTGCGGCTGCTGGGCGGCGCGCCGACGCACGTGCTGACCGACAACGAAAGGACCGTGACGATCGACCGGGTCGCGGGGATCGCGGTCGTCAACCCGCTGCTGGCCAAGGCCGCCCGCCACTACGGCGTCACGGTCCACGCGTGTGTGCCGGCCGACCCCGAGTCCAAGGGCGGGTCGGAGGCCACGGTACGGATCGCCAAGGCCGATCTCGTCCCGACCGACGCGAACTTGCTGGATGACTACCCCGCGTTCGTGGACCTCGAGGCCGCGTGCGAGCTGTTCTGCGAACGCGTCAACGCCCGGGAGCATCGGCTGTTGGGTCGCCCCCCGGCCGCGGCGCTCGCCGAGGAACGTGCCGCGTTGCACCCGGTGCCGGCTGCGCCGTTCGCGGCGGTGTTCGGCCAGACCCGCTCGGTGACCCGCGACGCGACGATCTCGGTCGGCGGTGTCCGCTACTCGGTGCCACACACCCTGGTCGACGAACGCGTGTGGGTCCGCGAGCACGACGACGAACTCGTCATCGTCCACCACGGGCAGGGCGGGCCGCGGGAGGTCGCACGGCATCCCAAGTCGACCAAGGGGCATCCGCAGATCCGCGACGAGCACTACCCGACGCGGTCGACGATCCCCGGACGCACCCCCAAGCCGGCGTCGCCCGAGGAGACCGCGTTCCTCGCACTCGGCGACGGGGCGCGCCAGTGGCTGCTCGAGGCCGCCGCCGCAGGCACCACCCGCATGCGAGTGAAGATGGCCGAGGCGGTCCGGCTGGCCCGCCTGGTCGGCGACCAGCCGGTCGACCGCGCCCTAGGTGTCGCAGCGATCGCGGGGCGCTTCGGCGACGGCGACCTGGCCGCCATCGTGGATCACCACCACGCCGCCACCGGCGATAGCAACGATGATGACGGCGGCGGGACGCCGCAGCACTCGAGTCCAGGCGCGGGCCTGCAGAACCCGCTGGCTGGCTGGGAGGTGATGGGCCGATGACCGCCGCCACCACGAGCAGGCTGTCGGCGCCGGCGACCGCGACGACACCCGAGCAGGCCGTGATCGCCGAGCAGGTCGAGGCGTTGACCCGCCGGTTGCGGCTGCCCTATCTGCGCGGCGCCGCCGCCGAGATCCTCGCGACCGCGCGTTCGCAACGCTGGGACCCCGCCGAGGTCCTGCGTGTCGTGCTCGCCGCCGAGGCCGACGGCCGACAGGCCGCGACCATCCGCAACCGCCGGCGGCGCGCGGGGTTCCCATCCGGCAAGACGTTCGACACGTTCGACGAGACCGCGTCGTCGATCCCGACCGGCTCCCAACACGCGCTGCGGACACTCGAGTGGGTCGCCCGCCGCGAGAACCTGTGCCTGGCCGGCCCGTCGGGCACGGGCAAGAGCCACTTCCTCGAGGCGCTCGGCCACCACGCCATCGACGCCGGCTACAAGGTCACCTGGACCACACTCGAGCAGCTCGGCGTCCTGCTACGCCGCCACCGCGTCGATGATTCGGTGACCAAGGCCATCGACCGGCTGTTGCGCACCGACCTGATCGTCGTTGACGACATCGGCCTGTTACCTGCCGGCGGCGACGCCGCCGAGGCGTTCTACCGGCTCATCGACGCCGCCTACGAGACCCGCTCGCTGGCGATCTCGAGCAACATCCACCCCGCCAGCTTCGACGAGCTCATGCCCGCCACCCTGGCCGCTGCCGGCGTCGACCGGCTGCTGCACCACGCGCACGTGATCCTCACCGACGGTGACTCCTACCGACAACGCGAGGCCACCACCGGCAAGGGGGTGAGGCCCCTCACTCGGGAATCCTGATGGCCACGAGCGGGGAGATCACGTGGCCAGCAACGGGGAAACCTCACGGCCACCTACGGGGAACTCCAACTGGCCGTTGACACGCGATTCAGCGGACTTGACGTCCGCCATGGACTACGCGGACGGGCTTGCGTTATGCGGCC
>JAHEIS010000074.1:4310-12960 GCA_024639225.1 Actinomycetes bacterium | reverse complement strand
GAGCACCGCCCGGGCGACGGGCAGCGAGGAGATCTCCGCGAGCGTCCCGCGGGCCGCGATCTGACCGCCGTCGATCACGGCGACCTCGTCGGCCAGGGCGATCGTCGAGAGGCGGTGGGCGATGATCAGAGTCGTCCGGCCGCGCATCGCGCTCGCCAGTGCTCGCTGGATCTCGCGCTCGGTCGTGGCGTCCACGGAGGCGGTCGCCTCATCGAGAATCAGGATCCGGGGGTCGGTGACGAGGGCGCGTGCGATGGCCACGCGCTGGCGCTGCCCACCGGACAGCGTGAAGCCGCGCTCGCCGATCACCGTGTCGAGGCCCTCGGGCAGCACGCGGATGAACTCCTCCGCCTGCGCGGAGCGGGCTGCCGCCCAGATGGCGTCATCGTCCACGCCCGGGGCTCCGTAGGCGATGTTGTTCCGGATGGACATGGAGAAGAGGAACGGCTCTTGCGCGACGACCGCGGCCGCGCGGCGGACGTCCTGCAGAGCGAGGTCGCGGACGTCGTGGCCGTCGATCTCGACCCGGCCCGCGTCGGGGTCGTAGAAGCGGGGGATGAGCTGGGCGAGGCTCGTCTTGCCCGAGCCCGTCGCGCCGATGAGGGCGAGGGCCGTGCCGGGGGCGATTTCGAGATCGACGTCCTCGAGCACCGGCGGGCCGTCGCCGTAGGCGAAGGTCACGCCCTCGAGCCGGACGGCTCCGGGTCCGGGCGGCAGCGGACGGGCCTCCGGGTCCTCGGTGATCTCGATCTTCTCGTCCAGCACCTCGAACACGCGAGTACCGCCGGCGATGGCGCGCTGCGCGTTGCCCACGAGGCTGCCCAGGACCCGGAACGGGAACATGAGCAGGGCGAGCAGGAGATACACCTCGATGAACGAGCCGACGCTGAGGTTTCCGTTGATCGCCATGGTCCCGCCGACCGCGAGCACCAGAGCGATGCCGGCGATGGGCAGGAAGCCGAGAAACGGCTGGTAGAAGGCCTCGACCCGCGCGGCGTCGATGCTGCGCGAGAACGCCTGGTCGGCGCGTCCGCGGAAGCGCCGACCCAACTCGCGCTCGCGGCCGAAGGACTTGATCACCCGAATCCCGACCGCGCTCTGCTGGGCCAGTTCGGACACTCGGGCCAGCTTCTGCTGGACGTCGATGAGAATCGGGTTGCTGATCCGGCTGTAGCGCCACGCCACCGCGGTCAGCACCGGGCCCACCAACAGGGCCAGAAGGGCGAGAAGCGGATCGATCCAGGCCAGGCGACTGAGCACGATGACGAGCGTGAACAGGTGCATGAACAGGAAGATCAGCCCGTAACCGAGGAAGAAGCGCACGGCCTGGAGATCCGCGGTGAGACGGGACATGAGCTGGCCGACCGGCATCCGGTCGTGGTACGCGAACGACAGGTGCTGGAGGTGGTCGAACACAATCCCGCGCAGGTCGTACTCGACGCCCAGGCTCACCCAGCCCGAGACGGTCCGTCGGACGAAGGCGAGCCCCATGCGGATGAGTGCCACAACGAGAAAGGCGAGGCAGAGCGGCAGCAGCAGATCACGCTGTCCGTCCTTCAGCACATCGTCGATCACCCGTCCGGTGAGATATGGCAAGGTGACTGACGCCACCTGGAGCGCCGCCGCCGCCAGGGCCGTGATGATGACGGCCGTCCGGTAGGGCCGGAGGAAGGTGAGGAGGCGAAGGAGTATCGACAAGGTGGTTCACCAGTGAACGATAGGGATGCGGCCGGAGGGGAGCAAGCGGTTGCGCCCGCCCCCCGGGACGTGCCCGACCTCCCGTCCCCGCCGTGGTCACTGGCCGCGCCGAATGTCAGCGAGGGGCGCGATCTCGGGACCGTCGAGGCTCTGTGCGACGCGGTGCGGGCCACGGGCACCCGTGTCCTCCACGTCCACTCCGACGTCGACCACGACCGCAGCGTGATCACGATCGCCGGGCCGACGCTCAACCTGCTGGACGGCCTGGTCGCGCTCGCCGGGGAGTGTCTGGAGCGGATCGACCTCCGGCGCCACCGGGGCATCCACCCGCGCATCGGCGCACTCGACGTGGCGCCGATCATCGCGCGCGAGCCCGCTGACATGGAGCTGGCGCGGGAGGCGGCCGCGGCCCTCGCCGACCGGATTGGCGCCGAGCTCGGCCTGCCTGTCTTCCGCTACGCCGCGGTCGCCGCGCATCCGGAGCGGGTGCGGCCGCGGGACTTCCGGGGAACCGGGATCGACTCACTGGCCGAGAAGATCGACTCCGGCGAGATCGTGCCCGACGCCGGCCCGCCCCGGCTCCACCCCTCGGCCGGCGGAGTGCTCGTGGGCGCGCGGCCACCGCTGATCGCGTGGAACATCGAGCTGGAGGAGGGCGGCCTCGACGAGGCTCGGGCCATCGCGGCGCGCGTGCGGGAGTCCGGTGGCGGCCTGCCGGGCGTGATGGCCCTCGGCCTCTGGCTGGCATCACGCGGTACCGCGCAGGTCTCGATGAACATCGAGAACCACCTCCGGACTCCGCCGGCTGTCGTGGTCGAGACCGTCCGCGCCGAGGCCGAGCGGCTCGGCGCCCGGGCCGGTGCGAGCGAGTTGGTCGGCCTGATTCCCCGGGAAGGGCTCGCGGGAGTCGCACCTTCGGCGCTCGGGCTGGCAGGATTCCGCCCGGGGCTCGTGCTCGATGCGGCGCTCCGGGGCGCCGGGCGCCCCTGACCAGAGGGAGGACCTGATCGCCAGACGACGACAACGGCGCCGGCCGGGAGCCGGACCGCCACCACAGGCCAACCCACGCGCCGGGGCCGAGCGCGACTCCGGTCGCGCGCCGGCGCGCCGCCGCGCTGCGCCCGAGATCAGGCCGCCCTCGTTTCGTGGTGTGGTCCTCCGCGCTGGGATCGTGTGCGTGCTCTTCCTCCCGTACCTGCTCTACATCGCCGACGAGCCGCTCGACCGGGCCCTGTTCATCACCGGCGTCGCCTTCCTGGTGATGGTGCCGCTGGGAATGGCGATCGACCGGATGCGGTACCGCCTGCAGATGCGCAAGCGGGCGACCCCTCCGCCCGCCGAGGAGCCTGAGGAGTGAGCGCACCCCAGCGCCCCGCCGCCCCCCGCGGGACGCGCGACATCCTCGGCGACGAGGCGCGCCTGCGCGCCCACGTGATCGCCACCGCGGCCGAGACGTTCGCCCGCTACGCCTACGCTCCGATCACGACGCCGACGTTCGAGCACACCGAGCTCTTCGCGCGCGGCGTCGGGGCCAGCACCGACATCGTGCGCAAGGAGATGTACACCTTCGTGGACGGCGGCGGCCGCAGTCTGACCCTCCGTCCCGAGGGCACCGCGCCGGTGGCGCGGGCCTTCGTCGAGCACGGGATGCACAAGTGGCAGCTGCCGGTGAAGCTCTGGTACGCGGGCTCGATGTTCCGTTATGAGGCGCCTCAGCGCGGGCGCTATCGCGAGCACACGCAGTTCGGCGGTGAGGCGCTCGGCAGCCCGGCGCCCGAGGTCGACGTCGAGGTCATCGCGCTGCTCGCCGACATCTACGCGCAGCTCGGGGTGCCCGGCGTCGAGCTGAGGCTCGGCAGTATGGGAGACCCCGAGAGCCGCGCGGGCCACCGCGAGGCGCTGGTCAGCTACCTCGCCGGCCACCTCGATGATCTTCCCGCCGAGTCCCGCGAGCGGATGGAGCTGAACCCTCTGCGTCTGTTCGATGCCAAGGATGAGCCCACGCGGGCCGCGATGGCGGGAGCTCCGAGGCTGCTCGACGCCCTCAGCGCGGCCGCGGCCGAGCATCACGGCGCCGTCGAGGCCGGGCTCGCCCGCCTGGGGATCCCCTTCACCCGCGACGACACGCTCGTCCGCGGCATGGACTACTACACCCACACCGTCTTCGAATTCACGGCCGACAATCTGGGCGCACAGAGCGCGATCGGAGGGGGCGGTCGTTACGACGGCCTCATCGCCGAGCTCGGTGGGCCGGAGACGCCGGGGATCGGTTTCGGCTGCGGGGTCGACCGGGTGGTCGAGGCGCTCGGTGACGCCGGGGACGCCGTCGGCGGCGTGGAGGTCTACGTGGCGATCATCGGCAACGAGCTCCGGGCCGAGCTCGGCCCGCTGGTGCGCGAGCTGCGCGGCGCGGGCGTGCGCTGCGAAAGCGACCTGCGCGGGCGGGGAATGAAGGCCATGCTGCGCCACGCTGCCGCTCTCGGGGTCGGAACCACGGTCATCATCGGCGAGAGAGAACACGAACGAGGAGTGGCGACCTTGCGGGACATGGACACGGGCGATCAGCGCGAGGTGTCGCTGGCGAGCCTCGTGGAGGAGCTGGCATGAGCAGCGATCCCCGCTACCGCACACACACGGCGCTGGAGGCCGGAGACGCCGAGGGGGCTGACGTTCGGGTCGCCGGTTGGGTTCACCGCCGCCGCGATCACGGAGGCGTGGTCTTCATCGATCTCCGCGACCGCAGCGGGGTGCTCCAGCTCGTCTTCCACCCCGAGCAGGGCGCGGCCCACGAGCTGGCGGGTCGGCTCAGCCCCGAGGACGTCATCTGCGCGGCCGGGCCCGTCGTCGCCCGCGACGCGGAGACCGTCAACCCCCGGATCCCGACGGGAACGGTGGAGTTGGCCGCGGCCGAACTCGAAATCCTGTCCGAGGCCGATCCGCTGCCGTTCCCGGTCGAGGATGAGACGGTCGACATCTCCGAGGAGGTCCGGCTGACCTATCGGTATCTCGACATCCGCCGGGCGGCCCGCCTCCGGGCACTGGAGCTACGCTCGGCGATCACCCGAGCGGTCCGCCGTGTGCTCGACGAGGCGGACTACATGGAGGTCGAGACGCCGGTGCTCACCCGCTCGACGCCGGAGGGCGCGCGCGACTTCCTGGTACCGAGCCGTCTCCAGCCCGGAAGCTGGTACGCGCTGCCGCAGAGCCCTCAGCTGTTCAAGCAGCTGCTGATGGTCGCGGGCCTCGAGCGCTACTACCAGATCGTCCGCTGTTTCCGGGACGAGGACCTGCGGGCCGACCGCCAGCCGGAGTTCACCCAGGTGGACATCGAGGCCTCGTTCGTGTCGCCGGATCAGGTGATGGAGTTGGTCGAGCGGATACTCGCCGCGGTCTTCGACGCCTCCGGGATCGACATCGCGACTCCCTTCCCCCGGATGGGCTACGCCGAGGCGATGCGCCGCTTCGGCAGCGACCGCCCCGATCTCCGGTACGGCCTGGAGATCGTCGACTACTCCGAGCACGCGGCCGCGAGCGAGTTCGCGGTCTTCCGCACGACCGTGGAGGGCGGAGGCGTCGTGCGGGGCCTCGTCGTTCCGGGCGCCGGTGCCGGGATGAGCCGCAAGGACGGGGATGACCTGGTCGACGAGGCGACCGGTTTCGGCGCGAAGGGCCTGGTCTGGGCCATCGTCGAAGAGGACAAGCTGCGCTCGCCCGTGGCCAAGTTCCTCCCGGATCTCGCCCCGCAGATGGGTGCCGCGCCGGGGGATCTGATCGCGATGGTCGCCGACGAGGAGGCGAACGCCCATGCGGTGCTCGGTGCGCTGCGTACCCGCTACGCCGAGCGCTACGGACTCATACCCGAGGGCACCTGGGCACCGCTGTGGGTCACCGACTTCCCGCTCGTCGACTGGAACGCGGACGAGGAGCGCTGGGACCCCTCGCACCACCCGTTCACCGCGCCCGACCCCGAGCACGTCGACGCGATCGCGAGCGATCCGGGCAGCGTCAACTCGCTCGCGTACGACATCGTGCTCAACGGGCTCGAGATCGGTGGCGGGAGCATCCGTATCCACGATCGTGAGGTCCAGCAACGGGTGTTCGACCTGATCGGCCTCAGCGAGGCCGAGGCCGAGGCGAAGTTCGGCTTTCTGCTGTCCGCCCTGCGTCTGGGCGCCCCACCTCACGGTGGCATCGCGCTCGGCCTGGATCGCATCGTGATGCTGATGGCGGGGGAGGAGTCGATCCGTGATGTGATCGCGTTCCCCAAGACGTCAACGGGCGGAGACCCACTGACCGGAGCGCCGGCTCCGGTCGACGGCGATCAGCTCGGCGAGCTCGCGATTTCTCAGGACCTCCCCGAGGAGACCTCCCCCGGGGGCTGAGATCGCCCGCTGATGGCGGGGGCCGGCCGGCGCGCCGGCTTCGAACCCGACGTGCGGTACATCACCGACGTCCCGGGCATCGCCCTCTCGTTCGTCGCTCGCGGCCTCGCCGCCGCGATCGTCCCCGAGATCTTTCTCGCCTCCATCCCCGACGGGGTCCGGGGCGTCCCGATGGATCCGCTTCTCACCCGGCGTACTCTTGCCGCGATCCGCGCGGCTCCGGTGACCGACCGGCCGTGGCGGCCAGCCTCGACGCCTCCGGGCGGCCTCAGCGGAGGTGCCGGCTGAGTTGCGACCGGGCGACGCACCCCGGGATGCTCAGTAGAGGCGTGCCCGCCGTGTCGTGAGAGCGTAGGCGGCCGGCACCCGATCGTTCTCGAACACGATCCGGCAGCGGGCGTCGGCGGGAAGGCGGCGGGCGACGTCGGCCGGCCGGCCGGGTCGGATGGTCGCGTCGCGCAGCCGGCGCCCGTCGCAGATGAGCCGGACCCGCACGCCGCTTGCTCCACCCCGTGTGAGCCGGACCTTCCCCCAGATCAGCTCCGGCGTCGGCCCGGTTCGAAACAGGATCACGTTGCGGTCGCCGCGGGTGAGGAACCCGCGCTGCGCCAACACCCGCCGACCAGTTCGGGGCGCTCCCGTGCGCGTCCGCAGCGCGGCCTTCAGGTCTCGTCGCAGCGCCCTCAGCACCGAGCGGGTCGGAGGCTCGACCCCCCGGATCAACCACCCCGATCCGCCGTTGAGGCGGGCGAAATCCTCGGCGAAGAGCTCCGGAACGGCCGCGTGCCAACCTGCGCTGTAGCCGCGGTTCAGCCGCCCGGAGCGCACGTTGGCGGTGACCCCCCGAGCACGCCACCAGCGAGGCGTCCCGTTGGGTTCCGGCCGCGCGCCGTTGCCGAGGTGGATGTCGAGGTGGTGCCCATATTCATGCAGGAGCAACCTCTCTGCGCGCGGCCCCGGGGCGATGATGATCCGCGGCCCCCGGGTGCCGCCGTGGATGTGGCAAGCCACCGCGCCTCTCGTCGCGCAGACCCGTTCGACGTCCCGGGGTCGCACGACCTCGATGGTCAGGCGCTCGATCTCGTCGCCGTGGATCGCGTTGCGCAGGACCTGCGCGTAGCGGCCGAGGGGAGCGTCACCCACGTGGGTGCGGAACTGGATCGCCCGCCCCTCGGAATCACGGAACGTCCGGTCCGCTCCGTTCGCCGTCGACGCCGCGAGGGCCGGGAGCAAGGCCGCCCCGCAGACGGCTGAAAGCCACAAAAGCTTCATGAAGGGGGCGCACCCTATGCCGCCCCCCGCTCAGGTGTCCAGACCCTTCCGTTGGGGTTTCACCCGCGTCCGAAGAGCGCGCGCGCGTCGTCCCGGAGATGGGGACTCATCTCCACGGACGCGTCGCGCCCGCGACCCGAGGGCCAGGAGAGGGTGATCGACCCACGCTCCTCGAGCGCCCCGAGCGCCCGCATGAGGGCGAGCAGCGCCGTCCGCCCGCTCCCCAGGTCGAGATCCGAGGCCGCGGTGCGCGCCGAGAGGGCCACGCGGCCGTCCTCCGGAGAGCCCTCGTCGAGCCACGTGAGGACGATGAGCATCTCGAGTCGGTCTGCGACGGAGTCGGTCACCACCTCAGCGTCTCAGCTTTCGGGGAGCGGCGCGGTCGTCATCACCGGTGCGATGATCATGACCGGTCCCGCTGCGGTGGTGACCTCGATCAGGTGGTGATGGGCCGTGGAGCAGGCCGTGATGACGACCGTTCCTCCGTCGCACAGGCGTGGGCCGAGCGCCGCGGCCAGCGCGTCCTCCTGACCCGTGGACAGGGGAGGGTGATGTGGGGAGACCGCGTACGCGGGCGTCGTATCGGGCCGGGGCGTCATCGGGTGCGCATCCTGCACCCGCGCGGGTGAGACCGCACGCGCTCTAGAGGGAATGCCCACCCGACTCCAGCGGGCCGGGCCGCCGCCGGTTTCCACGTCCGGGATGGGTGGCGGGATCTCTTGGGGGTGGCTACAATCCGACGTGCTCGACCCTGTTCGTTTACGGCCTCATTTGAGCCAACACGAGCGCTAAGGGACGTGGAGTCAGGGCAGACGCAGATGTCGAGCCCGCCTGCGACCCACCTGTCTACACAGGTTCAAATCGCTCGCCGTGACGGCAGGTGTGGGGCACTTCTCTCCGGGGGCCGGCCGGCGTCGGTCCCGCCAGGTCGGCTGGTAGCCTCACGCCGTGCCGCCGTACCCACGACAGGCCATGTCACACCTCGCCGCTCCGGTCGGCGCGGGCCTTCCTGATGAGCTCACCACCGTCGGTGAATCGGGTAGCGCCGGCTGCGGGGATCTGGTCCGGATCGGCCTGCGCATCGAGGGCGGGACAATCATCGAGGCCGGCTTTCTGACCTTCGGCTGCCCCGCGGCGACGGCGGCGTCGAGTGCTGCCTGCGCGCGCCTCGACGGCGCAGGCCTCGACGTCGCGCTCGCCCTCTCCGCCGAGAGCCTCGACGCCGACCTGGGCGGCCTGGGTGCGGAGCGACGGCACGGGCCGGAGGTCGTCGTGGACGCCCTGGCACGGGCGCTGGA
>JAHEIS010000074.1:0-4300 GCA_024639225.1 Actinomycetes bacterium | reverse complement strand
CGGCCCGGCTCGGCGACGAGGGGCCGGAGCCGGTGGCGGGCCGGATCGCGGTCGCCATGTCCGGCGGCGTCGACTCGGCCATCGCCGCCCGCGAGCTCGTCGTGGCCGGGCACGATGTGGTCGGAGTGACCATGCGGCTCTGGCACGATCCGGCCGCCGCGGCCGCCGAGCGCTCATGCTGCTCCCCCGAGACCGTTCAGCAGGCGCGCGCCTGCGCCCACCTCATCGGGATCCCGCACCTCACCCTCGATGTGGCGGAGCGCTTTCGCCACGGGGTGGTCCGCGAGTTCATTGCCGGGTACGAGGCCGGCGCAACACCGAACCCGTGCATCACCTGCAATGGCAGCGTGCGCTTCTCGGTGCTGGACGAGGCGGCCCGGCTGCTCGGCGCGGAGGGCCTCGCCAGCGGTCACTACGCCCGGCTCACGCCCGGGTACCGGGGGCCGGTGATCACGGCGGCCCGCGACGCGTCCAAGGACCAGAGCTACATGTTGGCCGAGCTCTCGCCGGATCTGCGCCGGCGTCTGGTGCTCCCGCTCGGCGAGCTGACCAAGGACGAGGTCCGCCGCCGTGCCCGCGCCGCCGCGCTACCCGCCGCGGACGCGGTCGAGAGCCAGGAGGTCTGTTTCGTCGGGGTCGGTGGCTACGGTCCCTTCCTGGAGCGTAACTCCGAGCTGACGCCCCGCGAGGGGACGATCGTCGACCGAGAGGGCACCGTGCGCGGGACGCATCAGGGCTACTGGAACTACACCGTCGGGCAACGTCGCGGCCTGGGGATCGCCGCGTCGGTCCCGATGTACGTGCTCGCGACCGACGCCGAGCGGAACACCGTCACCGTCGGGCCCCGCGAGCAGCTCGCGACGCACGATCTCCACCTTGCTCCGGCCACGGTGCATGACGCCATTGACGGCCCGCTCGAAATCCGGGTGCGCTACCGCGGGCGCCCGCTGGCCGGTACGGTCAGCGAGTCCGGCGACGGCGCTCTACGCGTCCGGCTGGACGAGCCCGCCGACGGAGTCGCTCCCGGCCAGACCGCTGCCGCCTACCGCGACGGTCGGTTGGTTGCGACCGGTCGCGTCACCACGACCTCAGGAGAGGACGCCTGATGGATGCCAGTGAGTTCCTGCGACTCGCCCTCGCTTTCTTCCTCGTCATCACGGGGCTCGGTCTCGCCTATCTGCTGTGGCGCATGGCGGGTCTGTTCCAGAGCCTGACGAGCACCGTCGACCGGAGCACCGACGAGGTCGTCCCGATCCTGACGAAGGCCCAGACGACCATGGACGGTGTGAACCAGGAGATCGGCCGGGTCGACGAGATCATGGTGAGCGCAGTGGGCGCCACGAAGGGCGCCGAGAGGGCCGTCTCCGCCGTCTCGACCGGGGTGACCGCGCCGATCCGCAAGCTCAGCGGCGTGGCCGCCGGCCTGCAGGAGGCCGTCGGCACCTTCCGCTCGCGGATGGCGTCGGATGCCGCGGCCCGGGCGGCCGCACGCTCGCCGGCGACCACCAGCGCGGCGCCGGCCGCGCCGTCGGCGGCCGCCGCCGCCACCACCCCTCCGTCGTCATCACCGCCCCCGCCGGACGCACCCCCGCCGGACGCACCCGCTCCTGCGCCCGAGCCCACCAGCGGCGCCGGCCGCTGGGCTGAGGCGCGCGCTCGTCGCGCCCGCTCGGCGGCCGACTCTGCCCGCGCTCTGCGGAAGGACTAGTGGGAATCTGATGCGCATGCGTACGTTGTTCGCGATCGTGCTCGCCCTCGCGGGTCTCCTGATGGTCCGCAAGGGTGGGCTCGATCCGCGGGAATGGCCCGAGGTCCTGAAGGCGGAGTGTGCCCGGATGGGCGAGCACGCCAAGGTGGCAGCCGAGGCCGGCAAGAAGGCCGCCGGGCGGCGTGAGGCGGAACTCGAGAACGAGATCCGCCAGGCCATGGAGCAGGCCCGCCCCGGGTAGCGCTCGCGCCGGCCGCCACGCTGGTGAGGCGCTTGAACGCGTGACGGAACGTGGTCTCGGACCGATAGCCGGGATCGCGCTCCCGCGTCCCGCCGCGGCCGAAAGCCCCGAACGTGCTTCGGCGAGACCCGGCGGTGCGTCGATTACACTCGTCGGTCGATGACGACTCGCGAGATCCGCCGCCGCTTCCTGGAGTACTTCGCCTCCCGGGACCACCAGATCCTGCCCTCCGCTCCGCTGGTCCCCTACGAGGACGACCCGACGGTGCTGCTGACGATCGCCGGCATGCAACCACTCAAGCAGTACTTCCTCGGCACGGCCACCCCGCCCGCCCCGCGGCTGACCTCGAGCCAGAAGTGCTTCCGCACCAACGACATCGACGAGGTCGGCCACACTGCCCGTCATCTCACGTTCTTCGAGATGCTGGGCAACTTCAGCATCGGCGACTACTTCAAGCGCGAGGCGATTCGGTTCGGCTTCGAGGTGAGCACCGAGGTCTTCGGCCTCGATCCCGAGCAGATCTGGATCACCGTGTTCGAGGGCATGGACGGCGTGCCCGCCGACGACGAAGCGGTCGAGTACTGGGTCGAGCTGGGACTGCCCCGTGAGCGCATCCAGGCCCTCGGCGAGTCGGAGAACTTCTGGAAGGCCGGGCCGACCGGCCCGTGTGGCCCGAACACCGAGCTGTATCTCGACCGGGGCGCGAGCTGGGGTCCCGACGGTGGGCCCGCGACGGGCACGGACCGCTTTCTCGAGTTCTGGAACCTGGTCTTCATGCAGTACGAGCGCACGGCCGACGGCGCGCTGACCGATCTGCCCGCCCAGAACATCGACACCGGGGCGGGGCTCGAGCGGATCGCCGCGCTGCTTCAGGACGTCCCGTCGGTCTTCGAGACGGATGCCTTCCGTCCGCTGATGGACTGGGCCGAGAAGCGCAGCGGCGTCACCTACGGTGCCGATGAGCGCACCGATCGCGCACTGCGCGTTCTCGCCGACCATGGCCGCTCGATGACCTTCCTCGCCGGCGACGGGGTGCGGCCGGGCAACGAGGGGCGCAGCTACGTCCTGCGCCGGATCATCCGTCGCGCGGTCAGTGAGGCTGCGCGCCTCGGGCTGGAGCCCGACGCCGTCACCGGCCTGGCCGAGGTGGTCGCGACCCAGTACGGGGACGCGTATCCGGAGGTCGTCGAGCGCTCCGCGGAGATCGGTGATGTCCTCGCCGCCGAGGCGGAGCAGTTCGCCCGGACCCTTGCCCAAGGCCAGCGCCTGCTCGCCGATGTCATCTCATCCTCGCGCGCCGACGGAGCCGTTTCCGGCGATGACGCCTTCCGGCTGTACGACACGTACGGTTTCCCGCTCGACCTCACGCTCGAGGCGGCGGGCGACGCCGGGCTCACCGTCGATGAGGCCGGCTTCACCGCGCTCATGGAGAATCAGCGGCAGCGATCGCGCAGCGGTGCCCGCTCGGGTGGGGACGACGTGGCCCGCATCGTCGCCCTCGCATCGTCAACGACGCCCACGCGCTTCGTCGGATACGACCAGCACGAGACCGAGACCGAGGTCGTCGCTCTCGATGACCTGGGCGACGGCCGCATCGCTCTGCGCCTGGCCGAGTCGCCGTTCTACGCCGAGGGTGGCGGACAGGTGTCGGACACCGGGACCCTGACGGCGGCGGGGGTCAGCGGCGAGGTAACGGCGGTCTACCGCGCCGGTGATGACCAGGTGCTCGTCGTGGAGTTCCCCAGACACCTCGCGGTCGGCGATGCCGTCACCGCCTCCATCGACGCCGACCGGCGCGGGCTGACCCAGGCGAACCACACCGGGACGCACCTGCTCAACTGGGCATTGCGCTCGGTCGTGGGCTCCGGCGTCCGTCAGGCCGGATCGTATGTCGGCCCGGACAAGCTCCGCTTCGACTTCACGCACGGCGAGAAGCTCCCCGCCGACGATCTCGCGCGTATCGAGGAGCTCGTGTCCGGCAAGATCGTCGCCGACGACCCCGTCGGCGCGGCGGAGATGTCGCGGGCTGAAGCCGATGCGCTCGGCGCGATCGGGCTGTTCGAGGAGAAGTACGGCGAGGTCGTCCGAGTGGTCTCCGCCGGCGACTACTCGCGCGAGCTGTGTGGGGGTACCCACGTGCGCAGCACTGGGGAGATCGGCCCGTTCACGGTCGTCGCCGAGTCGAGTGTCGGCGCCGGTGCGCGTCGGATCGAGGCGCTCACCGGTCCCGCCGTCGGGGCGTGGTTCGCCGAGCGCGAGGCCGCGCTGCGTGCGGACGTCGAGGCTCGCGCGGCACGCGCCGCCGACCTCGAGGCAGAGCTGCGGGCCGCCGGGGGCGCCGTCGAGCCGGC
>JAHEIS010000073.1 GCA_024639225.1 Actinomycetes bacterium | reverse complement strand
GAATCATAATCCGCGTGTCGGGGGTTCGAGTCCCTCCTCCGCTACTGAACATCGAGCGGACTCGGCATTGCCCCGCCTCCGGTGCTCGGAGGCCTCGGCCACGACCGTGCAGCCGAGGCACCACCGAAAGGACCATGCCACCCCGCTCGGATCCCGACGCTGCGAGAGAGCTCATCGCGAGCCGAACAGCAGGAGCGATATCAGCGAGCCGGTTGCGACCGTGACGGCGACCCTGTTCGACCTTCGAAACGCGGGGAGATCCGATGCTCTACGGCGAAAGTGGCCTCGAGCAGCGACTGGGCAACGCCGTGGCGAGGAGGGAGACGGTGACGAGCCGATCACGATCACGTCCGCGCGCCCACGAACAGGATGGGTAGCGGCGAGGTCGACCAGGGCGAACGGCAGGCGGCGGTCACCATGGGTTCACCGGCTCAGGGGAGCGGGGTCGATACCGCTCATGCGCCCACCGCCTTCGCGCACGCGTCGAATACCACGAGGTCCTGCCACCAGAGCTGCTCGAAGAAGTCCGCGTCGCCACCGATGTCGGAGATGGTCCTCTCGCCGTCGATGCTGTCGAACGTGTGCTTGCCGGCCTCGTCGACCAGGAGCACCAGATCAGGATCAGTGTGAGCACGGTTGAGGAGTGCGGCCGCAATCCCCGGGGGAAGATCCTCCTCGATCGACGCCGCTGTGGCCGTTCGGATGGGGACGAAGTCCCTCCACGTATCACCATCGAAGCCGACGTTGGCGAGCGGATCGCCGCTTCGATGGCAGATGAGGCTGTGGCGCGTCATCGTGCCGCGAAAGAGCTCGGCGGCGGCGAACTGCTCTGCTGATGGGAGTGCGGCGATGCGCCGACCGTGGGGGAGCGAACGCAGCACACCACATCGAGCGGTGTACGGCGCCTGGCGCACCCACCGCCCGAACTGCAGATCTGCGGCGTCCAGGAACGCGAAGACGTCGGGAACGGCGTAGGCCCGATCGCGGGGGTGCAGCAGGGCGTCGGCCAAGGCATCGGGGTCCCGGAAGTCCGGCGTGTCGCGAAGCAGGTGATCGAGTGGGTGTCCTCGGGGAAGCTCTCGAAGCGATGCCTCCAGATCGGCGATCTCACGCGGCTCCGGATTCACGCCCAGGAGTCGACAGTACTCCTGGAGCATGTACACGCCTGTGCGCCCGTAGCGCGCGTACAACATCAGCTGCAGGGCTCCCTTGGGCGCAAGCACTCCGCGGAGCGCCCGGAGCCCTTCGTCGGGGTCGGCCAGGTGGTGGAGCACCCCGGTGCAGATGATCTGGTCGAACGACGACCCCAGGTCCTCGACTTTCTCGATCGGGAGGCGGTGAAGGGCGAGATTGTCGAGGCCGAAGCGGTCGGCAAGGCTCCGGGTGTGCTCCAAGCTGGCCCCGCTGACGTCGATACCGACCACCTGGGCCCGGGGGTATTGAATCGCGTACTTCGCTGCCTGCGAAGTGCCGCAACCGGCCACGAGAATGCTGTGGTCATCCCGGTAGGGAAGCGTGGGCCACATCCGGAAGTGCTCAATGCGGCGGCGGCGCCCATCGCGCCATCTTTCCTCGTAGGGACCCAGATCGGTGACCGGCGGCGGGTAGGGGTGCCGGTCGTAGAATCCGGCAACGGAGTCCCCCTCGCCAGAACTCATCGGTGGGCGCCGTCCTCCGCCCGCCCCGGTTCCTGACCCGTCCGGCGGCGGATCACTCATCGATCGAAGACCGTTGACCAATCGTCGCGCATGCTGATCTGGGTCCAGCCGAGCCGGCTGGCGGTCGCCTCCACGGCCTCTTCCGCGTCGAAGGTGCCGGCAACGCTCTGATAGGCGTATTCCCGATCGGCATCGTCGTGGTTCACGAGCAGCGCCAACGACGGGCCGTCGAGCGAGTTCGTGTGCTCGAGCATGTCGGCATCGCCGGGGGAGTTGCCCGCGGCCAGTGAAGGGCGGCGGCCCAGTCCCATCTGGATGTTGGAGATCTTGGCTTCGCCCTCGTTGGCCTCGCCGCCATGGGGCCGGCCGGTTCTCACCAGCACCGGGTTGCCGTCGCGCTGGATGACGACATAGTCCACCAGCGTGCCCACCACCCGTTCCTGCTCGACGCCATACACGCGACGACTGATCGCCCGAACGAATTCTGTCCCCCCACCGGTGACGATGCAGCTGGTGAAACCTCGGTGCTCGAGCTCCCGCATGAGCTCGAGCATGGGTTTGTAGAGCATCTGGTCGTAGCGGAGTCCGGTGTCGGGGTGCCGAGTCTCATCGAAGAACCTGCGCACCTCATTCTCGAAAATCTCGGGCTCCACCCCCTCGAACAACGCGACGAGGGCGAGGGCAATGCGATCGAGCCCGATGTTCTCGATCTCGCCGGCGTCCTGTTCCAGCACGGCCGCATACTCGGGCACCGCCTTCAGGGCCGGACGATCCTCGACCGCATGCCGCAGGGCCCAGACGAAGAAGTCCATCTGCGTGTAGCGCGGCTTCTCACACCAGAGCGTGCCGTCGTTGTCGAAGACCGCGACCTTTCGCTCATGCGGGATGCCGTCCGCGGCTTCGAGGAAGTCGACCACCTGCGATCGGGTGGCACCTGCTCGCCACGACGGCAGAAGCGGCTCATCGCCCATTGCTGGGCGACTCCTTGCGAACAGCGGTCCGGAAGCCAAGATGGCTCATTCCGGTGTCGATCGTCCGGGGCCGGCGAGCAGCCGGTCGGTAGCGCTGACAGCAGTTGTCGGCGCAGAGAAACGAACCGCCCGTGATCACGCGCCGCGGTATCCGGAACGGGGCTGGGCTGGACCGTAGCTGGCCTCGACGTCGGGACCCCGGGGGTTGAGGCACACAACACGGTTGACGCCATCTGCAAACCGTCGACCGTGACGGTGTCAATCGGGGCCTCCTCGGGATAGTGCTTCTCGGACCCCATCCGAAAGCTGCCACCGGGGATCGGTGAACCACGTCGCGACAGCCTCGGGACCCGGGGTCGGGCTCACGAGCTGGGGAAACCGGCTCTCAGCTTGTCGAGCATGGCGCCGACGGTGAAGCTGGCGGATTCCTGCCGGGGTGGGAACTCCTCGAGGCTGCTCGCCATCTGCATGACGTAGGCCTGGGCCGGCACGAACATGTACGCCCGAGAGATCACCCAGTCGTAGTAGGTGTTCGACGTGATGTCGGCTCGCTCGTACGGATCGGTCCGCAGGTTGAAGAGCTTCGGCAGCCGGAGCTCGGTGAAGGGCTCGGCCCACACCTGGAGCGTTCCTGTGGCCCGTTGCTCCAGGAAGACGAACTTCCAGTTGTCGAATCGCAGCGCCATCAGGTCGCCGTCGTCGGAGACGTAGAAGAAGTGGCCGCGTGCGCTGGTATCGGACTCGCCGGTGAGATACGGGAGCTGGTTGTGCCCGTCGAGGTGGACCTTGTAGCTGGTGCCGGCGAGTTCGTGGCCCGCCTTCAGCTTGTCGGCGATATCGGGCTCACCGGCCGCGGCCAGCAGGGTCGGGAACCAGTCGTTGTGGCTCATGATGTCGTTCAGGACCGTGCCGGGCTCGATGTGGCCGGGCCACCGCGCCAAAGAGGGGACCCGGAAGGCACCTTCCCAACAGGAGTTCTTCTCATTGCGGAATGGCGTCATCCCGGCATCGGGCCAGGTGTTCATGTGTACGCCGTTGTCGGTGCTGTAGAGCACGATCGTGTCCTCGGCGATGCCGAGCTCGTCGAGGTATTCGAGCATCCGACCGATGCGCTTATCGTGCTCGACCATGGCGTCGTGGTACTCGGACTGCCAGTGGCCGGCCTGGCCGCGGATCTCGTCGGCGATGTGGGTGCGGAAGTGCATACCGGTGGTGTTGAACCACATGAAGAACGGCTGGTCGTCGTCCACAGCGTCGCTGATGAAACGCTGAGCCGGCTCGATGATCTCGTCGTCGATCGTCTCCATGCGCTTCTTGGTGAGGGGTCCGGTGTCTTCGATGCGGCCGTCGGCGTAGCTGTGGATCACACCGCGCGGCCCGAAGTTCTCCCGGAAATCCGGGAACCGCTCCGGGTCGGGGTAGTCGGGGTCTTCGGGCTCCTCCTCGGCGTTGAGGTGGTAGAGGTTGCCGAAGAACTCGTCGAAGCCGTGGTTGGTGGGCAGGAAGTCGTCGCGATCGCCGAAGTGGTTCTTGCCGAATTGGCCGGTCGTGTAGCCCTGCTCTTTGAGGGCGGTGGCGATGGTCGGGTCCTCGTCTCGCAGGCCCAGATCGGCGCCCGGCATGCCCACCTTGGTGAGGCCGGTCCGGAGCGGGTTCTGCCCCGTGATGAATGCGGCGCGGCCGGCGGTGCAGGACTGCTCGCCGTAGTAGTCGGTGAACCGTGCGCCCTCATCCGCGATCCGATCGATGTTCGGCGTGCGGTACCCCATGAGCCCGTCGGAGTAGCAGCTCAGGTTGGAGATTCCGATGTCGTCGCCCCACAACACGAGAACGTTCGGCTTACCGTTGGGCATCTGTTGGTCCTTCCGGGACGTCGGCGCGATCGCACGCGGATCCTAGTCCGGAGGCCAGCGGCGCGTCCACGAACCGATCCGTCGCGCTTGCCGCCACCCGCTGCGGGGCGGGACCCGGCTGAGCATCGAGAGCGGCGACCGCGGAGGGGACACAGAATCGGCCGTCGCAAATGAGATGGCGGGTGCGCTCGGCTGGGACCCGGCCCGTCGGGCGTCGGAGCTCGCGCGTCATTGGGCGCGAGTCGCCTCACAGCACGCGGCGGAGAGCGCGCGGGGCGACGCTCTGGCGTTGGCGGCCTACGCCTCCGCGACGTAGCCGTCAGCCGGATCGGTCCAGCCTCGACTCCGCTCGACGGCGCGGCGCCAAGCCACCCGACGGGCGTCGAGGTGAGCGGCATCGGGTCCCGGAGAATACCGTGAACCGGCGCCCCGCAGCTGCGCGAGATGCCCCACGTCCGCCCATGTGCCAGCGGCCAGGCCGGCGAGGAAAGCCGCCCCCAGAACCGTCGTCTCGAGCTGGGTCGGCCGGACGATGTCGACGCCGGCCAGATCGGCCTGAATCCGAAGGAGCAGGTCGTTGGCCGCGGCGCCCCCGTCAACCCGCATTTCGGCGACGTCGAGCCCCGAGTCGGCGCGCATCACGTCGAGCACATCGGCGACCTGGAAGGCAATGCCCTCAAGCGTCGCGCGCGCCACGTGAGCCGCGGTCGCCCCGCGACTGATCCCGACGATCGTGCCGCGTGCATGCGGATCCCAGTGGGGCGCGCCGAGCCCCGTGAACGCCGGGACGACGCCGACGCCACCACTGTCGGGGACTGACGCGGCCAGCTCCTCAACGTCGGGGGCCGCCGCGATGATGCCGAGACCGTCGCGCAGCCACTGCACGGCGGCGCCGGCGACGAAGACCGCGCCCTCAAGCGCGTAGACCGGGCCGTCTCCCAGATCCCAGGCGATGGTCGTAAGAAGCCCGCCGGCGGATGACACCGGCGTTCCTCCGGTGCACATCAGGAGAAAGCCCCCGGTGCCGTAGGTGGTCTTGACCATCCCCGGAGTCGTGCAGAGCTGACCGAAGAGCGCGGCGTGCTGGTCCCCCGCCACGCCCATTATGGAAACGTCTGACCCGAAGAGCGACGAGCTGCCGAAACCGCCGCTCGACGGTCGGACCTCAGGCATCAGTGAGCGGGGGATCTCCAGGGCGCCGAGCAGATCGTCGTCCCAGGTGCCGTCGCGGATGTCATAGAGCATCGTGCGCGACGCATTGGTGCAGTCGGTCGCGTGTACCGCGCCGTCGGTGAGGTTCCATATCAGCCAGGAGTCGATCGTCCCAAAGGCGAGTTCGCCGGCTTCAGCGGCCCCGCGGACGCCGTCGACGTTCTCGAGGATCCAGCGGAGCTTGGTCCCCGAGAAGTAGGGGTCGATCACCAGGCCGGTCGTCTCCCGGATCCGGTCAGCCAACCCGCGCGCCGCGAGCTCCGCGCAGTAGTCCGCCGTCCGCCGGTCCTGCCAGACGATCGCGTTGTGCACCGGCCGGCCGGTCGCCCGCTCCCAGACGACCGTCGTCTCGCGCTGGTTCGTGATCCCGATCGCGGCGATGTCAGTCGCGTCGAGGCCGGCGACGTGGAGGGCCTCGACAGCGACCGCCCTCTGGCTCTCCCAGATCTCGAGCGCATCGTGCTCGACCCAGCCCGAGCGCGGGAACAATTGGGATAGCTCGCGCTGGGCCGTCGCCCGGATGGCGCCGGTCTCGTCGACCACGACGGCGCGCGAGCTGGTGGTTCCCTGGTCGAGTGCGAGGATGTGTCCCATAGCGTCAAGACGCTACCGCGAATGGGACGAGCACGAGCCATGTCGACCCGGTGCCCCACGCCGGATTCGCGGTCGGCGATTACGGCGGATCCTGGACGATCGATATGGTCATTTGTGACCATGATCCGCTCAGAGAGCGCCCATAGCCTCGCACTCATGTTGTCACCTGTACCTGAGAACGAGGACCCACCCATCGCGACGTGGGAACGGGAGCTGCTCTACACCGAGCTCGCCCGGATCGCGCTCTGGATCGATCTCGATGGCGATGCCCAGGCCGCGCCGGCCCGCTCCGGCCGCCTGACCGACTGGCAGCGGGACGAGCTCTCCCGCATCTGCGCCACCTGGCCCGAGAATCCACTCCGAACAGAGTAGGCGGGCAATCCAGGGGCTCTGGTCGTGAGGCACCCAACCCTCTCCGCCCCACGGCCGGGCGCCCCCGAATCGAAGATTCCGTCGCCGCGCTGGTAGCCTGACGCCGCTTGGGATGGTGGTCACCCCGTCGGGGTGCGTGAGGGAAGCCGGTGTGAGTCCGGCGCGGTCCCGCCACTGTGACCGGGAGCGACGCGGCAGGGCATCTGCCGACCACTGGGGCCGACCCCGGGAAGGTGCCGCGGAGCGACGATCGGAAGTCAGGAGACCTGCCTCCGTCCCAGCACCGTCGACGCTTTCGGGGGAGAGGCGTCCGTGCTGAAACGACGAGTGTGTGCAGGCGCCGTGCTGGCGCTGGTGGTGGCTGTCCTGGCGACGGCGTGCTCGACCACGGGTGGATCCGGCGGGTCGGCGGATCTGCGCGTGACCGCCGACTTCGGGAGCGAGGTTCTGACCCGGGAGAGGATCCCGGCCGGGCCGTCGGTACTGGCGGCCCTCCAACGGACCACCGACGTCGACACCGCCTTCGGTGGCGGCTTCGTCCGCGGCATGTTCGGTCGCACATCGTCCGGCGACCCACAGGCCGACTGGTTCTACTTCGTCAATGGCCGCCTGGCGGAGACGGGCGCCCGCGGACGCGCGGTTCCCGCCGGGGGGCACATCTGGTGGGACCACAGGGGCTGGGATGGCGCCAACGAGGTACGCGCCGTGATCGGCTCCTGGCCGGCCCCTTTCGCCGCTCCCGATCGGCAGGTCAGGGCGGACCCGCCACTGGCCGCCGCCGCCGAGGCGGCGGGTGCGGTACTGACGACGGCCGGCACGCCGTGGCGGATTCTCGTGGGCAGTGATGACGATCTACGCCGGCGTAGCGACCGGTGGCGCGAGGCCGGGGACGACCCTGCGGCGGCGGGGGTCGCCGCGACGATGCGGGGCGGTGGCGCACAGATCCTCGATCCGCGTGGCCGGCTCGTCCCCGTACCCGACGGGCACGCGGTGGCGGTGGCGGTGGCCGGTGGACTACGCGAGGAGGACGGGCTCAGCCTGGTCGTCGCGGGGGCGGACGCGGCGACGGCCGAGGCGGCCGCACAGCGCATCGCCGAGGATCCGGGCCTGCTCGTCGGCCAGTTCGCGCTGGCATTCGACCGCGACGGAGAGATCGTCGCCGAGGCGGGACGCCCGTGACCGGCCGGGCGCCTCTCCCCCTCCTGCTGATCGGGCTCGGAGCAATCCTGTGCCTCGCCGGATCCGAGCACCCGGTCATCGTCGGGGCGGCGACGGCCGGCGCGTTGGTGCTGCTGTTGAGCGCACCGCGAGCGGCCCCGCGGCTGGCACTGTTCGCCGCGGCACTGATGGCGGTCGGCGTGTTCATGCTCACGCCCTGGATCTCATCGGACGGTGCCACGGTGTTGTTCGCCGGGCCGCCACTCGCGGTGATCGACACGGCCGTGACGGGAGAGGAACTGCTCTGGGGTGCCGTCGTCGCCGCTCGGCTGGCCGGCGTCGTCATGGTCGTGCTGGCGGTGCTGTCGTGGATCGACCAGGACCGCACCCAGGATCTGCTGGCCCGTGTCCTTCCCCGCTCGGCGCTGATGATCGGCCTCGCAGGCCGCATGATGCCGGCGCTCGAGAGCGACGCGGCCATCGTCGCGCGTTCGGCACGTCTGCGGGGCGTCGATCTCGACTCGGGCGGGCGCTTCCGGCGCGCACGGGCGGCGGCGCCCCTCGTGCTGCCCCTCGCGGCGACGGCTCTCGAGCGCGGCGTCGACAGCTCAGAGGCCCTCGTCGCCCGCGGCTTCGGTGCGCCCGGAAGCACCCGACTGCCGGAGGAGCCGCTCTCCCCGGGTGAGCGGGGCGCGATGGCGTCTGGAGTGGTGTTGATCGGCCTCGGCGTCGCGATCGTGGGCGGCGGCGGCGTCTACAGCTACTTCCCGGAGCCCGATGGCCTCGGTACGACGTCGGCGCTCGCGATCGCCGCCCTGACGGCTCTCGCGCTGATCATCGCAGCCGTCGCGCTGCAGCGGGATGCCACATGAACCCGGCGACCGTCGCTCCGGCCGGGTCCGACCGTCGCGTCGTCCCCGCCCGCGTCGAGAACCTGAGCTTTGCCTACCCCGGCGGGCACGTCGCGCTGCGGGACGTGTCCCTGGAGCTCGGGGCGGGCGGACTCATCATTCTGCGCGGCGACTCGGGAAGCGGCAAGACGAGCCTGCTCCGGGCGCTCTGTGGGCTCATACCTCACTTCCACGGGGGGCGGATGGACGGCTCCGTGTTTCTGGACGGCCGGGACACCCGGACGAGCCGCCCCGAGGTCCTCGGGCGCATCGCCGGCATGCTCTTTCAGGATCCCGAGCGGCAGTCCGTCCACCGGTCCGTGTTGCGCGACGTCGCATTCGGCCTGGCCAACGCCGGCGTCGCGCCGCAGCAGATCCGCCCCGCGGTGGTCACCGCCCTCGAGGAGGTCGGCTCCGCGCACCTGATCGGCCGGCGGCTCGATGAGCTGTCGGGTGGCGAGCGCCAGCGCGTCGCACTCGCGGGCGTGATCGCGTGCGGCCAGAGCGTCGTGCTCCTCGACGAGCCCGCCTCCCAGTTGGACGCGGCGGGCCGGGCCGCCCTCGAGCGGGTCCTCGGACGCATCCGCTCCGACGGCCGGTCAATCGTCCTCAGCGACCATGTGGGGTGGGCCGGTCGTGGTATCGACGACGCCGTGATCACGCTGCGGGCAGGATCTCCTGATCGGGTCGAGGAGAAGCCTGAGGCCGTGGCCCCGGATTTCCCGACACCGGGCGGCGAGCTGCTCGTCGCCCGCCGCCTCACCGTCGCGCGGGCGGGCCGGACCATCCTGAGCGGCCGCGACCTGACTCTCGCGCGAGGCGAGGTCCGTGCGCTCACCGGGGCGAACGGAACGGGCAAGACGACGCTGTTGCTGGCCCTCGCCGGGGCGATCGACGCCGAGGCGGGAGAGGTCCGGCTGGCGGGGCGGGCCGTTTCGGATAGGCCGCTCGCCGCCCGGTTCCCGGCGACGGCGCTCGTCCCCCAGGATCCGCGCCTGTTCTTCCTCACCGAGCGCGTCGCGGATGAGATCGCGTTCGCCCTCCGGGCGCAGAGCGCCGCCGCCCATCGGCGTGCGGTCGCGGATGGACTCGCCGCGTTCGACCTGGAGGGCCTCGAGGATCGCCATCCCCTCGACCTCTCCTCGGGCCAGCGACAGCGGGTTGCCCTCGCGGCCGCGTGGGCCCAGGGGCCGGAGCTGCTCCTGCTCGATGAGCCGACGCGGGGACTCGACGCCCGGCGTCGGCACCTGCTGGTTGCGGCCCTCGCACGACACGCCCGGCGCGGCGGCGCGGCGCTGGTGGCCACCCATGACCCCGAACTCGCGGCGGCGCTGCCGGGCACGCCCGTCGACCTGGGACACGCCGGATGATCGATCTGCCCGCCGCGACCCTGCTCGTCAGCCTCGGACTCGCCGGCCTTCTGCTGGTCGCCGTCGAGCGCGGTCGGGGAAGCCCGCGCGAGCTCGCCCTGATCGCCGCGCTCGGGGTTGTCGCAGGAGCCGGTCGGACGGCTCTCGCCGCGGTCCCCAGCGTGCAGCCGGTCACCGTCATCTGCTTGGTGGCGGGCGCATGCCTCGGCGCGCGGGTCGGCGCGGGCGTCGGGATCGTGTCGGTGCTCGTGTCGAACGCCTTCCTCGGACACGGCCCCTGGACGCTTCCCCAGATGGGACTCTGGGCGGCGGTCGGTGCGTCGGGCGCCCTGATGCGTCCCCTCGTGCGAAACCCCGCGGGACTGGCGGCCTTGGCCGTGGCGTGGGCGTTCGCCTTCGGGTGGGCGATGAACGCCTGGTTCCTCGCCGCGTTCGGACCCGAGCTCAGCGTCGAGGCGTTCCTCCTGGTCTCGGCGCGCAGCCTCCCGTTCGAGATCACCGGCGCGCTCGGCAGCGCCGTCATCGCCCTCGGCCTGGGCCCGCCCCTGGCGCGGATGCTCACCCGCTACGAATCGCGGGTGCGGGTCACCTACGGCCCGGTCAGCGGGCCGCGGAGTCGTCTGCCGAGCCCATCCCGCTGATCTCCGTGACCCGGTCGCGGAGATCGGCCTCGGCCGCGGCCCAGCGCTGCGCCGCGGCGTCGGCGTAGGCCCGCAGGCCGGCGATCCTCTCCCGGGCCGCTCCGATCATGCGGGCCACTTCAGCGCGCGAGCTCGAGCCGGTCTGGAGCCGGTTCTGGGCACAGGCCGCCGGGTCCAGAGCCGCGGCCAGGGCTTCAGTCGGCACCGACAGGCCGTCGCCGGTCACCTCGCGTGCGGCGTCGGAGATGTCCGCGGCCGTCATGCCGGCCGGGTCGGCTCCGGCATCGGCCCGGACGCGGACCGCTCGACCGACGACCGTATGGGCCGTCCGGTAGTCGAGGCCGTGGTCACGGGCAAGGAGATCAGCGACGTCCGCGGCGGCGGTGAAACCCCGGTGCGCCGCCGCACCCCAACGGTCGACGTCGATCTCGAGATCTCGGACCACCGCGGCCGAGAGCGCGGTCGTGGCGGCGGCGTGGGCGATCCGCCGGGGGAGTAGTCCATTGAGACCGTGGAAATGGTCGGTGCGCGCCGAGCCGGTGTGGAGCGTCGTGTGCATCCGCGCCAGGTCACCGACCGCGGCACCCGCGCTCTCGCGGATGACGGCCAGCGCGTAGGGATTGCGCTTCTGAGGCATGAGCGCGCTCGCCCGGCTGTGGCGGTCAGCGAGCCGGATGATGGCGAACTCCTGGCTGGCGAGGATCTCGAGGTCCTGAGCCCACTGGCTCTGGGTCGTCGCAGCGATGCCGATGTCCGACAGGAGCGAGAGATAGCCGTCGACCTGCCACATGGCGTCGCGCGTGTGCGCGACCACACCGGAGCAGCCGAGCAGCTCGGCGAGGCGCTCGCGCGATATCGGCCAGGCCGACCCGGCCGTGCCCCCGGCGCCGGCCACGCTGAGATCGAGATCGGCGTGGGCGCGATTCATCCGCTCGGCATCCCGGAGCACGGGCTCCGCCCACGCCAGGACGAGGTGCCCCACCGTCGCGGGTTGGGCCGGCTGGAGATACGTGTAGTCCGCGGCGAGCGCGTCAGCGTGGCGTTCGGCCTGATCCAGATGGGCTTCGGCGAGGTCCACCAGCGCTGACTGCAGACCGATCACGCCCTCGCGACACAGGACTCTCAGGGCGACGCGAAAGGCCTCGCGCCGGGGCCGCCCGGCGCTGAGCCACCCGGCGGCATCCGCGCCGATCCGCTGGGCAAGCGCGCGCTCACGGGAGTTGAAGGCGTCGCCGGCCGCGGGATCCCATGGGAATGCGGCCGGATTCATCGCATCGAGCTCCGCGAGGCCCGCGAGCAGTGTGCGCGCCCGGCCGTCGCTCAGCGCTCCGGACTCGTAGAGCGCGACGGCGTGGGCCATGTCGGCGAGTGACAGGCCTCGTGCGAGCACCGGCCCGTCGGCAGCCTCAGGCCCGAAGCCCGCGTCGATCAGCTCCGGGGCCGGCCCCTCGCCGAGTCGGCCATCCGCCCCGAGATAGCGGGGGTCTTCAGCCAGGAAGTTCCTCGACCTCGTCGAGAATGCGTCGCACCCCGGATACCTCGAGCAGGCGCCGGACCGGGTCCGACGGCTTGTAGACCGCGATGGGCGCCGCGCCCTCGCGGCTGCGCTCGTTGGCCGCGAGCAGCGCACCCAGGCCCCGGCTGTCCATGAATGTCACCTCGGAGAGATCGACGATGACTCGTCGGGAACCGCGCTGCGCGTCGGTCAGCGCTGTTGAGACGTCGGTGAGCGACGCAGCGTCGAGAACACCGATCACTGTCACGACCGCGACGTCCGCTTCGGACGAGGTCGTGACCTGGACTCCATCGGGCGAGGGCATCGCTGTCCAATCTAGCAGGGCAGTTGACCCGGCTCGCGGTTGCGATCCCGGCCGAGCCCGTTCAGAACGCTAGGATCTGCCAGCCGTAAGCGACGGAGGAAACGATGAAGCAGCTTCCGATGTGGATGATCGTCACGATGGTCGTGCTGGCCGCGCTCATGACTTGGGTGGGCTGGATCGAACGGCACGAGGTCGGCCCGGTCCCACTGGTCGTCGGCATCGTGTGGATTGCCTTCGCGTTGGCCTCGGCCGGCGGCTGGCTCGCACAGGACTCCGAGTAGGGCGTCCCGCGGCCGGATGGTCCGGCCGCGCGTGGTGTCGGCGTGACGCGGCGCCGGCCGGGAAAGAGAACCCCGCCCACCCCCCAGTAGGCGGGGCCGGGTCACGGCAGAACCGCGACCCAACTCGTTGAACTGCTACTGCGCTCCGTCAGCGGCGTCGCTGGCGGCGTCGGCGGCGTCGCTGGAGCCGTCAGCGGCGTCGCCCGCGCTCTGGGCCGCATCCGCGGCCGCGTCGCCCGCGCTCTGGGCCGCATCCGC
>JAHEIS010000072.1 GCA_024639225.1 Actinomycetes bacterium | reverse complement strand
GGGGCGCGTACGTGGGCCGGTGGCGCCGCGGAGCCGCCACCGGCCGGGTGGGCCTTCATCCCGTACCGCCCCATGGGCGAGCTTGCCGGCGCCCTCGTGCTCGAACGCCTGGCGGGCCGCGAGCCGCCGGAGCCGATGCGGTTTCCATGCACGCTGACCCTTCGGGGGTTCGACGGCTCCCCCGCCCGGCGGCTGACGGGCTGGCGCCCGAACCACCTCGGGCATAGCCTCGCGCTGAACCTGACGATCGGAGGCACGAGTGCCAGAGCAGACCAAGATCCAGCTCGACGAGTCGGAGATGCCGACGCGTTGGTACAACCTGATCCCCGACCTGCCCGAGCCGCCGCCGCCGGTCCTCCATCCCGGCACCCATGAACCGGTCGGGCCCGACGACCTCGCCCCGCTGTTCCCGATGGACCTCATCCTCCAGGAGGTGTCCGGAGAGCGCTTCATCGACATTCCCGAGACGGTCCAGGAGATCTACCGGCTCTGGCGCCCCTCCCCCCTGTATCGCGCCCGCCGCCTCGAGAAGGCCCTCGATACCCCGGCCCGGATCTACTACAAGTACGAGGGCGGCAGCCCGGCGGGATCGCACAAGCCCAACACCGCGGTCGCGCAGGCGTACTACAACGCCCAGGCGGGGGTCACCAAGCTGACGACCGAGACCGGCGCCGGCCAGTGGGGCAGCGCCCTCGCGTTCGCATGTGCCCAATTCGGACTCGAGTGCGAGGTCTGGCAGGTTCGGGCCTCGTATGACCAGAAGCCCTACCGGCGGATGATGATGGAGACCTTCGGCGCGACGATCCACCCGAGCCCATCCGAGGTGACCGAGGCGGGCCGGACGATCCTGGCCGAGGACCCCGACAGCCCCGGCTCGCTGGGCATCGCGATCTCCGAGGCCGTCGAGATGGCCGCCGGAGACGAGCAGACCAAGTATGCGCTGGGGAGCGTCCTCAACCACGTGCTGCTGCACCAGACGGTCATCGGCGAGGAAGCCCTTCTGCAGATGGAGAGGGCCGGCGAGACCCCGGACCTGCTGGTCGGCTGCACCGGCGGCGGTTCGAACTTCGGCGGACTCTGCTTTCCGTTCATACGGGAGAAGATGGCCGGGAAGATGGCGCCCGAGATCCGGGCCGTCGAGCCCGCCGCGTGTCCGACGCTGACCAAGGGTGTCTACGCCTACGACTTCGGCGACGCCATCGGTATGACGCCGCTGATGAAGATGCACACCCTCGGCCACGACTTCGTGCCAGATCCGATCCACGCCGGCGGCCTGCGCTACCACGGCATGGCCCCGCTCATCAGCCACGTCTACGAGCTCGGCCTGCTCGAAGCCGAGGCGGTCGGCCAGACCGCATGCTTCGAGGCCGGTCTCCAATTCGCCCGAACCGAGGGCATCGTCCCGGCGCCCGAGCCGACGCATGCCCTGGCGGTCGCGATCGAAGAGGCCCAGGCTTGCGCCGAGAGCGGCGAGGAGAAGGTGATCCTCACCGCGCTCTGCGGACACGGGCACTTTGATCTCGCCGCCTACGACCGCTACCTGTCGGGCGAGATGGAGAACTACGCCTACCCCGAGGCCAAGGTGGCCGAGGCGCTCAGCCGGATCCCGGCGGTGGGCTGATACCCGACGGCGAGCAGGCCGGTCCCCCGGCCTGCTCGAGAAGATGCGGGGAACGGGGCGGTCCTGCTGCCCCGTCGGCGCGGGGCTCTGGGGCGTTCAGCCCGAGTCGAGCGCCTCGTCGAGGCGCGCGGGCGCAGGCGCGCCGCGGTCCGCGGCGGGCTCGGGCACGGTGGCCGGCTCGGGCTGCAGCGCTGCATCGAGGGCGGCGACCGCCACCTCGAGCTCGTCGTGTTCCGGCTCGGCGGTGGTCAGACGCTGGGCCCACATGCCCGGAGCCGTGAGAAAGCGGCCGATGCTCTCGGGATTCTTGGCGGCGTGACGTTGGATCTCGAAGGCGATGGCCGTCACGATCGGCGCACCCAGGATCCGGGTCGCGATGAGCGCCAGGTAGCTGAACCAGCCCGTCACCGCGAGCACAGCTCCGTACACCGCGATGGAGACGAGAGCCGACACCACCAGAAATGACGTCCCGCACCGCGGATGGAAGCGGGTGAAGCCCGCGGCTGCCGATGCGGTCAGAGGCGCTCGACCCTCGTGGGCGGCGATCGCCTTGTGCTCGGCACCGTGGTAGCTGAGCACCTTGCGGAACGGGGCGAACTTGCTCATCACCCAGAGCAGACCGAGCAGCAGGAAGAGCCGCAGCATGGCGTCGGCGACGATGAAGGCCGCTCCGGTCAGGCCGGCCTCCTTGGCGATGACGACCGGACCGATGCGGAACGCCGCAACCTGGATGCCGGCTCCGAGCAGCGCGCCGAGCACGATCATCAGCTTGCCGCCGGGACCGATCACCGCGTCGTCGTCCTCATCCTCCTCGGACCAGCGTAGGCGCTCGCTGATCGCCAGGGACTCCTTGGCGGTCATGACGCCGTTGCGCACGGCGTAGACGCCGCGGGCGAATGGGAGGCGGGCCCACGGGCCCCGGGCCTCGGGGAGGCTGAAGGACTCGGTGAGGACCTCGCCGGTCTCCTCGGAGCGCACGGCCACGCCCACGCGCGAGCGGGTGCGCATCATGACGCCGCCCGGCAGCGCGCTCCCGCCGACCGTGAGTGGCTCCTCCAGAGCGTCGGGGCTCGGGCCGTCGGCCATGGAGGGCACGTGTCGGCTCACTCGGCGTCCCCCACGAGCTCGGCGCGGAGGTCGACCAGCTTGGAGTCGGGCATACCGGCCGACTTCAGCGCCTCTTTCGCGAGGCGTGATCCGTCGCGCGCCGCCTGGGCCATCGCATGGGTGACCTGGATCGAGAACGCCGCGCCGACCGTGTCGCCCTCGACGCGCGCGCCGCCGGGCTCATCAACGCCCGGCATATCGTCCAGCGCACCCTGAAGACGTTCGAGAACGTCGGCCCGGAGAGCACCGGACTCCACGGCCAGGAAAGTGATCCGGTAGTTCTGCACGGGGGGATTCTTTCACGACCGGGCATCAGCTCCCTCCCCATTGGTCGCGCCAGGCGTCGAGTTCGACGTCACTGGCGGCTTGATCGAGTTCGGTCAGGGCGGCGATGCGGTCGTCTCCGAGCCGCGCACGCACCCGCCACCGCCAGGGCAAATCGCTGCGTCCCAGCAGGAGACCGACGGTGTACTCGGGCCCCGGACCGCCCATTCCCACGGCGCCCGGCAGGAGCGGATGATCGGCGATCGCGATGACGATCTCGCCGCGCGCATCGACCAGATGGGGCCCTGCTCCGTCGCTGAGCACCGCGGGCAGCTGGGCCGGTGCGAGGACCCGGTCAATGTCTCTACCCGCGAAGGCGGCATGCCCCGCGAGGTGGTCGGCGGCCTCGCCGCGGGTCAGCCCCGGCCAGCGCTGCCGGCCGTCGGGGCAGAGGATCGCCCAGCGTCGCGTGACGTCGGATGCCCCGGCCGGGGCATCCGGGGCGGGCGTGATCTGCCAGGTGGCCGCGGGATCGTCCATCGGCGCGATCATGCCCGCTCGCCGGAGCCGGCGCCTAGGGGTTGAGGTTGTCCTTCACGTCTTTCAGGACGCTCGTCAACACGCTCTTCATGCTGCCGCCGAGGCTCGGGCCCCAGCCGTTCGCCGCGGCCGCGATGCCGGCGATCAGCAGCGTCACCATGACGACGGTTCCGATGTACTCGACCGTGCCCTGACCGCGCTGGTCGCGCGGGCTGTCCCAGAGCGACACAGCCCATGCCTGGAGCCAGCTCGCGAGTCGGATATCCATGATCTCCTCCTTGTGGGATTGAACGTGTCGCCATGCTCGATGTCGGCCCCCGGGAGAGGTCACCCCTCCTGCACCGGAACTGCGCCGCCTCCGTGACCGCCCTCATCGCCGGGAATGCGGGGCGGGGGATCACGCCGCAGCCGGGAGCGCACGGCCCGCATGAGAAAGCCGACGACCCGGTCCGCCGACTCGCGGCCGGCCTGTTCCGAGGCGGCCCGCAACGATCGCTCCCGGATTCCGGCGAGCACGATGCGCCCGCCCGAGATCGCGTTGCGGATCGCCTGGGCGTAGGGCGTGGCCTCCCACAGGCCGTTGAGCGCCCGACGTGCGGTCGATCGCAAGCTGGGCGGCGAGGCGAACGACACGATGATCTCCTCCAGCCGCCGACGAAATCCGCGGGCGAAGGCCGCCGCCTGGGGGCCGACCGCGCGGATCACGCCTCCTCCGAACCGCAGCGTCGTCGTCGTTCCGGCACGGGCGACCGCCAGCGTTGCCCGACCTCCGCCGGTGAGGACCCGGCCCACGGGCTCCTGTCCCGGCCGTCCCCGGATCAGCAACGCGGGTGGGGGCGGCTCGGGTCGCGTATGCGTCAGGCTCACCGCGCGCATGGCGTCGCCGAGGGCTGCGGCGGGGTCGACCGCCCCGCGCAGGCCCGCCGCGAGCGCGACGAGGAGGGCGAGCGCGATCAGAGCCGCCGCCAACCACTCGACACTCGCTTGACCGGTCTGTGAACCCCGCACATCGCGATCGGATCAGGCGCCGCCGCGCGGGCGGGCGCCGGACGTCACAGCTCGCGGGCCGTTCGCCGGCGGCCAACGGCACACCCGGCCGGGATAGACTCGCCCCGACCAAGGGAGGCGCTGTGACGAGGTGGGACAATCTGATGCGGAGTGGCCGCCGCCTGGCGGGTGACGTGCGGGCGTCCGTCGCGCGCGCCCGGATCGAAGGTGAGCGGCGGCTGTTGCAGCGCCAACACCGGTCCGCCGCCGAACGGCTCGGCGAGCGCGCCTGGGAGTTGGCCCGGGCCGGCGACCTCGACCCGACGCCTCTGCGGGCGGAGATCGACGATGTCGACCGTCTCCTCGCCGAGATCGCCGCGAAGGTGGCCGAGATCGACGAACTGCGCGATGAGGGCCCCGACTCCGGTCCGCCCCCGCCCACCGCCCCGACGGGCTGGGAAGATGCCGAGCGCTTCTTCCGGACCTGAGGTCGGCCCGGAGGGGTGGCCCCGGGCGGCGGCACGGGTGTATCGTGTCGCACCCGCGGGCGGTTCCCGCGGGCCACGAGAACGACGACCGGGAGTGACCGGGTGAGAGCCGAATCCGATGTGCAGGGGCCTCGATCTGAGGCTCCCGCCTGCGATCACTGCGGTTTCCCCCTCCTCGAGCAATCGGACTTCTGTCCGTACTGCGAGCGTCCCGTCGAACACGATGAGGTCACGACCGCCGGCCGCGGCCGGCGGTCGGGAGACGGACGCTCCGAGCGGCTCATCCTGATCGCTGCGGCGGTCCTGTGCGCGGCTCTTGCCGTCGTCAGCATCGCCGCGGCGATGCTCGTCTGACGTGGCGACCGACGCGGCGAAGGACGTGGTTCACTGCACCGGCGAGGAAGTCCGCGGGGACTTCCGCTGCGCCAAGTGCGACCTTTTGATCCGCTCGCCCGGCGAGGCCGACGGGGTTCTCGTGCTCCCCATCTGCACCCTCTGCGGCTCGGAGAACTGGCGCCGCATCTGACCCATCGCGGCTAGACTGCGCGCCCACAGAAACGAATCGAAGGGCGATTGCATGCGCGAGTCAGACGGTGAGCTCAACGAACTCCAGAAGGCCCTGCTGGGCTACGACCCGGCTCCCCTCGAGACCGCGCTGATCGACTGGACGCGGGAGAACTGGGCGATGGCCTCGCGCGGGATGGTCTACGCGACCAAAGAGGCGCGCGACGTCGTCTCGGGCGTGAACGGCGTGCGCAGCGACGAGGGCAAGCTGGTGATGGAGGTCGCCGCCCGCACGGCCATCGCCGAGCGGGAGCTGCTGTGCCGTGCGCTTGCGCAGGTACTGCCGGAATGGCTCGCCGACACCTACGACCTGGTTCCCAAGAAAAGCTCCGCCGACTGAGCGGCGGGTCGGCCCGGGCTCCGTCTAGGCCCGGGCTTCGCGGGGGCCGTTGGCGGCGATCCAGCCGTCCCATCCGCCCACCAGGATGCCCACGCGGGAGCGGCCGCTGTCGAAGGCCGACATCGCGATCTTCAGGCTCGTGGCCTCGCCCGGGCGGCCGCAGTAGAAGATGAGCTCGCGGTCGTCCGGAAGGCCCGCCAACTCCCGCTCGAACTCCATGGGGTCGATGCGGATCGCACCCTTGATCTGCTCGGTCTCCGAGGCGTAGTCGATGTCGCGCACGTCGACCGTCTGGATGGGGTCGCCCATGGCGAACGCGGCGGCCAGATCGGCCGCCTGCCAGCGCGAGATGTCGTCCCAGCCCATGCCTCGACCTCCAGTGAACGCGGGAAAACTAGCAGCCCGCCATGCTCAGCCGGAGGCCGCCTCCAGCACCGCCGCGGCGTGCCCCTTCGGGCGGACCTTGTACATCGCCGACTCGATCACGCCGTCGGGGTCGATCACGAACGTGCTGCGCTCCACGCCCATATAGGTGTTGCCGTACATCTTCTTCTCGACCCAGACGCCAAAGGCCTCGCACAGGGCATGTTCGGGGTCCGAGAGGAGGGTGATGCCGAGATCGTGCTTGTCGCGGAACTTCGCGAGCTTGGCGACCGGGTCCGGACTGACGCCGATGACCCGCAGCCCCGCGGCATCGAAATCGTCGGCGGCGGCGGAGAAGTCACACGCCTGGGTCGTGCACCCCGACGTGTCCGCCTTGGGATAGAAGTAGAGAACGATCCGGTTTCCCCGGAGATCCTCGCTGCTGAGGGTCTCCCCGGCGTCGGTCTCGAGTGAGAAATCCGGGGCGGCGTCGCCCGGGCTACGTCGGCTCATCGGCCCACCTCCGGCGGAGAGGCTAGCCCCGGACGCGACGGCTCGCCCGTGCCCGCTACCATCGCGGGCCGTGCGCGGCGTGCAGGACGACACCGGTGAGGTCCAGCTCCGCCGAGCACGCTCGGACGACGCCGATGCGGTCGCCCGCATGCTCGACGAGGGGCTGGCGGACAAGTTCCGCCCGGCGTTCGGTCGGCGGAGCCTCGATGCGGTCCGGGCGTTCGTGCGGGCCGACATCCGCGCCCAGCCCGAGCGGCGCATCGTCGCAGAGGCCGGCGGCGGGATCCGCGGTACGGCGAGTCTGACCATCTCTGGCGATCCCCCGCCTGCTCTGCTGGGCCCGGTGCGGCGGGAGGTGGGGCTCACCGTCGCCACCCGAGCGTTTCTCGTACTCAGCGCGCTGGGGGTGCGGCGGATGGCACCCGGAGACGCGTTCATCGAAGAGCTGGCCGTGGCCACTGACGCCCGGCGTCAGGGCATCGGCCGTCGTCTGGTCGAGCGCTGCGAGCACGATGCCCGGCGCGCGGGCTGCCGGCGCCTCTGCCTGAACGTGACGTCAGACAACGCCTCGGCGCGCGCGCTCTATGAGAGCTGTGGCCTCTCCGTCAGCGATCGCGAGAGCTGGTTCCTGCGACGAATGCTGTTCGGCTCGCCCGCGTCGCTGCTCATGCGCAAGCGCCTCGCCTGAGGCGGCCCGTCGACTCAGGCGGCCTCGGGAACCGCCGCAGTGGCAACGGGCAGGATCACACGGACGCACCCACCCGGGCCGGGATCGATCTCGAGTCGTCCGCCGATCCGCTGGGTGAGAGCGTCGGCAACGCCCAGGCCCAGGCCCGTGCCGGGAACCGCGTCGGCCGCGTCCGAGCGCCAGAACGGCTCGCGGGCGGCGGCGACCTCGTCGGCGGGCAGTCCGGGCCCCGCGTCCCGGATCGTGATCACCACGTCATCGCCGTCGGCCGCTGCAGCGAGGACGATGGCCTCGCCACGCGGCGAAAACCCCGCGGCGTTGTCCACGACCTCGCTCAAGACCTCATCGAGCAGCGCGGCGTCGGCACTGATCGCCGGCAGCCCCGGGGCGAGGTCGAGCTCGACGCGCAGGGCGCGCGAGCGCAGTTCATCATCCCAGCGGCGCGCCAGCCCCCAGAGCAGTCCCGGCAGGCCGATCGGCCGGGGAGCGACGCCGGTCTCGCGAACGTCCTGGTCCCGGAGCATGCGGCTGATGACCGATTCGAGTCGGTCGGTCGCCGCGGTGATGCGGAGCGGCCCGGTCTCCTCCCCGGCGTCGGCGAGTGCGGACGCCTGGCGGCGGATCTCCTGGAGCGGCGCCGTCAGGTGACGTCGGGCGGCGCCGCTGATCCGGCGCCGAAGGGCGGCGAGACGATCCGCCTCGCGACGGTCGGTGATCGCGGCAATGCGCGCGTCGCCCGCGTCCCAGGCCTCGATGTCCAGGTGGCCGACGCTCGCGATGGACACGCGGTCCGCGCAGGCGCCGCGGCGCGCGAGAACTGCCCCGAGGCGCTCGTCCAGCAGTGCGGACTCGTCGTCCAGCAGTCTCCGGCGGAGAGCCTCGAAGGCCGGATTCTCGGCGCGCACGCCGCGGGGGTCACGGGTGACGACCGGGTGGTCGAGCGGATCGAGTAGCGCCGCAATCTCGCCCGGGCCACGACGAGCGTCGGCGCTCGTCCACCGACTGGCGGCTCGACGGACCTCCCGTCGGACAGCTGTCCATTCATCGCGGCGCGCCGGACCGCGAGCCGGCGCGGCCGGCAGCGCGGCGACCGACGCGGCGACAGCCCCGGCGGCACGGGCGCGGCTCCGAGTGACCGCGAGTCCGCGGGCTGCGGCAAGCAGGCCGGCCAACAGGGCGATGAGGCCGATCCACAGAAGACCGCCGACCTCACCGTGCTCGGCGCGCCGCGAGGTGCGGACGACGAGCTGCCCACCGTCGGGGAAGGCCCCGCGGGCCTCCAGGACCCCATCACGGAGCGACCACCCCCCGGCGAACAGCCCCGCGGGTCGGGCGCGGAGGCTCGCGGGCCCGGCAGTCCAGCGACCCGCGGGTCCGCGCGTGGCGATCACCGAGCCGTCGGGGGCGATCACGCGGGCGGTGCTGAGCCCCGCGTCCACCATCAACCGGCGGGCAGCATCCTCTGAGAGGGGGGTCGACCCGGTGGCGGCGGCTCTCGCCGTGTCCGCCAGGGCAGTGCCTGCCGGCGCGACATCGCCGCGGGCCTCGATCACGGCGACCAGAAGCAGGGCGACGGCGGTGAGCGCGGCGGCGACCAGCCCAAGGGCGGCAGCATGGACGGCGCCCGTGCGGATCCGGAGAATATCCATCAGTTTCGACGGTTCGCTGAGCGCGGGAAGGTTCCTTCCGAGGTCGGCGCTACTGTGGCTTCTGAAACGAGCAGAACCTCCGAACCCCCAGCACCGCAGGAAGGTCGCTGTGCCCGCATCAGACGACGCCAGCCCCGCCGCCCCGCGCCGCCGGCGGCGAGACCCGAGCAGCCGCACCCTCACCGCGAGCGAGGCAGCCGCGATCCTGGGCGTATCGGTGGCGACCGTCCGCGGTTGGGCAGACCAGGGCCGGATTCCCTCCCATCGCACCGTGGGTGGACACCGTCGCTTCGAGCTCGAACAGCTCCGCGAGTGGCTTTCCGAGCGCGGGGCGCCGGTCCGCCAACGGGTCAACCGCTCCGCCGGGGCCGATGTGCCCGCCGCTCCCGGACTCGCCCGGGAACTCAACAACCGGACCGACGCCATCATCGAGCGGGTCCTCGCGGGCTACTCCGATGCCGTGAGCACTCCGCTGCCGCCCCCCAGCCCGGCGGCGGCGCGCCGTGCCGTGTCGCGTTTCGTGCGCATGATCAGCGCCGGCCTCGAGGCCGGCGACGCCGGCGTGACGGCGGGCCGGGCCGAGCTGGTCGGTTTCCGCGGCGGGGTCGAGGGCGAGGGCGGTGCCCGCGTCGTCATGGAGCACACCCGCTACGCCACGGCAGCCCTCCAGGAGGGCGAAGATGCGATCGCCGCCGGACACGGCGATGACGACCAGAGCAACGCGGCCCTCTGCGCCGTCGTCGACCACCTCCTGGCGGCCGTGGTGCGCGGCTACCGGGACGCGCTCGACTCCGTCTGAGCCGACGGGTCGCAGAAGTGGCTGGTGACCGCCGAGGCGGTCACCAGCTGTAGCAGGCCGTAAGCCGGATTCTGTCGTGGGTGACCATCTATCTGGGGCGGCTGTTGCCAACCGCCTCGATGCGGCCTACCTGGAACTGGGCGGGTCACCCGTGACGTTCCGGTTTGGCCTTGCACCGGGTGGGGTTTACCGAGCCGGCCTGTCACCAGACCGCTGGTGCGCTCTTACCGCACCTTTTCACCGTTACCGCGAAGCGAACTCCGGGCTGTGTCTTTTCTGTGGCACTTTCCCTGGGGTTTCCCCCGCTGGCCGTTAGCCAGCACCCTGCCCTGTGGTGTCCGGACTTTCCTCGGCCCGCACGAGGCGAGCCGCGGCCACCTGGCCTGCGCGTGGCAGCGTAGCGATCCGCCGGGGGGACGACCAGCCCGCCCCGGCGGCAGAGAGCTCAGAGGGCGCGCATCACGCCGACGACCACGCCCAGAATCTGGGCATCGTCGGCCGGGATAGGGTCGAAGTCCGGGTTCTCGGGCTGGAGCACCGGTCGGTCGCCGTCACGTCGGAAGGTCTTGACCGTGGCCTCGTCCTCGATCATCGCCACCACGATCTCCCCGGCGTCCGCGGAGCTCTGGCGGCGCACCGCGACCATGTCGCCGTCGAGGATGCCCGCGTTCATCATCGAGTCACCCGTGACCCTCAGCACGTAGTCGCCCGCGAACGGCGTCCGCACCCACTCCTCGACGTTCTCCTCGGCGAGGCGGGGGTAGCCGGCGGCCACGGATCCGACGATCGGCAGGGACTCGCCGGAGACGTCGCCGGGCGATGGCGCCGGGCCCGCGTCGGTCGCGCTGACCCACATGGCGCGGGGCTTGGTGGGGTCGCGCTTGATGTACCCGCCCTCCTCAAGCCGCGACAGGTGCGCGTGCACCGTCGACGGCGAGGTGAGTCCGACCGCCATGCCGATCTCGCGCACCGTCGGCGGGTAGCCGCTCTCGGCGATGTGGCGGCTGATCACATCAAGGATCTGCGCCTGGCGCTCGCTCAACTCGTCCATGTGAGGTGCTCCCGTGGAGAAATCGGAGGGCCACCGCGCCAGACGGGCGCGGCGAACATGTGTTCTGACGCTACCAGAGTTCTCGGTCGACACCTGCCCTCCTGCCTCCCGGCCGCGATCTGTCGCGCGATGGCGGAGACCGGCGTTGCCGCTCCGGCCTCCCGTCGTCTAGAGTGCATCGCCTTGCGCCAGTGGCGGAACTGGTAGACGCGCAGCGTTGAGGGCGCTGTGGGCTCACGCCCGTGGAGGTTCGAGTCCTCTCTGGCGCATGGACATCACGACGTCCCGCACGGGCCCCGGGGCGCCGACGGACCGGCATGCCATCGCCACCCCGGTCCGGCACGGTGCGCTCCCGTTCCCGGAACGTTCGCCCACCGATGACGAACGAGACCCCTGCCGGTGTCCTGGATCCCGCAGAGTGTCGGCGTCCGAGTGCCCCTGTCGTACCGACCGCACCCCGCGACAGGCGGCATCGGGCGACCGGGGGCCCTCCCGCGGCTCAGCCGCGGGAGGGGCACGTCGTCGGGGAGGCCGGTGGGGCCGAGCCACGACATCGATCATCAGGACAGGGCCGGCCGCGGCGGGGAGGATCCACTGCTTCCCGCGATACTCGCGGCGGTCGCCCGCGCTGTCGCGGAGCGTCCTCCGCCGGACCGCCCCGAGTTCTCACCGACATCGCCGACGCGGCCGGACTCCGCCGGCGCGATCCGCGCTGCGTACGGGGTCGGCTCGGGGGCCGGGTCCGACAGACGCCGCGGTCGCCCGGATCGTCTCGACGCTCGCCCTCGTGGCGAACGCCGACGACGAACGTTGGTCCGGCGGGGACCTGATCGGGCAGGTGCTGACACAGGTGGATGAGCTGGCCGAGACCCACCACGAGCGCGCCTAGGCGCACAGCGCTTCCTGGCCGCCCGTCGAGGGGGCCGGCGCTAGGGTGCTCCCCATGCCCCGTCCCACGCACTCACTCCCGCTTGTCGTACTGGCGATGCTCGCCCTGGTCGCGCTCGTCGCCGGCTGTGGCTCCGATGACGCGCCGGCCCCAACGGCCGAGGCCGACCCGGTCGCGTTCAAGGCGGAGCTGAACGAGGATCTGGACGACGTCATCCGTGAGATGACCGGGCGGATCGATGCCCTCATCACCGAGGGCCGCGCGAACCCGATCCCGGACGCGGAGGTGCGCCGCCGCACCCGTCGGATCGCAGCCGACGCGGCGCGCGATCTGTCGGAGCGCTTCGACCTGGCCGCCCAGCAGGCGACCGCGTTCGGCGGCGAGGTGGACTTCCCCGCTGAGCGCGAGTTCCTCGAAGGCCGGACCTTCTTCGCCGTGTACTCCCAGCAGATCCGGGTGGAGGACGCGCTCGACGTCCCGCTCGGCCTCGAGGACCCCCTCGCCGACTGAGCCCCGGCCGCGGGCGCGGCTGATCACAACAGCCGAGGGCAGCACCGACGCCTTCGGCCGCCAGGAGTGGGGTCTCGTCGCCGTCGGTGCGCTCATCTGGGGGAGCTCGTTCCTGCTGATCGCCGAGTCGGTCGAGGGCTTCCCCCCGATCGTCGTCGCCATCCTGCGTATCGCCTTCGGCGCCGCGGTCGTCGCGGCGTTCCCCGGGGCATGGCGCAGAATCGCGGGCGAGGACCTGCTCAGGATCTGGTTCCTCGCCCTGGTCTGGATGGCGATCCCGTTCACGCTCTTCCCCATCGCCGAGCAGTCGGTCGAATCGTCGGTGGCGGGGGTGATCAACGCCGCGCTACCCCTGTTCGCTGCGCTCATCGCGTGGGTCCTTCTGCGCCGCCCCCCGTCGCTGACGACGGTCGCGGGCATCGCGATCGGCTTCGCCGGGGTGGTCCTGGTGGCCGCCCCGACCGCCGACGGAGGCACGACCGAAGCGCGCGGCGTCCTGCTGTTGGTGATCGCCGTCGCCCTCTACGGGGTTGCCGCAAACGTGAGCGTGCCACTCCAGCAGAAATACGGAGCGCTACCGGTCCTGTTGCGGGTGCAGCTAGCCGCGGTGGTGCTCTGCCTGCCGCTGGCGATCTGGAGAGCGCCGGGAGCCGATCCCGATCTGACGGCATGGGTCTCGATCATCCTGCTCGGGACGCTGGGCACGGGGGTCGCGTTCATCGCGATCTACGGTCTGATCGGCCGGG
>JAHEIS010000071.1 GCA_024639225.1 Actinomycetes bacterium | reverse complement strand
GATCGGCATTGGGCAGAAAGTGGCCGACGAGGGCGTGGCCCATCTCGTGGTAGGCCGTGATGACCTTCTCCTTCTCCCCGAGGAGGCGGCTCTTCTTCTCGGGGCCCGCGATCACACGCAGGATCCCCTCCTCCAGTTCGGACTGGGAGATGACCTTGCGGTCGCGCCGGGCGGCCAGGAGGGCCGCCTCGTTGACGAGGTTCGACAGGTCCGCGCCGGTGAACCCCGGGGTCTGGCCGGCGAGCACGTCGAGGTCGATCTCGCTTGCGATCGGCTTGCCTTTGGTGTGGACCTTGAGGATCTGGGCGCGCCCGTCGCGGTCGGGCCGGTCGACGATGATCTGGCGGTCGAAGCGACCCGGCCGCAGCAGCGCGGGGTCCAGGATGTCGGGACGGTTCGTGGCCGCGATGAGGATGATGTTGTCCTTCATCTCGAAGCCGTCCATCTCCACCAGGAGCTGGTTCAGCGTCTGCTCGCGCTCGTCGTGCCCGCCGCCCATTCCGGCTCCGCGGTGGCGGCCGACGGCGTCGATCTCGTCCATGAAGATGATGCAGGGCGAGTTCTGCTTGGCCTGCTCGAAGAGGTCGCGCACCCGCGAGGCGCCGACGCCGACGAACATCTCGACGAAGTCTGAACCGGAAATCGAGAAGAACGGCACGCCCGCCTCTCCGGCGACGGCGCGCGCGAGAAGGGTCTTGCCGGTGCCCGGGGGTCCGAAGAGCAGGACACCCTTGGGGATCCGGGCTCCGAGGGCCTGAAACTTCTTGGGGTTCTCGAGGAACTCCTTGATCTCGTGCAGCTCCTCGACGGCCTCCTCGGCCCCGGCGACGTCGCCGAAAGTGACCTTGGGCGCGTCCACCGCCATCCGCTTTGCCTTGGACTTGCCGAAGGACATCACCTTGCCACCGCCGCCCTGCATCCGGTTGAGGATGAACAGGAAGAAGATGAGGAAGAGCGCGAAGGGCGCGAGCGTGAGCAGGAAGCGACCGATGCTGTTGCCCCCACGGGACTTGATCTCGCGCGGGACCTCGGCGGCTGCGAGCCGCTCCTCGAGCTCGTCACCGAACTCGTCGGGGTAGCCCGTGTCGTACTCGACGGCGTCGTCACCCCCACGGGCGTCGAGGGTCACCTCGAGACGCTGCCGCTCGAGGTCGACGACAACGCTGTCAACCTGGTCGGCTTCGAGCTGCGTCAGGAACTCACCGAACGTGGGGTCGGGTTCGTCGCTCCCCCCACCGTTGCCCGCAAGCTGCATCGCGACGAACGCGAGCAGGATCACGATCAGGATCGGGAATGCGGCACTCTTGAAAAACTTGCTCACGCGGTGGGCCCCTACCCGTGCGAATCGACGGTGTCGAGCGAGGGTAGCAGGGGGTCAGAGCCCGTCGTCCGAGGGAGTTTTCTCCAGACGGGCGATGTACGGCAGCCCCCGCCAGGCCTCGGCGAGATCGAGCCCGTAGCCCACGACGAACACGTCGGGGATCTCGAACCCGACGTAGCGGACGAGCTGGTCGTGTCCCCGCCCCGGCTTGGCCAGCAGGGCGCAGACCTCCAGCGACTCCGGGCCGCGCGACGCCAGGTTCTTGAGCAGATAGGAGAGCGTGAGCCCCGAGTCCACGATGTCTTCGATGACCAGCACACGCCGCCCCGCGATCGGGGTGTCGAGATCCTTGAGGATGCGCACGACGCCCGACGACGTCGTCGAGGACCCATACGAGGACACGGCCATGAAATCGAGCTCAAACGGGATGTCGAGTTCACGGGTCAGATCGGCCATGAAGTAGATGGCACCCTTGAGCACCCCGAGCACGAGCACGTTCGAGTCGCCGTACTCCCGGGAGATCTCCGCGGCGAGTTCAGATACACGCTCACGGAGATCCTCCCCCGTGATGAGGGTTTCTCCGACGCGATAGCTGGTCATGTCCGCTCCATGGCGAGGATCGTAGACGGGGTGCCGGGCTCGGCGAGAAGATCCGGGGCAGCACGATGACCGGCGACCCAGATGACGCGGTCCTCGCGGGCCACGACGGGCACCCCCCCGCGACCCCGGGGCGACACGCCGTCGGCGGCGAGCAGGCGTCCCACGCGCTGGCGCCCCCCGCCCGCCAGCGGCAGGCGATCCCCGGGGGCGACGGCGCGCACGAGCAGGGGGCCGGCGGCGTGCACGCCCACGCGCTCCGGACCCGGCTCGGGCGCCGGCCCGCTCTCGGCGGTGATTCGCACGCCCCCGAAAACGACCGCGCCCGGAACCTCGAGAGGAGCGGCCAGCGGAGCGGGGGCGGCAGGCCAGGCGATGAGTCGGCCGTCGTCGATCGCGGCACGGCCGCCGGGGAGATCGCACGACTCGCGCCCGCGCAGGCCGAGGACACGGGTGACCGCAGCCGATGCGAGGGCCTCGCCACCGAGTCCCGAGCGGGCCAGCAGCCGGCGGACCAACAGTCGGGCGAGTGCGCCGCGCTCCGCCCCGAGGGCCGCAACATCGAGACCCGGGCCGGCTGCGCAGCGACGCCAGGCAGCATCGACCGAACCGTCGAGGATCTCCTGTTCGTCGCGCAGGATGTCGGCGAACGCGGCGACGTGGCGGGTCGCCTCGGGGTGGACCTCGCCGAGGGCGGGCAGAAGACCGTGCCGGATCCGGGAGCGGGTATGACGCCGGTCATCATTGCTCGGATCGTCGACGAACGGCATGCCGTGGGCCCGGCACCAGGCCCGGGTCTCCGCGCGGCTGGCCGTCAGGAGCGGGCGGACCATCGCGTCCCGCCGCGGCGCGATTCCCATCGCGCCCGACCGCCCGGTCCCCCGCGCGAGCCGGAACAGCACGGTCTCGGCCTGGTCATCGGCGGTGTGGCCGGTCGCGATGCGCGCATAGCGGCCACGTCGCGCGGCATCCCGGCCGGCCCGCAGGCGCGCGTCGCGCGCGCGCGCCGGCAGCCCCGCACCGGAGGCGATCTCCGGGCGGACGATCTCGCAGTCGATTCCCATCAGGGCCGACGTCCGGCGCACGAGGTCGGCCTCGCCCGCGGACTCCGGTCGCAGGCCGTGGTCAACGCTGAGGACGCCGACCAGTTCCGGTCGATGGATGCGGGCCAGCAGCCCCAGAAGGCACATCGAGTCGGGGCCGCCGGAGACCATCGCCAGCACCCGCCAGCCGGACGGCAGGAGCCCGTGGCGCCGGGCGTGGGCCGCGACGCGCCGCTCGATCTCATCGGCCACAGGGCCAGTATGTACTCCCGGGCCCGAATTGGCGTCCTACCCGGGGGCCGTCTCGCGCGCAGCGGCGAGTTCACGGACCATCCAGATGGTGGCGGCGAGGATGATGGCGGACAGCATCGCGGCCGTGGCGAGATAGGGCAGCACCGTGCGGGCGGCGGCTCCGAGCACCGGCCCGAGCAGCGCCCCGAGAGAGAAGATCGCGCTCATCACTCCCGCGCTGAGCCCGTACTGCCCCGCGTACCCGGCCGCATCGACGGCCTCGGTCATGAGCGCACCGATACCCGCGCCGAAGCTCCCCAGACCGATACCCAGCAGGACGACCGCGCCGAAGACCATCGGCGGTGGTCCGAGCGCGGTGAGTGGCAGGGCCGCCGCGATCAGCGCCCCGCCGAACGCGATCGGCGCCGAACGCCCGCGCCGGTCGGACCAGCGCCCCGCGATCGGAGCGGTGAGCAGATCCGACAGGATCAGCGTTCCGAAGACCAGTCCGATCATCGCCGCCGACAGCTCGAGGCGCCGATCGAGATCGAGCGGCAGCAGCGGCTCGACCAGACCGATGACCATCGCGAAGCCGACCAGGGCCCCCGCGGCGACGCGCGCGCGCGGCTCCTGCATGACCCTCCGGAGGGCCGCGAGCCGCGGGACGGACGGGGCCATGCGGCCCTGCCGGGTCTCGGGGCTGAGCAGGACAGGGATCGCGACGATCGGCGGGACCACCGCGGCGATCAGGAAGGTCGGCCGGGCCCCGATGAGATCGATGGCGATGCCGCCCACCGCCGGACCGGCAAGCCCGCCACCGGCACCCCCCACCGCCTCGGCAAGAGACATCCGGTACCCGAGCTCACTCGCGGGGAAGACGTCGCTGATCGCCGCGAGGGCCGCGGTCCAGGCGAGCCCGGTCGCGGCGCCCTGCATCAACCGGCTGAGCGCAAAAAGCGCGACGACTTCGGAGTACGCGAAACCGACCGTCGCCGCCGACATCACGACGATGGAGATCAGCATCACCGGACGGCGGCCCAGCGCCTCGACCATGGCCGCGCCCACGATCGATGACAGCAGAGCGCCGAGGGGGAACAGCGCGAAGATCACCGCGGCTTCGGAGTCCGACAGCGACAGCCTGTCGGCGAACTCGGGCAGGGCCGGGACGACGAGGCCGAACAGGAGCGTCTCGGCGGCGATCAGTGCCGAGGACGACCAGAAGACCAGGGAGGCGGCGCGCGACGACACGGAGGGCGAGGCGAGCCCGGATCCTACGTCGCCCCGGAGTCGCTCATGCGAGCTGGTCCACGAAAGCGTCCAACGTCTCGCGATCCAGGGGACCGAACCAGCGGGAGGCGACACGACCGTCCGCGTCGACGAAGACGGTGATCGGCAGGCCCGTGGCCTGGAACCGGCTGTAGAGAGCGTCGTCGGAGTCGTCACCGAGTGGGAAGGTCACGCCGAGCTCATCGGCGAACGCGCGCGCGGCTCCGGGGACGTCATCGTGGAGCAGGCCGACCACGGTCACGTCACGCTCCGCCGACAACGCTTGGAGGTCCGGCAGCTCCGCGCGACACGGACCACACCAGGATGCCCAGAAGTTGAGCACGAGCGGCCTGCCGTTCGCGGAGATCTCCAGGGGTCCGCTGCCGTCCAGCGCCGGGACGCTGACCGGACCCAACGGTTCGCGCTCCTCCGGCGGATCGAGGCTCACCTGCGGAGTGACATCCGCCGTGCCGCAGCCGACCGCGGCGAACAGGAGGAGCGCGAGAAGTGCGAGTCGGGAGAAGGTCATGCGAGTGGGCGGCCGCCGGTCCGGGCGACGTTACTCTTGACGTGTGACCAGCCTGCGAAAGCTGTCGGCACACGACCGCTCACTCGGCGACCGGGCCCGGGCGTGGGCGCCCCGGTCCCGATGGGCCCGGCTGGTCGCCATGTCCATGGCACCATCCTTCCAGCTTCTCGTGGGAGCCCTGATCGCCCGGCGGCCGACGCGCGTCACCGGCCTGGCGGCGCTGGCGGCTGCCGGATCCGCATCGCTGATCGCGCGCGCCCTTCGCGACCGGGTGGGTCGGGCACGACCGGGCCCGCGCGCCGAGGGCGGCATGCCATCCCGCCACGCCGCCGCCGCCGCCGCGATCGCGACCACGCTCACGGCCCGAGGGAGCCTGCTCGCGTCACCTGCCTGGGCCGGCGCGGCCGTCGGTGGAGGAGCACGGGTACTCACCGGGGATCACGAGCCGGGTGACATCGCCGCCGGGACCGTCCTCGGCGCGGTCGTCGCCGTGGTGCTCACCCGCGCCGTGGGGCTGCTTGTAGGTTGGCGGCGATGAGCCGTGAACAGGCGCCCGACAGCGAGGCCGACAGCCGACTCCGGACGTGGGGGCGCTTCACCTCGACCCTCCTCGCCTTCATCGGCACGCTGGGTCTGCTCCGCACCGGTTTCAGCGGTCCGGCGGAGTCCGTTGCCATCTTCGTCGTGCATCCGCTCGCCGCCGTGGTCTACCTCGCCGCCGGGCTGGTCGGCATCGCGCTTGCCACGACGATCGCCGGCCGCCGGATCTTCGGCCTGGCCGGGGGGGCGGCGCTCATTGTCTGGGGCCTGCTGGGCCTGCTCCTCCAAGGCAATCCGAGCGCGGTGTTCACCGGCGATCGGGAGACCGTCGCTCTCCACCTGCTCCTCGGGGGCGTCGGCCTGGGCCTTGCCCTGCTCGCCCAGCGCGACGCCGCGCCGGCCCGGAGCGCCTGAGGTGCCGATCGCCATCGTGGGCGCGGGCGTCATGGGGTCGGAGATCGCCTGGACCGGCGCGGCCGCCGGGCGGGACGTGCTCCTGATCGACGCCGCCCCTGAGGCCCTGGCGGCGGCGCGCGAACATGTCGACGCCATCACCGCCAGGCGCCGCGCCAAGGGGCGCCTCGAGACCGAGGAGGCCGCCTCCATCCGCGCCCGCATCACGACCGCCGGCGACACCGCGGCCGTCTCCGGCTGCGACACCATCGTCGAGGCGGTGACCGAGCGCATGGACGTCAAGCGGGCGGTCTTCGCCGCGCTGGGAAGACACGCCGATGAGGGGGCGCTGCTGGCGAGCAACACCTCCGGTCTGTCGATCTCCGAGCTCGGCACGGCCGCCGGACGGCCAGGACGGACCGTCGGGCTGCACTTCTTCAACCCGGCCAGCGTTATGCCCCTGGTCGAGGTCATCCGCGGCCGCGAGACGACCGATGACGCGCAGGCCGAGGCGATGGCTCTGGCGCGAGCGCTGGGCAAGACGCCGGTCGGCGTGCGCGAGTGCCCGGGCTTTCTCGTGAACCGGATCCTCACGCGGGCGATGGCCGCCGCCTACCGGGTCACTGAGACCTCAGGCAGCTCACCCGCCTCCGCCGATGCCGCGATCGTCGCCGCCGGACCGGCGCCGATGGGACCGTTCGCGCTCGGCAACCTCGTCGGACTCGACACTCTCAGCTTCCTGCTGCGTGATCTCGAGGCAGCGTACGGCGAGCGCTTCGCCCAGGGGTCCGCCCTGCCGGAGCTGGTCGCGGCGGGATCGCTGGGCCAGAAGACGGGCGTCGGCTTCGCGCTGGCTGATCAGGCGCCCCGCGACCGAGGCGCCTCCGCGGCCGCGGAGGCGTTCTACGCGGCGGCGCAGGACGAGGCGGAACTGTGCCGCGACGAGCAGGTCGCCGCCGCGGATGACATCGATCTGGCCATGCGCCTCGGCGCGGGCTGGGAACGGGGACCATTGGAAGGGCGCGCGTCATGATCACACCCCACCCCTCGCTACGCGGCCGGTCCGTGCTCTCGCTGCGCAACCACGATCCCGCGGGCATCGCTGCGCTGCTGGAGTCCGCCGCGGACCTGAAGGCCGACCGGAACTGGCCACCGCTTCTCGCCGGCCGGGTGATCGCGCTGATCTTCGAGAAGCCCTCGACACGAACGCGTGTGTCGTTCGAGAGCGGTATCGCCCGCCTGGGCGGCGACTCGCTCGTGCTCTCAGGACGCGACATGCAGATGGGCCGGGGCGAGACCGTGGAGGACACGGCGAAGGTTCTGTCCCGGATGGTCGACGCAATCGTCATCCGCACCGGACCCCACGCCACGATCACCGAGCTCGACCGGGCCGCCGACGTGCCCGTGATCAATGCCCTGACCTACGAGCACCACCCCTGCCAGGCCCTGGCCGACGCCCAGACGCTGGCCGAGCGATTCGGTGATCTCGTCGGCCTGCCGGTCGCCTACGTGGGTGACGGCAACAACGTCTGCACATCGCTCATGATCATCGCGGGACTGACGGGCATCGATCTCACATGCGGCTGCCCGGCGGGCTACGAGCCCGATGCCGAGGTGATGGCCTGGGCCGATGCGGCCGCCCGGGCTCTCGGTGGCCGGGTCGATGGCACCCGGGAGCCCGGGGAGGCGGTACGCGGGGCGCGGGCTGTCTACACCGACACCTGGGTCTCGATGGGCGACGAGGAAACCGCCGAGGCGCGCCGGTCGGCGCTGGGGCCCTTCCGGGTCGACGACGCGCTGCTGGCCGAAGCGGCCGGGGACGCCGTCGTGCTGCACTGCCTGCCGGCCCACTACGGCGACGAGGTCACCCACGGCGTGCTCCACGGCCCGCGGTCGGCGGTGTGGGACCAGGCGGAGAACCGCATGCATGCCCAAGCGGCGCTTCTGGCTCACGTCCTCGGCGACGATCCCGGGTCATGATCCCGCTGGGCGACGACAACCCGACGCTCCGCCTCGCCGTGCTCACAATCGGGATCATCGTGCTCAACGCCATCATCTTCGGGTACCAACTGACGCTGGGCAGCAGCGCCGACGTGTTCGCCTTCACCGAGGGGTTCGCCTTCGCCTGCGAGTTCGGCGTGGTCCCCGAGCACGTCGTGAACGATCCCGCCGGCTCCGCGAACCCCTGCGTCGAGGAGAGCCTGACCCGGCCGGGATGGATGAGCCTCGTCAGCCACCAGTTCCTGCACGGCGGCTGGCTGCACCTCGGGGGCAACATGCTGTTCCTGTGGATCTTCGGCAACAACATCGAGGACCGGCTCGGGCGCATCCGGTTCATCCCCTTCTACCTGCTGTGCGGCGTCATCGCCGCGGTCGGCCAGATTCTGGTGGAGCCGGGTTCGGAGATCCCCCTCATCGGTGCATCCGGCGCGATCAGCGGCATGCTCGGTGCCTACCTCGTGCTCTACCCGCGTAGGAAGATCCTCACGCTGATCTACGTCTTCCCTCTCAAGATCCCCGCCTGGGCCTGGCTCGCCATCTACTTCGGCCTGCAGTTCCTGTTGCTCGGCGACTCGGCGACCGCGGGGGGAGGCGACGTGGCGTATGTAGCCCACATCGCCGGGTTCATCGCCGGCGCCGCCCTGATCCTGCCGTTCGCCATCGGTCGCCCCGAGACCGCGAACCGGCCCGACCCCTTCCCCCTGGAGATGCGGCTGTGAGCTGGTGGTGGCCGTTCGGCTGGGACGGGCACGACGAGCCCGAGGAGGACCGTGTCCGCTGGATCGCGGTCGGCTGGGTCGCGCACCAACCCGAGGCCGAGCTGTTCCTGGAGATCCTCCGCGGTGAGGGGATTCCCTCGTTCGCCCGCCGGCCGACCGCGGTGGACGTCCCCGACATGCTGGCCGGCGGGCCGCGGGAGATCCTCGTCCCCGCCGAGCACGAAGAGCTCGCGCGCGAACTGCTCGAACCGCTGCCACCCGACGAGCAGTACGCGGCCGAACACGGAGGCCGACCATGAGTGGGAACCGCTTCGCGGCCGCGGCGTCCACCCGGCCACACGCCGGGCGGGCGGTCGAGGAGGTCGTCGCAGCGATTCGACGAGGCCTCGGTGAGGGCGTGCGCCCCACGTTGATGGCGGTCTTCGTCTCGCCCGACCTGCTCAACCCTGTCGGCGACGGACCGAGTGCGCTCATCCACGACGCCCTGTCGCCGGACTATCTCATCGGCTGCACCGCCGAAGCGGTCATCGCCGACGGGCGGGAGATCGAGCAGCCGCCCGCCATCTCGGCGTGGGCGGCGTTCCTGCCGGAGGCGAGCATCACTTCATTCCATGTCACCGCCCACCGGGTCGAGGAGGGCATCGGTATCGACGGCTGGCCGCCGGACCTCGACGCGGACCCTCCCCCCGCCGGGCCGATGATCGTGCTCTCGGACCCCTTCAGCTTCCCCACCGACCTGATGCTGAACGAGATCAACCGGCGCAAGGCGCCCACCGTGGTCGGAGGCCTTGCCTCGGGGGGCATGCAGGCCGGAGATCACCGGCTGTTCTTCGGCCGCGAAGAGCTGGAGGCCGGCGCCGTCGGCGTGCTCCTCTCCGGTGTCGAGACCGTGACCGCCGTGTCCCAGGGGTGCGCGCCGATCGGACCGGAGATGACGGTCACCGATGCCGACGGCCCGGTCGTCAGCGAACTCGCGGGCCGGCCGGCCCGGGAGAAGCTGAACGAGGTCATCGCCGAACTCGACGAGGAGGAGCGGCAACTCGCGGACGAGGGGATTCTCGCCGGGATCGTCGTCGACGAGAACCGCGCCGATTACGGCACCGGGGACTTCCTCGTCCGCGCGCTGCGCGCCGGCGAGTCCGAGGACGGCACGATCATGATCGGAGAGCGGATGCGCATCGGGCAGGTGGTCCAGCTCCAGGTTCGCGACGAGCAGACCGCACGGGATGAGCTGCGTGACCGTCTGGCCGATATCCGTGAGGGACTCGCGGGGGGCGACATCGCGGGCGGCCTGATGTTCACCTGTAACGGCCGTGGCAGCCAGCTCTTCGGCGAGCCCGGGCACGACGCCGAGGCCGTGGGGAGCGCCTTCGGCGACCCGGCGGTTGCCGGATTCTTCGCCAACGGTGAGATCGGACCCGTGGGAGGCGCATCACATCTCCACGGCTACACAGCGAGCATGCTGCTGTTCACAGACTCCGGAGAGACGAAATCCGGCTAGGTAAATAATTATGTAATATGCGGCGCTGGCCACACGTAGTTGTATGAGAGGCACCCATGAGCACCGACAGCATGAGCCCCCCGCCTCATGACCCGACAAACACCGAACCGACGTCCGGTGATGCAACACCCGTATCCGGCGGCGCGGCGCCCGAGCAGCCAGCCAAGCGCGGCCCGGGGCGCCCCGGCGGTGTCGGCGAGAAGATATTCGAGCAGGTCGAGGCGCTGGTCGGCGATCAGGGTCTGAGCCGGACCGAGGCCTTTCAGCGGATCAGCGAGGAGTCGGGCCGCCGGAGCGGCACGGTTGCCGCGAACTACTATCGGATCGCGCGCAAGCGCAAGGGCGACGACAGCAGCACGCGCAGGCGGGGTCGACCCCGCGGCCGGCGGCGCGGCGGCGCGTCCGGCGCGACCGCCAGCGCGGCGCTCGCCCGGGCCCAGGAGGCTCTGGAGGAGTTGAGCGGAGTCGTCCGCGCCCAGGAGAAGGAACTGGCCGAGCTGCGCGAACAGTCCGCTCAGCTCGACAAGGTTCGCCGGCTCATGGACGAGAACGTCAGCTGACGACGTCGACCGGTCGCTTGTCGCCACCGGCGGCGAGCGACCGGGCCAGATCAGCCAAGCCGATCGGCGCATCCAGCAGGGCCCGAGCGGGCATCTCACCCGCCGAGAGGATGGCCATCGCCGCGCGCAGAGTCTCGGGAGTGTGGTGGAACGAACCCCGGACGGTCACCTCGTCGTAGTGGAGACGATGGGCGTCGAGGTGGATCTCGCCGCCCGGGGGGCAGCCGCCGTGGAGGTTGACCTCGCCCCCGGGACGCACGACATCAAACGCCTGCCGCCAGGCCTCGGCACGCCCGACGGCCACCATGACGACGTCGGCTCCGCCGGCGGTCAGCTCGACCAGCTCCGCGAGGGCCCCGGAACCGTCCGGCGGGGCGGCGACGGATGCGGCACCGAAGGCCAACGCACGCTCCCGTCGCTCGGGATGTGGATCACAGAGGACCACCCGGCAGCCTCGACGGGCGAGCAGCCAGCTCAGAAAGACGCCCTGCGGACCGCCGCCGAGCACGACGGCGGCGTCCCCACGCCCGGCGCCGCTCCGCTCGACTCCGCGAATCGCGCATGCGAGCGGCTCGGCCATGGCGGCGATCTCCAGGGCGAGCCCATCCGGGATCCTGAGGAGATTCCGCCGGACGATCCGGGGCGGGACCAGGAGCAGCGGCGCGAATGCGCCGGTGAGAAAACGAGGCTCCGCGCAGAGGGACGGGCGACCGCGGCGACAGGTCCGACAACGATCGCACGGGGCCGAGTTGCCGGGCACGACGCGCTCGCCGAGGCTCACCCCCGCCACTCCGAGGCCGCGGGCGACGACCCGGCCGGCGCACTCGTGCCCGAAGCCGGCCGGCAGCGGCCCGAGGGCGGGATGGCTGCCCGCGCGCAGCATCTTGGTGTCGGTGGCACATGTCAGCGCCACATCGACCTCGAGGACGACCTCACCCGGCCCGGGCACGGGATCCGGAATCTCCTCGATCCGGAGGTCATCGGGTCCGTGCAGAACGGCCGCGCGCAGGGAGTCAGCCTCGCCGGGAGTAGATGAGCGCGGCGATGGCGCGTAGATCCCCGGTGTCCCCGGGGAGCCCGTCGAGGATCTCGAGAGCCCGTTCGCGTGACGCCGCGGCCGCCTCGCGGGCGCCGTCCGCCCCGAGGAGGCTCACATAGGTAGCCGTGCCCGACCGTGCGTCCGAGCCGGTCTCCTTCCCCATGTCCGCGCTGCTGCCCTCGACGTCGAGGATGTCGTCGACGATCTGGAATCCGAGGCCGAGCTCCTGGGCGAAGGCGTCGTAGTCGCGAGCCACCGCGTCATCGGGTCCCGCAACCGCCAGGCCGCAGCGGACCGCGCAGCGAATGAGACAGCCCGTCTTCAGTGCGTGGACCGCGCGGAGGGCCTCGATGGAGGCCCGACCTGCACCCGCGAGATCGAGGAACTGACCACCGACCATGCCCCCGACGCCGGTCGCACGACTCAGCTCCGTCAGGATCTCGAGCCGGACCGCCGGCTCTCCGGGCTGCTCCTCGCAGACGAGACGGACGGCCTCGGCGAACAGCGCATCGCCGGCCAGAATCGCCGTGGCCTCCCCGTAGACAACGTGGCACGTCGGCCGGCCACGGCGGAGCTCGTCGTCGTCCATGGCCGGGAGATCGTCATGGATGAGCGAGTAGGTGTGGACGAGCTCGAGCGCGGCCGCGCTCGGCAGAACCCTGTCCGATTCCTCTCCGAGACTGGCGCAGGTCGCGAGGGTGAGCACCGGTCTCAGACGCTTTCCCCCTGCAAGCAGTGAATAACGCATCGCCTCGACGAGGCCGTCGGTGGCGGCGTCGGCAGAGGGGAACTCGAGGGTCGCGAGGTACTCATCGACCCGTGCGCGCAGATGTTCTGGATAGGGCGAGCCGACCTCCCGGTTGGCGCGCCGACGTGCGGACGGCGCCGGGGCGGCACGCTACCAGCCGCCCGGCGGGCTCACTTGGTGAGCGCAGCCTCCGCGAGGACCTCGGCCCGACGGTTGACCGTCACGATCGAGCGCAGCAACAGGGCATAGCTCTCGGGGGCTCCGACGCCATCCACGCCGAGCTCCTCAGCGAGCCGGTTCGTCCACTCGACCAAGCTCGTGATCGGCTGCGCGCGACGGTCGATCAGCGCCTGTTCCAGGACGAGGCCACCGAGGCCCCGCAACTCGGCCGCGACGATGGCATGGGAGCGCGGGGAGCGACTTGAGGGACGCGACGGGCGGCCGTGAAGGGCGGGAGAGTTGGGCATCAGGTCTCGCAGGGGTCGGACGGGGCACGGGGGGCACGTACGCCGTGGAGGCATTCGGGAGGGGTTATCGGCAGGAGCGGGGAGAACTGAAGCCCACCGTCCGAGGGGGAACACTCAGAGGCGCCGACGCGGGCGGGCGTCCCCGCTCCGGCGGAACCCCGCCGGCACCGCCGGGCGCGACGCGCACACCGCG
>JAHEIS010000070.1 GCA_024639225.1 Actinomycetes bacterium | reverse complement strand
GCGCCGATGTCGGTCGAGAGGTACGCACGGGGCTCAGGCCCTCCGGTGATCAGCGCGAACATCGCGCCGGAGTCGTCGGAGACCACGGCGACGCGCGCTCCGCCGGGTATCTCGAACGACGGCTGCACGACCCTGCCACCGGCCGCGCTCACCCGCGAGACGACCTCCTCCAGGTCATCGACCAGGAAGAAGACCGTCCAGTGGGTGGGCCCTCCCTTCAGCTCCGGGGGCTGCTCCATCATTCCGCCCACCTCCCGGCCCCCTACCGACGCCACGAAGTAGTCGCCCATCGGGGAAGCCATCACCGACACCTCCCACCCGAGAAGCTCCGAATAGAAGCTCGCCGACGCCTCAGTGTCCGGCGTCGACAAATCGACCCAGCACGCCGTCCCGTTCATCGGCCGATCGAACATCGCGGGCGCTCCCCCCTCGTCTGATCTCCGCGGGCCCCGCGATCACCGGCCACGGTGTCCCAACGCCGCGCTGTCACGCTCCATCTGATTCTCTGCGGGAAACCGACGCATCGGGGCACGAACCGGCCGAGCTGCGGCAAACCCGTTGGTCTCCCGGGTCCTGCCCCGGGATTCGCCATCGTCGTGGTTTCTGGCGAGCTCCGGGGCCGACCGGCCGAGGGGCGGCTCTCGGCCCGCGGCCTTCAGCGACAGGTCGAGCAGGCGCCGCGCCTGGATGCGACGTGACCTGACTGTCGATGATCGACGTCGACGGCGTCGAGGACGGCACGGGCATTGGGCCGGCGAGCGGATTCCCGAGGCGATCGGCGAATGCCTGCACGGCACCGCCCTCGGCGTACCTCGGGTGAGATCAGTTCGGGGTGCTCGGGCGGAGGGCCACGGCCGTCGCCGGCGACAAGCGTTTACCTGAGGCCGTCGCTGAGACGATTCCGGAAAACTCCGACGCTATCCAGCTGTCCGCCGCAGCCCGGACCGGGCACTGCCGAGGCCGGCCGGAGGGCCGTTCACGAGCCGGGTGCGAGTTTCTCAGGCGGCCGTGCGGCGCCGGAGGCCGGATATCTGGCGTCTCATGCTGGAGAGCACGTCGTCGTCGGACCAGCCGCGGTCGAGGGTGACACGGTGGGTGGCCGTGTTCAGGTGGTTGTTGACGATGGCCATCTCATCCGCCTCCCAGGCCTGCGGCGGGCGTGGCGGGCCGGCCTGCTCCCGGCGCACCCGCGCAAGGCCCTCCGCGACGGTACTGCGCCAGCCGCGCGACGGTAGCTCCCGCCGGTCGACGACACGCCCCGAGGCGATGAAGAACGCGACGACGCTGCCCTCGTCGACACCAGGCTCGAGGGTCACGGCGGTATGCCGCGCCGCGCGGCGCAGTCCGGACAGGGCCGTCAGCGCGCGGACGATGTCGGACACCGACTCCCGCCCGCTCTCCTGGTCCGGGCAGCCGGCGAGGAACCTCACCGCCCGGCGGCCGAGATCCGCCAGGGCCTCGGGCCGGCCCTCCAGCAGGGCGACGAGCGCCGCCACCTCGTGACCGTACGCGTCGGGGTCATCATCGGCGCAGGGGCCCCCACAACAGGCCGCGCCGGCCCCGGAGCTGCGCGGGCGCCCCGGAGCGCAGATCGGATGGCACCGCCGCAGGGGATAGAGCTCGAGCAGTCCCGCCAGCGCCCGGCGCGCCCCGCCTTCTGAGCGCAGCGGTCCGGCGTAGAGCGCGTCGTCGTCGGCCGTTCGCGAGACGCAATAGAGGCGGGGGAACTCCTCGCTGACGCTGAGCTTGAGGTAGTGGCCGCGTGGCTTCACACCCCTCCGGTTGCAGCTGGGGCGCAGCTCGCGGATGAGGGCGCCCTCGCGCAGACGTGCCTCGAACTCCGACCCGTGAACCTCGTGATCCACACGGTCGAGCTCCTCGAGCGCGCGCCCGATCCGGCGCGCGTGGCGCCCGCCGGGTCCGAAATAGGAGCGCACCCGGCGCCGCAGGTTCCCCGCGACCCCGATGTAGAGCAGCTCGCCGTCACGGTCCCGCATGAAGTAGACGCCGGGCCGCGAGGGCAGGTCCTCAGCGAGGGCCAGCTTGTGCGAATGCCGGCTGCTGCGGGCGCTGCCGTAAGCGACGGCCTCGGCAACGCTCGTGATGCCCCGCTCGGCGAGCCGGGGGAAGAATGCGAGCAGGAGCTCCGCTGTTGCCGCGGCGTCGGAGAGCGCACGATGCGTCGGACGCGTCTGCGTGTCCGCCCACTCCGCGAGAGACCCGAGATCGTGGCGTTCCACCTGCCCGCGGAGAAGGCGCCGCGACAACACGAGGGTGTCGAGCCAGGGCTGGGTGAAGTAGCTGCCGAGGACCCGTCGGCGCTCGTAGTTGAGAAAGCGGAGATCGAAGGGCGCGTTGTGGGCGACGAGCACGTCGTCGCCCACGAACTCGATCAGCCCCGGGAGCGCATCGTCGATCTCCGGCGCATCCCGGACCATCTCATCCGTAATGCCGGTGATACCGCGTACGACGTCTGGAATCGGGCGGCCCGGATTAACCAGGCAGGAGAAGGACTCGCCGATCTCCCCTGCCGCGATCCGGACCGCGCCGATCTCGGTGATCTTCGCCCCGCCGGGAGCGCCGCCCGTCGTCTCGAGGTCGACGACGCAGTAGGACGCCTCTCCCGGCGACAGGGCCGACCATCCGTCGGGGGCAAGGCCGACGAGGTCGTTCCCGTGCCAGGCCAGGCGCTGATCAGCCGTGACCAGCTCGCCGACGATCCGCCGCGACAGCGCGGGCGGGCAACGACGGATCCGGAGGACCTGGGCGGCGACCTGACCACACTCCAGCGGTCGCCCCCGGCGCACGAGCAGCGCGTGGAGCTTGTCGGCCAGCAGGGGGTCGCCCGTCCCGGGTTGGGATGGCAACGGAAGCGATATCTGACCCGGGGCCGGCACGGCGCAGCACACTACGCCCGCCCCCCGATGCCCCCCGCGGTCAGGGCCGTGGTGCCGGCCTCGCCGAGGTGATGATCCCCGGCAGCCGGGCGGAACGCAGCTGGGCGCGCCGGCGCTTGGCGTTGTCGAGGAAAACGAACTGCCCGGCGATGACGAAGAACGCCGCGCGGTCGTGCTTGCGCGCATAGCGCCGGCGCACGGCCACCTCGAAGCCCTTCCGGCGGAGCGCCGCGCGCCGCCGGTCGGCCGCCGACCGCTTGAGGAAGATGCCCGCGTGGACCCAGTACCTGATCTGCAGGGGCGCGCGCGCCATCTCCTCGGGATCGCTCGGCACGTGGCGCTCACCCGCGCGACGGTAGTTGTCGACCCCCTCCCCGATCGCCCGGCTGATCTCGGCACGCACCCGGGGCCGGGCGAGGAGCTGGGCATCCGCCGGATGATCAACGAAGGCCGTCTCGACGAGGACCGCGGGCATCGTGGTGGCACGCAGCACATGGAAACCGGCGCGGCGGACGCCTCGGTTCGGCAGGCCGATGCGCGCGATCATCCGCTCCTGCACCGAGCGCGCGAGATCGCGACCGCCCGTGCTCGCCACGTAGAAGTGGTAGGTCTCGGTTCCGCGGAAGGCCCCCGTGAGCGACGCGTTGGCATGGACCGATACGAACAGGTCGGCGCCGGCCTCGTTGGCGATGCGCGACCGGCGTGCCAGGTCCTCGCCCTCGCGCCGGTACGGGAGATCGCCGGCGCCCCTGTCGCGCGTGCGGGTCATGATCGTCCGATAACCCCGGGTCTCGAGCCAGCGTTGCAGGCGGCGCGAGACATCGAGGTTGACGTCCTTCTCGAGGAGCGCCCGGCCACCGCGGCGGCGGGTCAGGCCGGTGCGCGTGCCCGGCGGCAGCACGCCGATGGCTCCCGGGTCGGCGCCACCGTGGCCCGGATCGATCGCGATCAATATCTCATCCGGTCGGCGGACGACGGGAGCTTCGGGCCCCGGAGCCGCCGCGGGGGGAGCGGGCGGCGGCTCGGAGGCCCTCGAAGCCGGAGGCTCGAGCGGCGGCGGAACATCGTCGCCGAGGGCAATGGCGGGGACGGCGGTCGCGATGACCGCGCCCAGGAGCACGAGCCCCCGGATCATCCCGCCACTCCGGGGAAGCCGTCGCGGGTCAACGGGTCGTCGAACACGAGTCCTGATCCAGTCAGCTCGAGCGGCGCACCACCCTCGGTGAGCAGGACGCCCTCCACGCCGTCCACGGCGGTGGCCGTCCAGACGATCGGCGCGACGACCTGGATCGCGGCGGACGAGCCGGCCGCGGAAACTCGCGAGGCGAACCCCGCCCCCATCTCCACCGTCGCCGTCCCGTCGCTCAGCTCAGACGACAGGGTCGTGTCCGGCGGCAGTACGGCGACGAGGCCCTCATCCTGCGGCCCCTCCGCGAGGGCGGCGACGGCGGCCGCCAGTTCGTCCGCCGAGGAGCCGTCGGCGATCTCGCGCTCCTCGCTCGCCAGGCTGCCGCTCTCGGTGAGGAACCAGACTTCGGTCGTGGCCGTGCCGCCACTCCCGCAGGCCGTGAAGGCCAGGAGGCACAGCAGCAGGGCAGATCGGTGGAAGTGGCGCATGTGCGGCAGGGTTATCGCGCCCGCGGCACCTGACAAAGACATCAGGGCGTGCGGGACGTCCTCTGAGACTTTCCTGCAACGCATGCGACGCCTGCACCCGGGCATTGCGCAACGCCCACGGCGTGACGTTCTAGACTCCCGCCGCGCCCTGCACCCGCATCAGGAGAGGCAATGCCCCACATCGAGGCGATGGACACCGTCATCTACGAGACCGCGAACATGAAAGCATCGGTCGCCTTCTACGAGGGCGTGCTCGGCCTCACGCTCAAGCAGCAGCACGGGATCGACTACGCGGAGTACGACGTCGGCGGCGGCGTCGACCTGGCGGTTCAGGGCGAGTTGGCACGCAAGCCGGAGCAGGGCGGTGCGACCGCGGTGCTCCGGACGGCTGACCTGGCCGCACTGCGGGAGCACCTCACCGCCCACGAGGTCAAGTGCGGTGTCATTGACGACATGGGCGGAGCGCTGGTCATGCAGGTCGAGGACCCCGACATGAACCGGCTCTTCGTCATCGAGCACGTCGCGGGGTAAGTCAGCCCCCGACGGTCGGGTGATACCGGGCCACGTCGGCCAGGAAGGCGTCGACGTCCGCCACGCCGATCGCGACACGATGGGCACGCCAGGACAGCGGCGCGCGAACCGTCACCGGCGGCTCGACTTCCAGCAGTGCGTGGGGGCCGGAAGCCAAGGTGAAGGCCACCATCCTGCGCGCCAGACGCACGCCGGTCCCCGCGATCCACGGCCACTCGACCGTCCCCGACCGCGCGATCTGCTCGTGTGGGATGTCAGCGCGCCCCATCACGCCGAAGCGTAGGTGGACGCCCTCCGCGTCCACCCGGACCCACGGGTTGGGCGCGAGCGGCCAGAGCAGCGGGCTGAAGCGCGAGCGGCGGAGGTCGTGTTCACCCGGCATCGACGGGCAGCCTACCTCGCCGGGGTATCATCACTGCGCGGGCGAGAAGGGGGCTCAGGACGGTGGCAGCGCGACAGTGGCAGGGGGCGGACGGAGGCCTGACCGCGCGGATCGGCGTGACCTTCTTCGGGCTCGGACTGCTCTACGCGGTCTTCATCGGGGTCGTCATCGCGCTCGGAGCCTCGGCGATCCTCGTGCTCGTGCTCTTCGGAGCCTTCGCGTTCTTTCAGGTGTTCTTCGGCGACAAGCTGGCCATGCGCACCATGAATGCGCGCTTCGTCACTGCCGAGGAGGCGCCCGAGTACCACGCCATGGTCGACCGCCTCTGCCAGCTCAACGACATCGCCAAGCCCAGGCTCGCGATCGCCGACACCGACATGCCCAACGCGTTCGCGATGGGCCGCAGTCGCAAGAACGCGAGCGTGACCGTCACGACGGGCCTCGTCGAGCGACTCGACAAGGATGAACTCGAAGGCGTCATCGCCCACGAGATCGGCCACATCGTCAACCGCGACGTACTCGTGATGACGATCGCGGGTTTCCTCGCAACACTCGCCGCACTCGTCGTGCGCATGGGTCTCTACGGGAGTTTGGGCCGCAGTCGCGGGAACGCCGGCGCCCAGATCCTGGTGATCATCGCCGTCTCGGCCGTGGTCTACGCCGTGTCGTACATCCTCCTCCGCGCACTCTCGCGCTACCGGGAATACGCCGCCGACCGGACCGGAGCCCAGATCACCGGCAAACCGAGCGCCCTCGCGTCGGCGCTGAACAAGATCGCCGGCAGCATGAGCCGCATCCCCCAGAAGGACCTGCGGGCGGCCGAGGGCATGAACGCCTTCTTCGTGCTTCCGGCGCTGCCGCGCGGGATGTCCTTCTCGCGGCTCTTCAGCACCCACCCGCCGACCGAGGAACGGGTCGCCCGCCTGATGGGTCTCCAGGGCCAGATGGACTCCACCGGCCGCGCGCAGCTCTAGTCGGCGTCTGGGGACCGTTGGGCCTTTTCGACATCATCAGGGGTCATCGCAAGCCGACCCGGCCGAACCTCGACAATCTCTTTGCGCTGACCACTGCGCGGGCGACGCTCGAGGTCAATCTCGCGCTCGAGCCGATGATCGAGGCCGGGGTGTGTTTCCGCCCCGCCGACATGGCGGACTTCGAGCGCACGGTGGACGACCTGCATCACCTGCTCGAGGTGGCCGGCCGCCGGACGTCGACGGGCTTTCGCGCCCACCATGACGACATGGGATTCGAGTGGGTGATCCTGCGCGACCCCGATTTCGAGGAGATCGTGACCACGTCCCACATGGTCAACCAGACGATGGAGGAACAGGGCTACGGGTCGCAGCTGCTGTGCTCGGTGTTCGGCTTTCACGACAGCGACGGCGGGGCGCCGATCTACCTGATCTACGGACACAAGCGCGGCACCTTCTACCCCTTCGTGCCCACCGGCGAGAACCGCCGCGACAACACCCGGGAGCTGCGGCTCAAGACGTCGCTCGACGGAGAGCTGCCCATCGAGCCTGAGCTGGAGCGCTGGTTCCCGGTGTGGGGGATTCCGCTCTCCGCCGACTGACGGAGCGCGACTCTGGCCGCTCGCACCAGGGCGCGGCCTTGACCGCCGGAGCGGCGCGGGAGGATAGTGCGAAGGCATTCTTGCCTGCTCGTGCCCGAGGGGAACCCCAGTCCCGCCGGTTCGCAGGCCATCTCGATCGCCCCGTGCGGGGGAGGATTTTCTTCAATGAGACTCTTTGGAAAGAGGAGCCTGCTTGTGCTCCTCATGTTGGTCTTCGCATTCGCCGTGGTCGCCTGCGGCGACGATGACGAGGGCGACGGTGGCGACGCGGCCACAGACGCCGCCGCTGATGGCGGTGGATCCGACGTTCTGAGTGGCGACAGCTTCAGGTGCGGAACGCGCGATGACCTCTCCGGGTTCGCGGCTCTCGACGCCGACGGTGAGCGAGCCGGCTTCGACACGGACTACTGCCGTGCGATCGCCGCCGGCCTGTTCGGCAGCGCCGACGCCGTCGAGTTCGTCGACCTGGCGACGGCGGACCGCTTCACCGCGCTCCAGTCGGGAGAGATCGACGTCCTGGTCCGCAACACGACCTGGACCGCCAGCCGTGACGGTGGTGAGGGCGCACGCTTCCTCGCGACCACGTTCTACGACGGCCAGGGCATGCTCGTCAGCGCGGACAGCCCGTACCAGTCCCTCGCGGACATGGACGGAACGAACATCTGCCTCACCGAGGGCACGACGACGCAGCTCAACCTCGAGGATGCGTTCACGAACGCCGGCGTCAACGTCGGTGAGGCTCTGTCGTTCGCCGACCCGGAGCTGATCCAGGAGGCGTACAACGCCGGGCAGTGCGACGGCTGGACTGCCGACCGCAGCGCCCTGGCCGGTTTCAAGACCAACTGGCCGGACGGCCCGGACGCCGTGCGCATCCTGGACGAGACCTTCTCCAAGGAGCCGCTCGGCCCGGCTGTCCGTGACGGAAACGACGACCTCGCCCAGGCGGTCGAATGGGTCATCTTCGCCACCATCCAGGCAGAGGAGTTCGGCATCACCCAGGCCAACGTGGACGAGATCCGCGGCAGCTCGGAAGACCCGAACGTCCGCCGCTTCCTCGGACTCGAGGAGGAGGGTGGCGTCTTCGACCCCGGCCTCGGCCTCAGCCCCGACTTCGCCTACAACGTCATCACGGCGGTCGGCAACTACGGTGAGATCTTTGAGCGCAACATCACCCCGCTGGGGCTCGAGCGCGGCGTCAACGATCTCTGGACCAACGGCGGGCTCATCTACGCCCCGCCGTACCGCTAGGCAACAGCCGTCGCGACCGGGCTGGTCCAGCCCGGTCGCCCCGGGCCTCACGGCCGGACCGCCCGGTTCGGCCGTGAGGCGACGGGCAGTCCCGGAGCAGGCGTGTGACCACTGACCCGGCGGCCCTCGGGCCGCAGAAACCACCCTTCTGGCGCGATCTCCGCGTCCTGCGCATCGCCGGCCAGGCGGTGGTGGTCGTGTTCGTGGTCATCCTGTTCGCCTGGCTCTGGTCCAACCTCCAGGCCAACGTCGACGACGGTCGTATCCCGCCGCCGACCGACTTCAGCTACCTCGACCAGCCCATCGGCCAGTCCATCGCGGGCAGCGATCTCCGCCCGACCCAGAGTCGGCGCGATGCGCTGCAGGTCGGCGTGGAGCGCACGATCCAGATCGCGATCGTCGGGATCATCCTGACGACGGTCCTGGGAATACTGCTCGGGATCGCCCGCCTGTCGACGAACTGGCTGGCGGCAACGTTCGCCCGTGTCTACGTGGAGGTGTTCCGAAACACCCCTCCTCTGGTCGTGATCATCTTCATCTTCCTCGGGCTCTTCCTGAACAGCGGCCTCCTCCCGAACGCCGTCAACGAGGAGGCCATCGAGATTCCGGGGCTCCTCACCGCCAACACCCGGACGATCGCCGTGCCGGGACTCTCGATCGACGGGGGGCTGCTCGCGCCCCTCGGAATCGTGCTGGCCGCGCTGGTCATCGCCGTGCTCGTCAGCCGGTGGCGCAGACGCGTGCAGGACTCCACCGGTACGCCGGCCCGCTCCTTTCTCTGGGGCGGGGGGGCGTTCCTGACGGTGGCGATCGTCGGATGGCTCGCCCTCGGCGGCCCCGTCACCATCACGACGCCCAACCTGCTCGACAACGGGCGCGCCACGGAGGGCGGGTATCAGATGCAGGTCGCCTACTGCGCCCTCCTGGTCGGCCTGGTCCTCTACACGGCCAGCCACATCGCCGAGATCGTGCGCGCCGCCATCCAGTCGGTGGCGCGCGGCCAGGATGAAGCGGCGAAGGCGCTCGGCCTGCCGGCCGGGCTGAGGCTGCGGAAGGTGATCCTCCCCCAGGCGCTGCGGGTGGCCATCCCGCCGATGGCCAACCAGTACCTCAACCTCACCAAGAACTCATCCCTGGCCATCGCCGTGGCCTACGTCGAGGCGACGAAGATCACCTCGGACATCGTCGCCAACGGCGCGCCCGCCGTGCAGTCGTTCGGCCTGCTCGTCGTCATCTATCTCGTCATCTCGCTGGTGACCGCCGCGATCACGAACTACGCGAACGCCCGCCTCGCGGTCCCCGGGAGGTCGTGATGGTCGCCGCGCCGCGTGATCCTCTCGGATGGATTCGGCAGAACCTCTTTCGGACGCCCCTCGACTCCGTCCTGACGCTGCTGTTCGGCGGCCTGCTCCTTCTCATCACGGTTCCGGTGATCACGTGGTTGCTCGGCGAGAACTGGGAGATCGTCCGCGTCAACATGCGGAACCTGCTCGTCGGGCCCGAGATCCGCGGCGACGACGTGTGGGCACCCGCGGTCGGGTTCTACGTGATCGCCCTCGCCGTGGGCCTGTTCGCCGGTGCGGCGCGACGCCGTGAGCTCGTCGAGATCCAGGGCGAGGACGGCACGCCGCCGAGGCCCTCGCTCGCCGGCGTATGGCGCAGCGCGCGGGACCTCGGCAGCCGCTCCTGGCCCTTGATTGCCCTCGTCGTCTTCATGCTCGTGCTCACCGGATCGCTGTTGGGTCTGACGATGACGATCATCGGGGCCCTGCTGTTGCTGATCGGACGGATCGCCGGCGTGCGGATTCCGGGCAAACGGGCGCTGCTGTTCACCTCGCTGTTCGCGATCCTCTCGCCCGCGATCGCAGTGGCGATCATCCGCTGGGGCTTCGGCATCGACTGGTCCGACTGGGGCGGCTTCCTGCTCGTCGTTTTCGCCGGCGGCACGGGCATCGCGCTCAGCTTCCCGCTCGGCCTCCTGCTCGCTCTCGGACGCCGCTCCAAGCTTCCTGCGATCCGGGCCCTCAGCGTCGGCTACATCGAGTTCTTCCGGGGGGTCCCGCTGGTGGTGCTCCTGTTGATCGGATCGCTCGTGCTCGGGCTGGTCCTGCCCCGCTCGGTCATCCCCAGCGAGCTGATCCGGGCGATCATCATCTTCATCCTCTTCACGGCCGCCTACATCGCCGAGATCGTCCGCGGTGGCCTGCAGTCGTTGCCCGCCGGCCAGGAGGAGGCGTCGAAGGCGCTGGGCATGCCGGCATGGCGCACGATGTCCTTCATCGTCCTGCCCCAGGCGCTGCGTAACGTCATCCCGGCTCTGGTGGGCCAGTCGATCAGCCTCTGGAAGGACACGTCACTGCTGTTCATCATCGGCTTCTCCGAGCCGCTGCGACTGGCGTCCGCCTTCACCCGCCAGGAGGAGTTCCGCGGTCAGGGCCTCGTCGTGCTGACCTTGTTCTTTGCCGCCCTGATCTACTGGGTCGTTTCGTTCACAATGTCTCGTGAGAGCCAGCGGCTCGAGCGCAAACTGGGAGTGGGTACCCGATGAGCACTGATGCCAACGCCGAGCAGCTGCGGGACGCGACCGTCGTCAAGGGCACCGGCGAGGTCATGATCGAGATGGAGGACGTCGACAAGTTTTTCGGCGACTTCCAGGCACTCAAGGACGTCAACATGAGGGTGGGCAAGCAGGAGGTGGTCGTCGTGATCGGCCCCTCCGGCTCGGGCAAGTCCACGCTCATCCGCTGCATCAACCGGCTCGAGGAGCACGACGCGGGCCGCATCATCGTCGGCGGCGTCGAGTTGTCCAACGACGTCAAGGCGATCCGCGAGATCCGCCAGGAGACCGGCATGGTCTTCCAGCAGTTCAACCTCTTTCCCCACCTCACGGTGCTCGACAACATCACCCTGTCTCCGCGTCAGGTGCGCAAGATTCCCCGGGCCGAGGCCGAGGCCGAGGCGATGGAGCTGCTCGAGCAGGTGAAGATCCCCGAACAGGCCAAGAAGTATCCGGGCCAGCTGTCAGGCGGCCAGCAGCAGCGCGTCGCGATCGCCCGAGCTCTGGCGATGAAGCCCAAGGTGATGCTCTTCGACGAGCCGACGTCGGCACTCGACCCCGAGATGATCAACGAGGTCCTCGAGGCGATGAAGGCCCTCGCCGCCTCGGGCATGACGATGATCGTCGTGACCCACGAGATGGGCTTCGCCCGCGAGGTCGCCGACCGCGTCGTCTTCATGGAGTCCGGCGAGATCGTCGAGGTCGGCACCGCCGAGCACTTCTTCACGAACCCGACCGAGGACCGGACGAAACTCTTCCTCAGCCAGATCCTCTAGGCCCCGCCAGACGGGCGGCCCGCGGCCGATCGCACGCTGCAGGCCGCGCCGCGGCGGCGCCATCGATCCGGTCGTGCCCTGCGGGCGTTTCGCGGCCCCCGGCCGCCACGATCAGGCGATCAGCTCTTGGTGTTGGGCACCAGGCCCTCGTCGCCGAGCAGGATCCGGGCCTCCTCGAGAGAGGTGTCCGCCGAGGGCACCATCGCGTCCGACGGCAGGAATTCGTCGGGGGCGAGGGGTGCACCATGGGCGCGGATCGCATCGACCAGCTCGCCGAGCGCGGCGGAGAAGGCCTCCGCGTCGCCCGCCTCGGCCGCGGCCTGGACACGGTCGTCAATCGGGTCGACGGCCGCGAAGGCGGCATCGTCGAGACGGTACTGGGAATCGGAGAGAACGCGGATGATCATGACTGCTCCTCGCCACTGTCGAGTTCGCCGGCGGCCTCGGAGCCGGCGCCCAGCTCAGCCTTCATCGCCTCCAGTTCGGCGTCGACGCCGCTGGAGACCGAGAGCTGCTCCAGCTCGGCCTCGATGGAATCCTTGCCGCTGACGGTGATGTCGTCCAGGGCCCCGGACTCGATCAGCTCGTCCATGGCGCCCGCGCGGGCCTTCATCTCCTCCGTCTTGTTCTCGGCCCTCTCCAGCGACATGCCCATGTCGGCCATGTCCTCGGAGATGCCGGTGACTGACTCAGCGATCTTGGTCTGGGCCTCGGCGGCGGTGTACTGGGCCTTGATCGTCTCCTTCTTGGTGCGGAAGGACTCGACCTTGGCCGTGAGCTTCTGCTCGGTCAGCATCAGCTTGTCCTGCTCACCCTGGAGCGCCGTGCGCTGGGTGTCCAGGTCCTGGAGCTGGAGCTGGACACCGCCCTTGCGCTCCAGCGCCGCGCGGGCGAGGTCCTCGCGTCCCTGCTGCACGGCTGTGCGGGCCTGACCGTCGAGCTTCTCCACGCTCGTCTCGAGCTTGCTCATCTGCAGCTCGAGACGCTTCTTGCTCGTCGTCACGTCCGCGACGCCACGGCGGACCTTCTGGAGCATCTCCAGCTGTTTCTCATAGGAGTAGTCGAGGGTCTCACGCGGGTCCTCGGCCTGATCGAGCAACTTGCTCGCCTTGGCCTTGATCACCGTTGAGAAGCGATTCATGAGGCCCATCGACCCCTCCTTGTCTCGGCCCGTTCGGAGGGGCTCAGTCTACCGCGTTGCCCGCGAGCGTCCGGTCGGTCGGGTCGGCCGGCGCCGTGCCGGAATCCTCGTCGTCATCGCCGCCGCTGAACCCGGTCCGCTCGATCACGCCCCACTCCACGCTTCGGCCGTGGATCGCCGACCACAGCCCCTGAAGGCGCCACCAGGCGTGGAGCTGGCGATAGCCGAACCACTCGACGAAGGAGGTCGCGACGGTCAGCAGCAGATCGCTCCAGCGGCGGTAGCGGCGGAAAGAGAACTCCTCGACAGCGATCGCCGCCGCGGACAGGAGCAGGCCGTACGCAACAGCCAGTCCACCGACGATGAGGGCGAACCGGGGATCGAGCAGCCCGAGGGACGTGCCGAGGATGAGCGAGATGAGCCCGACGAGCTCGACGACCGGACCGAGGACCTCGAACAGTAGAAAGAAGGGAAGGGTGAGCATT
>JAHEIS010000164.1 GCA_024639225.1 Actinomycetes bacterium | reverse complement strand
CTCGCCGGTGTCGGCGTCGTACCACACGGCGAACGCGCCGCCCCCCAGCCCACTGGACTGCGGCTCCACCAGGCCGAGCACCGTTTGCGCGGCCACCATCGCGTCAGCCGCCGTGCCACCGGTGCGGAGCACGGCCGCGCCGGCCTTCGTCGCCAGCGGGTTGGCCGTCACGATCATCTCGCGTTCGGTCGTGACCGCCTCCATCACGGCGGCCTGGCCGACCGTCGGACTGAGCAGTGCGGCCAGCGCCATACCGACCACGAGCAACCGAGCCTTCATCCGCGACCCCCTCATCGGTGCCTTCGTGATGATCCTAGACCGAGGCGGCACGCCGCCGTAAGGGGCGGCCGGCATGTTGCATGCTGACCGTGGTCCTCAGCAGCTCGGCGTGGGTCTCCACGGCGGCCTTCCGCGTGCGCGCTGGCGGCTTCCCGCCTTCGACGGCCTCGGCGGCCTCGGCGGCCCACCGCAGCCCTTCGGGCACGGGCCAATTCGCAGTGCTGCTGCTCGCCGTGCCCGGGCGAGCGTCTCTGCGGTGGCGTCGGCAGTGAACCCGACGACACGACGGCGCCGTCGGGCATCGAGACGATCGCGAAAATGGCCGCGCCGCGAGATTCACACGCACGTCACCGACGTCATGCTGCGCGAGGCCGCGGACGCGATCGAGCGCGTGGTCCCGCTCGGGCGGGCCGCTATCCGCAGGACGGGAGCAGACGTCGCCATCATCTCCCTGGGCGTCGGAATGCATTGGCCCATGGAGGCCGCGGCACGCCTGGCGGAGGGCGGCATCGAGGCCGCCGTGGTCGACCTACGCACCGTGGCGCCGCTCGATGTCGAGACCCTGTGCGACGTCGCCGGCAGCTCGAGGACGGTGCTGGTGGTGGACGAGGACTACGTCTCGTTCGGGCTCTCGGGAGAGATCACCGCCGTACTCGCCGAACAAGGCATCACCCGCCCGTTTGCGCGGGTCGCGACCACCGGGATCATCCCCTACGCCCGCCACCTCGAGGTCGAGAGCCTGCCCTCAGTGGACCGGATCATGCAGGCGACACGAACGCTCATTGCAGCCATACCCGGCTGACCTGCGCGAAGATCCGCGTCTTTGCGGTGGACACGGGCCGTGCGTGATGCGAGCATCATCGACGCATGGTTGGGGTGTCTCGATCCCGCGGAGGCAATCATGTCCGACTCCCGCGTTCAAACTCGCTCGGTGCTGATGGCGGCCGTCGTCGCGCTACTCATGATGATCGCGACCGCTCCCGTCGACGCGGCAAGCACGCCGTCGCCGATCAGCGGTGTGAGTCCCTACCCCGATGGTGGTGACCCCAACGACCCGCAGGCGGTCACCGCGTGCAACGGTGCGCCGCAGACGGGTCGGCTGTACCGCAACAGCGAGACCGAGCCCTACATCGCGGTCAATCCCACCAACCCCGACAACATGATCGCCGCCTGGCACCAGGACAGGTGGAGCAACGGCGCCGCCCAAGGCGTCGGCGCGGCGTACACGTTCGACGGCGGCCAGAACTGGGCATTCGTCAACATCCCGTTCACGCGCTGCTCGGGGGCCGCGCCGCGCTCCGCCGGGGACTTCGAACGCGCGTCGGACCCGTGGGTCAGCTTCGGGCCCGACGGCACCGCCCACTACATGGCGCTCGTCGCCGACGACTCCGTCAACGAGAACGGGATGGCGACCGCCCGCTCCAAAGACGGCGGCGTCACATGGTCGGAACCAGTAATCATCAAGAAGAACCCGGCGCAGGACCCGGTCCTGCGATCGCTATTCCACGACAAGAACACGATGACCGCAGACCCGACCAACCCGGACCTCGTCTACGCCACCTGGACGCTGTTCCGCACCGGCGTGACCGCGCTGCTGGTCGCCCGCTCGACAGACGGCGGCGAGACCTGGGGTCCCGCCCGCCCCGTCGGAACCTTCGAGCCCCTCAAACCATCGCAGCTGGCGTTCTTCCGCCAAGGCGCGCAGATCGTCGTGCTACCCGACGGCACGCTGGTCAACGCGTTCTTCCGCATCCTGCTCGACCAGAAGAACCGGGTGATCGACTTCGAACAGGCGCTGTTCCGCTCGTTCGACCAAGGACGACACTGGGAGCGCATGGACACCGTCGTGAGCGAGTTCACCCCCGCGATCGCCGTCGATCCCGAACTGGGGATCCCCGTGCGCGACGCCGGCCAGCTGCCCGACATCGCCGTCAACCCGACCTCGGGCGAGCTGTACATGACATGGCAGACCCGCAACAGCCAAGGGCTCGTGGGCACCGTCGTGGCACGCTCGGAAGACGGCGGCGAAACCTGGTCCGACCCGGTGCCCGTCAACACCGACCCGACCGTGCAGGCGTTCCTGCCCACGGTGTCGGTCAACGACGACGGCACCGTCGGCGTACTGTTCTACGACTTCCGCAACGACGACCTCGGGGACGACCCGCTCAGCACCGACGTCCACTTGGCGCTGCTCGGCCCCGACCTTGAACACCAGGGTGAGCGACGGTTGACGCCGGAATCGTTCGACATGCGGCAGATGCTCCTCACGGGTGCCCGCGGCTACTTCCCCGGCGACTACGTCGGGCTCGACACGGCAGACAAGGACTTCGTCGCTGCGTTCACTGTGGCCAACGACCTCCGACTGCCGGTCGACTTCCCGCAACCACCAGGGCTGTCAGTCGACACCAACAACCGCCAAGACATCGTCTTCACCCGCGAGACGCCTTGATCTGAGCCGCTCCGAACAACTCCGGAGCGGCTCAAGATGAACCCGGCGCGGTTCATCCTTCGAACGCGGATCGAATCAACGATGGCAACGGCTGGCCACAAACCGAAGCCGACAGTAACGCGGCGGACCACCCACCGGACCGACGGTACAACGGCGAACCGAACGAAACGCCTGCTCAAGCCAGACAGCTGGCCGATGCCTACGGCACAAGACCTGGTCATAACGAGCAGTGAGCTCAAATCGTGAGCGTCGACCAAGAGCTCCGCGGCCGGCATCGTCGAGACCTCCCGTGTCAGGATCACCGACGGCAAAGTCGCCCGCTGCGCACCCAGCAGTGTCCCGAAGTCGGTATCCGCTGAGACGATCACCGCCGCATCGGCGCGCGCGTGCCCCAGGATCTCGATATTGTCCGCCGCCGCAAGCGCCAGCGAATCCATGAACGGCCTCGTGTCCGGCCGCCTCGAGGTGAGAGCAGATGCGATACGAGATGTTCTTGTCGATCAGGAACTTCACGCCGTGTCGCGCAGCGCCAACGTGGTCACCTCAGCGGACTCGGCGGCGTACAGCAGCGCCTGCTGCACGTCCTCAGCCTCAATGAACGGAAACTCGTCCTGAATCCGCTCGAGGTCCCATCCCGCGGCGACCAGTCGCAGCAGATGCGCCACGGTGAACCGCAGGCCACGGATGCACGGCTGGCCGTGCATCTTGCCCGGCTCAACGGTGATGCGATCCAACACGACACACTCCTTGACGCCCCTCAGCATACTGACCGGAGCGCTCACGCCGACGAACGCAGGGACCGCACC
>JAHEIS010000069.1:12984-13395 GCA_024639225.1 Actinomycetes bacterium | reverse complement strand
ATTGGCCGGGCTCAGCCCGGCGGCGAGCCCCGCGATGGTCCCCGCGACACCTCCGGGGACTCCGACGACCGCGGCGCCACCTGTCGCCGCGCCGGCGCCCGATGACCCCATGACCCGGTCAAAGACCTGGCGCCCGGCCGTGGCCGGCATCGCGGGGGCGAGTGCGGCGTAGCCGCGGCGACGCTCGTCCTGGGAGGCGACGTAGGCCGTGCAGTCGTCGCACGTGCGCAGGTGCGCCCGGACCCGGCGGCTGCGGAGCCGACGCCGGTCGCCATCGGCGATCTGGGCGCGCAGGTCGGAGCACCCGGCCTCGCGGCCGATCCGGCACTCGTCCAGTGAGCGCCGCGCCTCGTAGACGAGCTGGCGTGCGTCGGCGGGCTCGACCGAGAGCGCTTGCGCGATCGCGCGGTG
>JAHEIS010000069.1:0-12974 GCA_024639225.1 Actinomycetes bacterium | reverse complement strand
AAAGACCGCTCATCTCACGCATGACCAGCGCCGAGCGTTGGAGCGCCGGGAGGGAACCGAGGTCGGTGCGCAGGTGGCGGATCTGCTCAGCGAGCGCGACCTGGTCCTCGGGGAGGTCAGCCGGTGAGGGCTGGTCCGGGCTGAGCGCCGACGAGGGGCGGCGGGCACGGATCATGCTGGCGCACTGGTTGTGAGCGATCCGGTAGAGCCAGGGGCGCATGTTGCGCCCGCCGTCGCCACCGCGGAGCGCGCGCAGCGCGTTGAGCATGGTGCCCTGAAAAGCTTCCTCCGCGTCCTCGGGATTCCGCAGCAGCGCCCGGCAGTACCGGGACAGGTCGGGCCGGTAGCGCTCGTAGAGCACTTCAAACGCCCCGTCGCCTCCGTCCGCGATCAGGTTGGCGAGCGCGCTGTCCGATAGAGGGGCCAGGGCCGACGGCGAGGCGGCGGTCGCGGTGGGACGTGGTCGGTCGAGGGTGCTCATACGTTCCCGCCGCGCACGACGGTCACCCTTATTAGCACGACATTTCCCTGCACCACAGCGCCTTCGCGCCATTCCCCCGGAGTATGCGTGTTTCGGGCGTGTGAACAGCCAGAACACCGGATCTGGAGGATTACCGTCACCCCTTGGGGGCGGTCACGTGGCCCGCGTCGCGCGACCTCCGAGAACCGGGTTCCTAGAAGCCGCTCGCGGTTCGCAGCCCGGCGGAACCCGTCGGTGCGAGGGCTGCTCCGCCCGAGGCGAGGTGCTCCTGGAGCGCCGCGATGCATTCGGGAGCGAACTGGATGCCGCCCTGGGAGCGGCATTCGGCCAGCGCCTCCTCCGGCCCGCGGATGCGCCCGGCGAGCGGTCGCGTGAGGATCGCGTCCCAGGCATCGGCCAGGCAGAGGATCCGGGCGCCGTCGGGGATCTCCTCGCTGACGAGTCCGTCAGGGTAGCCACCCCCGTCCCAGCGCTCGTGGTGGTGGAGCACCCAGTCGACCTGATCGTGATCCAGAGCGTTGACGAGAATCTTGGCGCCGAACGCGGGGTGGGACCGCATCAGGCTGCGCTCCTCCGGGGTGAGGGGTCCTTCCCGGAGGAGGATCGCATCCGGGATCGAGATCTTCCCGACGTCGTGGACGAGGCTGGCCTGGTGGAGACGACCGGCGTCGGCCGGTGTCCAGCCCAGGCGGCGGGCGAGCGCGGAGGCGAGCTCGGCAACCCGCTCGGAGTGGCCCTTGGTGTACTCGTCTTTCGCCTCGACCGCCCGCGCGAGACGGCGCAGACTGATGAGGGTCCGCCACCGCTCAAGCGAACGGGCGGCGACCTCGGGGTCAACGTCACGGCCCTCGTCGGGACCTGGGAACCAATCGATCATCACACCCTAAGACGCAGAACCACGCCCAAGGTTGGGTTAATTCTCGAAACTGCTTTCCGACGCCCGGCGACGGGCCCCACGTCCCGGCTTATAGCGCGAGGATCGTGAACCGCGAAAACGCCGCCGCCCCGGCCGATGCGACGGGGAGATGTGCGGCCGACGGTCGGCGGTCAGGCGAAGGAGAGGGCGAGCAGCGCCATGACCCAGATCGCCAATACGAGGGCGCCGGCGATGAAACCCTCCGAGAAGGTGAACGCGACCGTTGTCGAGGCGATGGCCGCGAGGGCGAGAACGATCCACCGGGCCCAACGGACGTCGGAGCCCGGCGGATGCTCGAAGTCCGTCACCAGCGGCTCCCGGACGCTCTTCCCCCGTCGTGGCGCGGCGCGCAGGTAGCGGGTGAGGGCGCCGGCCATGCCCGCGCCACGGGTGGGTCCACCGTCGGTGCCGAGGGCATCGGCGAGCTCCTGCCGCACGCGGTCGGCCTCGGTGCCGGCCGCGATCGTGTCGACCTCGAGGTAGTGGTCGAGGGCGCGGAGAACCTCGTCCGCCGCCCGCCGTTTGTCGGATGCGCTGCCCAGAGTCGCCATCGCGTCGCCCAGCACAGAGCGCCGGAGCTCCCGCTCGGAGTGAGCGTTGTCGCTGCCGCCCGCCATGAACTGATTCTAGTCGCTCGCGCCCTCCGCGCCATGTGCGAGAGTGCGGCGGTGGCAGAGCGGATCCTGGTCGTCGGCAGCGGGGGGCGCGAGCACGCCCTCGCCGTGGCGCTCGCGCGTTCACCCGGCTCGCCGGCGATCCACTGCGCACCGGGCAATCCGGGTATCGCTGAGATCGCGACCACGCACGCCGTGGCCGTCGACGACCATGCGGGCCTGGTGCGACTCGCGACCGAGCAGAGGGTTGGTCTCGTGGTCGTCGGGCCGGAGGCCCCTCTGGTTGCCGGCCTCGTCGATGAGATGGCGGCGGCGGGGATCGCCGCGTTCGGGCCGACCGCCGCCGCCGCCCGCCTCGAGGGGAGCAAGGCGTTCGCCAAGGAGGTCATGGCCAGCGCGGGAGTCCCCGCCGCCGCATCGGTTGCCGTGACGACGGTGCAGGAGGGCGTCGCCGCCGTGGATCAGATGGGGTTCCCAATCGCGATCAAGGCCGACGGACTCGCCTCCGGCAAGGGCGTCGTGGTCGCGATGAGACGGGCTGAAGCGATCGAGGCGATCGAGGCCTGCCTCGCCGATCGGCGCTTCGGCGCGGCCGGAGACACCGTGCTGATCGAGGAGGGCCTGGTGGGACCCGAGGTCTCCCTGCTGGCCGTCTGTGACGGCACGCGCGTCGTGCGCTTCCCCGCGGCTCGCGACTACAAGCCGATCGGCGATGGCAACACCGGCCCGAATACCGGAGGGATGGGGTCCGTCTCGCCGATCCCCGATGTACCGGACGCCCTCGCGGACGAGCTGGTCGAGCAGGTGCACCGGCCGGTCGTCGCCGAGATGGCCCGCCGGGGAACGCCTTTCACGGGCGTGCTCTACGCCGGGCTGATGATGACCGTCGACGGGCCGAGGGTGCTCGAGTTCAACACGCGCTTCGGTGATCCGGAGACCCAGGCCCTGCTGCCGCGGGTCGACGGCGACCTCGCGGGGCTGCTGGAGGCCGCCGCCCACGGCGAGCTGCCCGATGCACCCTTCGCGATCAGTGACGATCCCGCGGTCGCTGTCGTGCTCGCGTCCGAGGGGTATCCCGCGGCTCCGGTCACCGGCGACCCGATCGAGGGGCTCGCCGAGGCCGGCCGGATCGCCGACGTGTACCACGCCGGCACCGCCCCGGGTGAGGACGGCGGCGTCGTCACCGCCGGCGGCCGGGTGCTCGCCGTGAGCGCCCGCGGGGCGAGCGTCGCCGACGCGCGCGCCGCCGCGTACCGCGCGGCCGACGCCATCCGGTTCCGCGGCATGCAGCGCCGGAGCGACATCGCCGCGGGCATCGACGGGGCCGCCTCGTGATCGGGCGCTATTCCCGGCCGGAGATGGCCGCCCTCTGGACGGAGGAGGCCAAGCTCGGCCGGTGGCTCGAGGTGGAGCTCGCGGTGTGCAGGGCCTGGGCCGCTCGCGGTGTGATCCCCGTGGAGGATCTCGCCGAGATCGAGAATCGCGCCGGCTTCAGCGTCGAGCGTACGATGGAGATCGAGAAGACGACGAATCACGACGTGGTCGCCTTTCTCACCGATGTCGCCGAGCACATCGGTCCGGCGTCGCGATGGGTGCACTACGGGATGACGTCGTCGGACGTGCTCGACACGGCGATGGGCCTGGGGATCGCCCGGGCGGGCGCGCTGTTGGCGACCGCCCAGGCAGAGCTCACTGCCACGCTCCGAGTCCGCGCGATCGAGCACTGGGACACGATCGCTGTCGGCCGCACCCACGGGATCCACGCCGAGCCGACCACTTTCGGGGCGAAGCTCGCGGGACACGCCTTCGAGAGCCGCCGCAACGAGGAACGCCTGGCCCGCGCCGTGGCCGGTGCGGCCGTCGGCAGCCTTTCCGGAGCGGTCGGTACCTACGCGACGCTGGAGCCGGGCGTCGAGGCGGACGTCCTCGGTGAGCTGGAGCTCGGGATCGAGCCCGCGGCGACCCAGGTTGTGGCCCGCGACCGCCACGCCGACCTGATGACGGCCTTGGCGATCGCCGGCAGCTCGCTCGACCGCTTGGCAACCGAGCTGCGCCACCTGCAGCGCACGGAGCTGCGCGAAGCGGAGGAGGCCTTCACCGTGGGTCAGAAGGGCAGCTCCGCGATGCCCCACAAGCGGAACCCGATCACGGCTGAGCGCATCAGCGGGCTGGCCCGGGTGCTGCGAGGCAACGCCGTCGCCGGCCTGGAGAACGTCGCGCTGTGGCACGAGCGGGACATCTCGCACTCGTCGGTCGAGCGGGTGATCGTCCCCGACGGCTTCATCCTGCTCGACTACCTGCTGATGAAGACGCGCAACCTCGTCGAGGATCTCGTCGTCTACCCGGGGCGGATGGAAGAGGTGCTGGCCTCGAGTCAGGGCCTGGTCTTCAGCCAGCGCGTGCTCCTGGCGCTCGTCGACACCGGGCTCACGCGGGAGGAGGCGTACGCCATGGTGCAGCGCAACGGCCTCCGTTCCTGGGATGAGGGCACGCCGCTGCGTGATCTGCTGGGCGCCGATGCCGACGTGTCGGCCCGACTCGACGCTGACGCCCTGGACGATCTCTTCGACCCACGCTGGCACACGCGGCACCTCGGCGAGATCCGGGAGAGGCTCGAATCGTTGTGAGCCTCGGTCGGCCGCTGGCGGAGGGGAAGGTGCGCTCACTCCATGCGGCCGGTGACGATCACCTGCTCATGGTCGCGTCCGACCGCATCTCGGCGTACGACGCGATCCTCCCGGACCCGATCCCCGGCAAGGGCCATGTCCTGACGGGGCTGTCGGTTCACTGGTTCGGGCGGCTGGCGGGCATCGTCCCCAATCACCTCGTCGGGTGGCGTCGGTCAGAACTCCCCGCGGAGGCCCACGACGATGACCTGCTCGGACGCACGCTCCTGGTCCGCCGGCTCGAGATGTTCCCGATCGAGTGCGTCGTCCGCGGATGGCTCGCCGGATCGGGCTGGCGTGACTACCGCGCCGGTGGGACCGTCTGCGGCCACACGCTCCCGGCGGGCCTCCGCCAGGCCGACCGGCTGCCGGAGCCGATCTTCACTCCGGCCACCAAGAACGACGCCGGCCACGATGAGAACATCAGCCGCGAGGAGGCCGCCGACCTGGTGGGGGCCGAGGCCCTCGCGGAGCTGGAGCGGCTGAGCCTGGCCCTCTATGCCGCCGCCGCGGAGGACTGCGCGAAGGCGGGGATCATCCTCGCGGACACGAAGCTCGAGTTCGGGCGGGATCGGGACGGGCGGACTACGCTGGGCGACGAGGTCGTGACCCCGGATTCATCCCGCTTCTGGCCGACAGAAGATCACCGGCCCGGGGAGAGTCCGCCCTCCTTCGACAAGCAGTACGTCCGGGACCATCTCGATGCGATTGGCTGGGATCACACGCCACCGGCACCCAGGCTCGGCCACGAGGTGATCACGGGAACCTCAACCCGCTACCGCGAGGCGTTCGAACGCGTCGCCGGGCGATCTTTCGACCACTACCTCGAGGAGGCGCGGCAGTGACCCTGGTCGCGATCACCGTGATGCCCAAGGCCGACGTTCTGGACCCCCAGGGCCAGACGGTCGCCAGCGCCCTCAGCCAGCTCGGCTTCGCCGGCATCGGCGCGGTCCGCGTCGGCAAGCGGATCGAACTGGACATCGCCGGCGACGCCCCCGAGGCCGAGGCGGAGAAGATGTGCGACGCACTGCTGGCGAACGCTCTCATCGAGGACTACAGCGTCGAGGTCATCGGGTGAGCGTCGCGGTCATCCGCTTTCCCGGCACGCTCGACCACGAGAGCGCAGCGCGGGCCGTCGCCGGTGCGGGCCTGGAACCCTGTTACGCCTGGCACGCCGACGACGCGCTGCCCGTCGGCACGGAGGCGGTCGTGATCCCGGGAGGCTTCTCCTACGGCGACCACCTGCGCTCGGGCGCGATCGCGAGCCGGGCCCCGATCATGGAATCGATCTTGGAGCTGGCAGAGCAGGAAGCACCGGTGCTCGGCATCTGCAACGGCTTCCAGATCCTGTGCGAGTCCGGCCTGCTGCCGGGCGCGCTACGCCCGAATGCCTCGTTGTCGTTCATCTGCCGCCAGGCCGAGCTCGAGGTGGCCGACGACACGACGCCGTGGACCGGTGGCGTCGACGCCGGGGCCGTGCTGTCGATACCGATCAAGCACCACGACGGAGCCTGGGTCGGCGACCCCGGAGCAGGGCGCGTGGTGCTGCGCTACCGTGGGGAGAATCCCAACGGGTCAGTCGACGCCGTCGCGGGGATCGCCAATGCCGCCGGTAACGTCATGGGTCTGATGCCTCACCCCGAGGAGGCATGTGACGCGCTCCTGGGATCCACCGATGGGCGCGCCCTGTTCAGCGCGCTCGCAGGGGCCGTCTGATGAGCATCGACGCCGCCGCCCCGCTTCATCGGCTCCTGGGCCTCACCGACGACGAGAACGACCTCATCCACGAGCTCCTGGGCCGAGAGCCCGCGGACGCCGAGCTGATGATGTTCAGCCTGATGTGGAGCGAGCACTGCAGCTACAAGCACTCCCGCAACCTCCTCAGCGCGTTCCCCACCGACGGTGATGCAGTGCTCCAAGGCCCCGGGGAGAACGCCGGGGTGATCGACGTGGGCAACGGCTGGGCGGTCGCCTTCAAGGTCGAGAGCCACAACCACCCCAGCGCCGTCGAGCCTTTCGAGGGCGCCGCTACAGGGGTCGGCGGCATCGTCCGCGACATCCTCGCGATGGGCGCCCGGCCGATCGCGCTGCTCGACTCGCTCCGCTTCGGAGAGTTGTCCAGTCGCCGGAGCCGACACCTCTTCACCCGGGCCGTCGAGGGCATCGGCCACTACGGCAACTGCATCGGAGTCCCGACGGTCGGCGGCGAGGTGTCGTTCGACGACCGCTACGAGGAGTCGTGCCTGGTCAACGCCATGTGCGTGGGCCTGGTCCGCCACGACGGGATGCTGACCGCGGCGGCGGCGGGGCCGGGGAACGCCCTCGTGCTCATCGGCAACCGCACGGGCCGTGACGGTATCGGCGGCGCGAGCGTGCTCGCCTCGGCGGAGTTGGACGACGACGAGGACAAGCGTCCGTCGGTGCAGGTCAGCGATCCCTTCACCGAGCGCAAGCTGATGGACTGCTGCCTCGAGCTGGCCGAGGACGACGCGTTCGTCGCTCTCCAGGATCTCGGCGCGGCTGGCCTGACCAGCGCGGCCGGCGAGATGGCCTCGAGCGGTGGGGTCGGACTGGAGATCGCGCTCGACCGGATCCCTCTGCGCGAGACCGGCATGACCGCCCCGGAGATCCTGGTCTCCGAGAGTCAGGAGCGGATGCTCGCGGTCATCGAACCCCCGCGGGTCGCCGAGGTCATCGAACGCTGTCGTCGCTGGGACCTCGACGCGACGGAAATCGGCGTCGTCACCCGGGAGCCCCGGCTGCTGGTCCGATTCGACGGCGAGACCGTGGTCGACCTGCCCGCCGCACTGCTCACCGATCAGGCCCCGCGCTACGACGTGCCGCAGAACGCGCCGCCCGAGCGGATGGCGCTGGCCTACGACGAGCTGCCGCCGGTGCCCGGCGATCTCGTCGCCGCCTGGCGCGAGCTTCTCGGGCGCCCCAACGTGGCCGACAAGCGGTGGATCTGGGAGCAGTACGACCATCTGGTGGGCGCGAACACGGTTCGCCGGCCGGCAGCCGCCGATGCCGCCGTCGTGCGCCTGCCGACCGGCGCCGGACTCGCGGTGAGTCTGGACGGGGCGGAGCGGCACTGCGAGGCCGACGCCCGCGGAGGTGGCATGGCCGTCGTCTGCGAGGCTGCCCGCAATCTCGCCGCGACCGGGGCGCGCCCGCTGGCCATCACCGACTGCCTGAACTTCGCCAACCCGGAGAAGGGTGAGACCGGCTGGCAACTGCGCGAGGTCATCGCCGGCATGAGCGAGGCCCTCGACGCGTTCGAGATCCCCGTCGTGTCGGGGAACGTCTCGCTCTACAACGAGAGCGCGACGCGCCGGATCTACCCCACGCCGATCGTGGGGATGGTCGGACTGATCGACGATGTCGCTCGGACCGTCCCGCTGGCGCTCGGGCCGGAGGGCCACGCGCTGGCGCTCATCGGCTACGGCGAGCCCCGTCTCGACGGGTCCGAGTACCTCGGCGACGACGCAGGGCTCCCGCCACGCCCGGAGCCGATGCAGGACGCCGCGCTGTGTCGGTCCCTGGTCGACGCCGCCGCCGACGGCCTGCTGGCCGGCGCGCACGACATCTCCGGCGGTGGCCTCGCCACGACGCTCGCCGAGAGCGCCATCGCGGCCGGTCACGGCGCCCGTGTCACGCTTGTCGGCGGACCGCGCCCCGACGTCGCGCTCTTCGGCGAGGGCGGCGGACGCGTGCTCGTGTCCGCGACGGACGCCCACCTCGATCTGCTCGCCGAACGGCTTCCCGAGGACATCGTCCTCACCCGGATCGGGGTCTGCGGAGGCGATGAGCTGTCGATCGACCTGGGGGACCGCGGCGTGAGCCTCGATCTGGCCGAGGCCCATGCCGCCTACGCGGGCGGACTGACGGAGGCGATGGGGGCGTGAGCGGCGCGGAGTCCGACAGCCCGCGTGAGGAGTGCGGGGTCGTCGCCATCGCGGCGCCCGAGCTCGACGTCTCACGGCTCGCCTACTTCGCGCTGCACGCCATGCAGCACCGGGGCCAGGAGAGCGCGGGCATCGCGGTGGCCGACGACGAGGGCGTCACCGTCCAGCGCGATCTGGGCCTGGTGACCGCGGTCTTCGATGAGCCCTCCCTGCGGGGGCTCACGGGTCACGCGGCGATCGGCCACGTCCGCTACTCGACGACCGGTGCCAACAAGTGGGACAACGCACAGCCGCTCGCGCGTCCGCGCGAGGGGGACATCGTCACCCTCGGCCACAACGGCAATCTGACCAACTCCGCCGAACTGCGCGACGAACTCACGGCGGAGGGCGAGGCATTCGATGCGACCAGCGACTCCGAGCTGATCGCGGCCCTACTCGCGAGCGAGCCGGGTTCTCTGTTCGCCGCCGCCGGCGCGATCATGCCCCGGATCTCCGGTGCCTACTCGGTGGTCGCGATGAGCCGCGACGAGGTCATCGCCTTCCGCGATCCCCATGGCATACGCCCGCTGGTGATCGGGCAACTGGACGGCGGGATGTGCGCGGCATCGGAGACCTGCGCGCTGGAGCAGATCGGCGGCGAGTTCGTCCGCGAGGTCGAGCCGGGCGAGGTCGTGCGTATCGGCCCGGCCGCTGTCGAGAGCGTCCAGGCCGAGAAGACCGCCTCACGGAGCCTCTGCGTCTTCGAACACATCTACTTCGCCCGCCCTGACTCGGTGCTCGACGACCGTGCCGTCTGGGAATCGCGGCGCGAGATGGGCGCGGTGCTCGCGGGCGAAAGCGCGCCTGAAGCCGACCTCGTCATGGGACTGCCCGACAGCGGGACTCCGGCCGCGATCGGCTTCGCGGGTGAGTCCGGCATCGACTACGCCGAGGGCGTGGTACGCAACCGCTATGTCGGGCGCAGCTTCATCCAGCCCGACCAGGATCTCCGGCGACAGGGGGTGCGGCTGAAGTTCAACCCGCTGCCCGGTGTGATCCGCGGCAAGCGCATCGTGGTCGTCGACGACTCGATCGTCCGGGGCACGACCATGAGCCAGATCGTCCAGATGCTCCGAGAGGCCGGGGCGGCGGAGGTGCACCTGCGGATCTCGAGCCCGCCGATCCTCTGGCCCTGCTTCTACGGAATCGACATGGCGACCCGCGACCAGCTCATGGCCGCGAACCGTTCGATCACGCAGATGGCCGAAGACTTCGGTGCGAGCTCGCTCGCGTACCTGTCCCTCGAGGGCCTCCAGACGGCCCTCGGCCGACCCGCCGGCAACTACTGCCGTGCCTGCCTCACCGGCGAGTATCCGGTGGCGCCGCCGGAGAACGGGGTCACGGCGAGCGCATGCGGGACGGTGGAGGATGACTCGCCGCGGGCCGGAAACGGCGAGCCGGTGCGCTCATGACCCGGGAGCTCTCCTACCGCGACTCGGGGGTCGACCGCGATGCCGCCCGCCGGATGACCCGCGGCATCAGCGATCTCATCACGGGCGAGATCGCCGGCTTCGCCGCCGCTCTCCCGATGCCCGAGATGCGCAACCCGCGCCTGCTCGTCTGCACCGACGGCGTCGGCACGAAGCTGCTGCTCGCCCAGGGCCTGGGCCGGGTCGCCGGCCTCGGTCAGGATCTCGTCGCCATGTGCGTGAACGATCTGGTCACCAGCGGAGGGCACCCCCTGGCGTTCCTCGACTACCTTGCCGTCGGGGAGCTGGATCCGGCCGATGCGACCACGCTGGTGACATCGATCGCCGATGCCTGCGACCTCGCCGGGTGCGCGCTGGCGGGCGGTGAGACGGCAGAGATGCCCGGCCTCTACGCGCCCGGTCACTTCGATCTCGCGGGGTTCGCGCTCGGAGTGGTCGAGGCCGACGAGGCGCTGGGTCCCCGGCGGGTCGCCGAGGGAGACCTGGTGGTCGGTATCGCGTCCTCGGGCCTGCACTCCAACGGCTTCTCCCTGGTCCGCGCGCTCATCGACGCCGGTGCTCTGCCGGCGGATCCCGATCTGCTGCTCGCTCCCACCGCCCTCTACCCGGCGATGATGGCGACGGTTCTCGGCGCCGGACTCCCGATCTCCTCCGCCGCGCACATCACCGGAGGCGGCCTCCCGGAGAACCTGCCGCGCGCACTGCCCGAGGGTCTCCGCGCTCACCTCGACCCCACCGCGTGGCCCCCGGGGGCCGCGGTGGAGGCCCTGCGCTCGTGCGGACGCGTGAGCGAGCGTGAGCTGTGGGAGACGTTCAACATGGGCGTGGGCTTCTGCCTGATCGCTCCACCCGAGGCCGCCGAGGCCGCGACCCGCCTGATCGACGACGCATGGGTGATCGGCGAGATCGCCGTCGGGGAGCGGGGTGTCGATGGCCTCTACTGAGCCCTACCGCGTCGTCGTGCTGGTCAGCGGGAGCGGCACGAACCTCCAGGCCATCATCGATGAGCTCCACCTGCCCGATGACTCGGGGGTGACGTGCGCCCTGGTCGTGTCCTCCCATGCCGGGGTCGCAGCGCTCGACCGAGCTGCGGCGGCCGGAATCCGGACCGAGGTCGTTGCGATGGTTGATCACCCCGACCGCGCGGGCCGGGACCGGGCGCTGGCCGAGATCGTCTCCGGTGCGACGCCCGATCTGGTGGTCCTCGCGGGATTCATGAGCATCCTCACGGGCGCGTTCCTCGACCGTTTCCCGGATCGGGTGATCAACCTCCACCCGAGCCTTCTCCCCGCGTTCGCGGGAGTCGACGCGATCGGTCAGGCGCTGGCGTGGGGGGCCCGGATCACCGGCGTCACGGTGCATTTCGCCGAGGAGGAGGTCGACGCCGGTCCGCCGATCCTGCAGGAGGCCGTCCCGGTTCCGTACGATAGGTCGGCCGATGCCCTCACCTCCCGGATCCGGGAGGCCGAGCACCGGCTCCTCCCGTCCGCGATCCGGCTCTTTGCGGAGGGCAGGGTCAGTCGCGACCCGTCCGACCGGCGACGGGTGATCATCACGGAGGTGCAGAGCAGGTGAAGGTGCGACGTGCATTGATCTCGGTGTCGGACAAGACCGGCCTCGACGAGTTCGCCCGCGGCCTGGCGAAAGCCGGCGCCGAGCTGATCTCCACCGGCGGCACCGCCGCGACCCTGCGCGAGATGGGGCATGAGGTCACCGACGTCGCCGACGTCACCGGCCAGAAGGAGATCCTGGGCGGCCGTGTCAAGACCCTCCACCCGGCCATCCACGGCGGCATCCTGGCGCGCCCCGACAACACGTCCGACGACGCGGAGATGGACGAGGCCGGCTTCGAGGCCATCGACATGGTCGTCGTGAACCTCTACCCCTTCGAAGAATGGGCCGGTCGTCGCGGCGCCTCGGAGGCCGAGGTGATCGATCAGATCGACATCGGCGGGCCGGCGATGATTCGTGCGGCCGCGAAGAACCACGCCCGCGTGGCGGTCGTGACCGATCCCTCCCAGTACGCCGATGTGTTGCGTGAGATGTCCGTGTCGGACGGCGGGATCGGCGACTCGGCGCTGCGCCGGCTCGCGACGGAAGCGTTCCAGCGGACCGCCCGCTACGACGCCGCGATCAGCGGGTGGCTCGGGGCGATCGAGGGGGACTTTCCGGACGGGCTGCTGCTCGACTGCGACAAGCAGACGGACCTCCGGTACGGCGAGAATCCGCACCAGCGGGCCGCGTACTACGTCGAGCGTGGCAGCCGGACCGACCTCCTGGCGCGCGTGGACAAGCTCCACGGCAAGGAGATGTCATTCAACAACCTTCTCGACCTCGATGCCGCCCGCAATCTGCTGGCCGAGTTCGAGCTGCCCGCCTGCGTCATCATCAAGCACAACAATCCCTGCGGGGTCGCCGTCGCCGGCGACATCGGGACCGCCCAACAGCGCGCCCGGGCATGCGATCCGGTCTCCGCCTACGGCGGGGTGATCGCCGTCAACCGGCCCGTCACGTTGCCGCTCGCCGAGACGCTGGCCGACACCTTCGTCGAAGTGCTCATCGCTCCGGACTTCGAGCCGGGCGCTCTCGACGCCCTGACCCGCAAGCCCAACACCCGCGTGCTGCACAACAAGGAACGCCGGCGCCCGGGGCCGGGCGAGCTCGATCTACGCCGTGTGCGCGGGGGATTCCTGGTCCAGGACCGCGACTCGGAGACCGAGGAACGCGACATGATGGAGGCGGTCACCGAAGCTACGCCCGACGAGGCGCGCTGGGGTGACCTGGTCTTCGCGTGGCGAGTCGCCAAGCACGTCAAGAGCAATGCCATCGTCCTCGCGCGCGAACTCGCCACCGTGGGCATCGGCGCCGGGCAGATGAGCCGTGTTGACTCGGTGCGCCTGGCCGTCGAGAAGTCCGAGGTCGG
>JAHEIS010000003.1 GCA_024639225.1 Actinomycetes bacterium | reverse complement strand
GGCGTCGATGATGCCCAGCACCTCGATGAGCACGTCGGGGTTGCTGAAGTCCAGGTCGCACTGGTCGTGGCCGAACGTGCACCACACGTGTCGCTCGCCATCCGATGTCGTGGTCGGCCGGAGCAGCGGAGAGGTGCGGGGCCGCATCACCTGCGACAGGTCCGCGCCGGGGTCTGCGGTGATGAAGTAGTCCCGGCCGGGAGCTTCACCCGCGACGAACTGTTTGAACCACGCGCTCTCCGACGAAGCGTGATTGAGCACGAGGTCCACCATCAGCGTGAACCGGTCGGCGATCCGCGAGATGGCCGACCAATCGCCGAGCGCGTCGTCCACGGCGAGATAGTCGACGACAGCAAACCCACCGTCAGAACTCGACGGGAAGAAGGGGAGGACGTGGACCATTGAGACAGCGTCGGTGAGGTGGTCCTCGAGGAAGCCGCCGAGCGTTCGCAGCGGTGCCTCGCCGTCGTCGCGCAGTGCGTCGGCGTAGGTGATCAGGAGGACGTCGTCCGCACTCCAGTTGTCGCGGGGATCGCCGGGCTCGGCGGCGCCGCCGGCGGCGCCGATGGCCGCCAGGACCCGCTCGGTCAGCTCGGCGGTCGGCTCGCTCGGGTAGAGGCTTCCGAGCAGGGCGTCAATCGCTCCCCGCTCCGCGTCGGGGGTCGTCCCGCCCACCAGGTCAGGGTCAGGCACGGATCTCGGAGAACTGCCACACCGCGAGGATGGCAAGGATGCCCCGCGTGCTCCAGAGCGCCGTGCGGAACCAGTTGGTCCCCACGAGCGCCCGGTGCAACCCTGCGTCGAAGCCGTTGCCCAGGCGGCTGTGAAGGGGCGCGGAGACCACCGCCGTGATGGCGATGATCCCGGCGGTGAGAATCAACCCCGACCAGGGGAGCCAGCCGGCGACGCCGGGTGGCGGGCTGACGACGAGCGCCAGGGTGGTGAGGACCTCGAGCCCCCAGGGGACGGCGAGAACGGCGCTGATGCGTCCCGCGTGCACCTTGGAGAACTCGGCGAAGCCGTCCGCCGCGATGCGATCGAAGATCGGGTAGTGGACGACCTGGATGGTCCAGATCAGCCCACACATGAACAGCGTCGCGGCCAGATGGACCAGCAGCAGCGCCAGATGGTCCACCCGTGCTCAGCCGCCGACCGGCGGGCTCACCCGGGCGAGGCCCTCGTCGACGGCGACCCGCCGGACCTCCGCGGCGACGGCGGGTGCCACCGCGCGGTTGAAGACGCTCGGGATGATGTAGTCGGGGTTGAGTTCGTCGTCGGGGATAACGCCGGCGATCGCCTCGGCGGCGGCGACCTTCATCCCCTCGCTGATTGAGCTGGCGCGCACGTCGAGCGCCCCGCGGAAGATGCCCGGGAACGCGAGCACGTTGTTGATCTGGTTCGGGTAGTCGGAGCGGCCCGTCGCCATCACGCTCACGTGGCCGGCGGCGACCTCGGGCATGATCTCCGGCACCGGATTGGCCATCGCGAACACGATCGGGTCCTTCGCCATCGTCTTCAGCTGATTGAGCTTGAAGGTGTCCGGTCCGGAGAGTCCGAGGAACAGGTCGGCGCCCTTGATGGCCTCGGTGAGGTCACCCCTGATCCCCTCGGGGTTGGTGTTCTCGGCGTACCAGTCCTTCATGGAGTTCATGTTCTCGGTGCGGCCGTTGTAGATCGCCCCGCGGGTATCGCAGCCGATGATGTTCTTGACGCCCGCCTGCATCAGGATCTTCGAGCACGCGACGCCGGATGCCCCGATGCCGTTGCAGACGACCTTGAGATCTTCGATCTTCCCGCCGGTGATCTTGAGGGCGTTGATCAGCGCCGCGAGCACGACGATGGCTGTCCCGTGCTGGTCGTCGTGGAAGACCGGGATGTTGAGCATCTCCTTGAGCCGGTCTTCGACCTCGAAGCAGACCGGTGCGGCGATGTCCTCGAGGTTGATGCCGCCGAACGCGGGCGCGATCGCCGCGCAGGTCTCGATCAGGACGTCGGCCTCGGTCGAGTCGATGGCGATGGGGTAGGAGTCGACCTCACCGAACTCCTTGAAGAGCATGGACTTGCCCTCCATCACCGGGAAGCCGGCAGCCGCGCCGATGTCTCCGAGGCCGAGGACGGCGGTGCCGTTGGTGATCACCGCGACCATGTTGCTCTTGAGCGTGAGCTCGAAGGCCTTGTCGGGGTCGTCCGCGATCGCCCGGCAGACCTGGGCCACGCCGGGCATGGCTGCGACCGACATGTCATCACGGTCGTCGAGGGGCACGCGTGCCTCCAGCTCGATCTTGCCGCCCTGGTGCATCTTGAACGTACGGTCCCAGCTCTCGAGCACGGTGATGCCGTCGATGCCGCCGACGGCGGCAAGGATCGCGTCGGCGCCCTCGAGGTCCGAGGCGTTGACGACGAGTTCACGCGTCACGCCCCGGTGGTCGGAACCCACGGTGTCGACGGCGGCGATCCCGCCACCGGCATCCCCGATCGCGGATGTCAGCTGGGCGAAGGCGCCCTTCTGGCGGCTGTCGAACCGGACGCGGATCGTGATGCTGTACTGGGCGCTGGGCGTCGTGGCCATCGACGTTTTTCTCCTGGAGATTTGCGGTGACGGCGGAGCATAGCCAGCGCGGGCCGCCGGTACACTCGCCGCGTGGCTGATGATGAGAGCCCCGCACCCGGAGCCCTGCTCCTGGTTGACGGACACAGCCTGGCGTATCGGGCGTTCTTCGCCCTCCCGGAGGACATCGCGACCTCCGCCGGGCAGCCGACCAACGCCCTCTACGGCCTGGCCTCCATGATGATGAAGGTCGTCACCGAGACCCGCCCCGGGCGCGTCGTGGTCTGCTGGGACGCTCCGGGCAAGGTCTTCCGACACGAGCAGTTCCCCGAGTACAAGGCCGGTCGCCGGGACACGCCGGATCTCTTCCGGGAGCAGTCGCCCCACTTCCAGCCGCTGATGGAGCGCTTCGGTTTCACCAACACGTCTCTGGAGGGCTTCGAGGCCGACGACGTGATCGGTACCCTCGCCCGGCAGGCCGAGGCTGCCGGGGAAGACGTCGTGATCCTCACCGGCGATCGCGACGCCTTTCAGCTTGCGAGCGATCGCATCGCGATCATGGCCACGGGTCGCGGGGTGACCGACACCAAGCTCTACACCCCAGCCGTCGTCGAGGGGCGCTACGGGATCGGCCCCGCCCTGATGACCGATTTCCGCGGGATGGTCGGCGACCCGTCCGACAACCTGCCCGGCGTGCCGGGGATCGGTGAGAAGACCGCAACCCAGCTGCTGCACACCTACGGAGACCTCGAGACGATCCTGGCCAACGCGGATGAGCAGACGCCCAAGCGCCGTGAGAACCTCACCAACCACGCCGACGATGCCCGGATGACCCGCGATCTGGCGGTGATCGACGTCGCGGCCCCCGTTGAACTGGACCTGGCTGACGTGCCGCCGCTGGTCGTTGACGAAGATCTGCTCGGCGGGCTCGCCGAGCTGTTTCGTGAGCTCGAGTTCACGAGCCTCGCCCGCCGCCTCTCGGAGCTGTCCGTCGACGGGCTCGAGATCTCGGCCGCCGCCGCCGGCCTCTCGTTGCGCGAGGTCGAGACCGAAGAGGCTGTCGCTCAGGATCTGGGCATGCGTCTGGCCGGCGGCACTCCGGTGACGCTCGCGGTGGTCGAGGGCCGGTGGGCAATCCTGATGGACGACGGACCGGTGCTCACGGGTTCCTGGGACGAGGCCGCGCCCGCGGCCATTTCGGCGGCGCTCGCCGGGTGCCCGCTCACCTGTCACGACGCCAAGTCCCTGCCGCTCGCGATCCTGGAGGCGACCGGGGTCCCGGCCCACGACACGATGATCGCGGCCTATCTCCTCGAGCCGCGTCGCCGGGGCGAGTACCCGCTGGACGAACTGGCCGAGTCGGCCGGCATCGCGGCAGAGGGCACGGAGGACCCGGCCGCGCTCGCAGCCGCGCTCACGCACGACCTCGCGGCTCTCCAGCGGACGAAGCTGGATGAGACCGGCACCACCACGCTGCTCCACGAGATCGAACTGCCGATCGTGCCGGTTCTCGCGGCCATGGAGCATCGGGGGATCACCCTCGACATCGCTCGCCTCGGCGAGATCGCCGCCAAGGTGCGCGAGGGCGCCGACGAGCTGCGGGACCAGATCTACGAGCACGCCGGGGGAGAGTTCACGATCGAGTCGCCCAAACAGCTCGGAGAAGTGCTCTTCGAGCGTCTCGGTCTGCCGACGTTCCGCAAGGGGAAGACCGGCTGGTCAACCGACCGGCAGGTGTTGCGACGCCTCGAGGACAAACACCCGATCGTGCCCCTGGTCGGCCGCTACCGGGAGCTGGTCAAGCTCGACAACACCTACCTCTCCGCTCTGCCCGACCTGGTTGACGAGGAGGGGCGCATCCACACGACCTTCGCGCAGACGGTGGCCGAAACGGGCCGCCTGTCCTCGCGCGACCCGAACCTCCAGAACATCCCCGTCCGTACGCCGCTGGGCCGGGAGATCCGCGACGCCTTCGCCGCTCCTCGGGGCCGGGTGCTGGTCAGCTGTGATTACAGCCAGGTCGAGTTGCGCATCCTCGCCCACTGCTCGGGCGAGCCGACCCTCCGGGAGGCGTTCCGTCGCGGGGAGGACGTGCACACCGCGACCGCCGCAGAGGTGTTCGGCATGGCGCCGGCTGATGTCGATCGGGAGACCCGCGACCGCGCGAAGGCGGTGAACTTCGGCATCGTCTACGGCATCAGCGACTTCGGCCTCTCCGAGCAGCTGGGGATCTCGCGCGAGGATGCGGGCAACTACATCGAGACGTATCTCGACCGCTATCCGAAGATCCGCGAGTTCATCGACCAGACCATCGCGGACGCCACGGAGACGGGGCGTGTCACCACGCTCCTCGGACGCCGCCGACCGATTCCCGAGCTGGGCGCACGTACGCGCCAGCAGCGCCAGCTCGGCGAGCGCCTCGCGGTGAACACCGTCATCCAAGGGACGGCGGCCGACATCATCAAGCTGGCGATGACCCGCGCTCACGCCGCCTTGCGCGAGTCTGATCTCGACGCCGATCTCGTGCTGCAGATCCACGACGAGCTGCTCATCGAGGCCGACGAGGATGACGCCGTCCAGACCGGCCAGGTCGTGAGCGCGGCCATGGTCGGCGCGTACACCCTCGACCCCGCGCTGTCGGTCGACGTCGGCAGCGGCATCACCTGGATGAGCGCCAAGTCGTGAGGGAGGATCCCTACGCGATTCTCCAGGTCGACCGCTCCGCGCGCCCGGAGGTGATCGAGGCCGCGTTCCGCGTGCTGCGAGAGCTTCTTCTGAGCGAGGATCCCCCCGACGCGCCCCAGCGCCTGGCCGCGCTCAATCGCGCCCATCGCACGCTGACCGACACCGGGCGCCGGCGCGTCCATGACGCCGGCGGCTGAACGGATGCCCCGGGGTCGCGTGACCGCGACCGGGCAACGCCGAACGATCATGCGACACTGAACCTCATGGCCGCTGTCGTCCATCCCTACGCCCCCCGCTTCGCCCAGGCGATCACCGGGGTGATCTGCCTCGAGGCGATCATCTTCCAGACGCCCGGCGTCGTCGCCGTGGCCCTGCTTCTCGTCGTGCTCGGGCTCGTCGGCCACCCGTGGTCCCCGGTGGGGTGGTTGTTCCGGCTGATCGCCCCGCCGCCGGGTGAGCTGGAGCCCGAGGCGCCGGTGAGGTTCGCCCAGATTCTCGCCGTCATATTTCTCAGCCTGTCCAGCGCGGCGTTTCTCGCCGGGTTCATGGTGGTCGGCTGGGTTCTCGCCGGGATGGTTGCCGCGCTTGCCCTGCTGTCGGCCATCTTCGGCCTCTGTGTCGGGTGCGAGATCTACCGCTTCGTCCTCGCGCGCCGCACGGCCGACGGCGAGAGCGCACCGGACCTCCTCGGACTGACGGGAGGGGGGCCGTGGCTGGTCGTGCTCACAGCGCCAGGATGTGCGCGCTGCGGTCCGGTCGCCGACGCGGTGATCGCCAAGGCGGCGCCCGACGAGGTGAACGTGATCGATCTTTCACAGCGCCCCCAGGCGGCGGGCCTCCCGGTCAAGAGCGTCCCGGCGGTCCTGGCACTCGACCGGAGCGGGGACATCGTCGCGGCTCGCGCCGGACGTCTGGCCGAGAACGACATCGACGAGGTCCTCGCCGCCGTCTGACGGCACTGTCGATTTCAGGGTTCGTTAATGGGTCGTCGCGCGGGGTCTTCTACACTCGATCCATGCGCATTCCTCTGACTTTCCTGGCCGGGGCGGTGGCCGCCGGTGCACTGATCGCGGCCCCCGCCGCCATGGCCGCCCCGAAGAAGCTCGAGTACAAGGTGACGGTCTCCAACAAGGCCAAGAGCGACCTCACGGGGGTCGTCTGGGCCACCGGCGACCGCCGGGCGAACCTGTTCCGCGTCGGCCGCCGCGCCAGCCGCGGGCTCGCCGTGCTCGCCGAGGACGGGGTCAACGGCACGCTGATCTCCGAGTTCCGCCGCAAGAAGGGGGGCCGAGCGGCGAACGTCGGACCCCGCGTGCGCGCCGGGCGCTCGTCCACGTTTCGGGTGCGTACGACCACGCGTCACCGTCGACTGAGCCTCGCGTCAATGGCTGTGTGCTCCAACGACACCTTCCTCGGCGCGAACAAGATCGTCCTTCCGCTCAAGAAGGGGAAGAAGAACCGACGCGTGATCCGCGTGCGGGCTCTCGACGCGGGCTCGGAGCGCAACACTGAGTCCGCCGCCCACGTTCCCTGTCTCGGTGCCCACTTCGTGGGCGAGGCCGAGCGCGGCAAGGTGCGTCGCTCGCGCGGAATCCGCGGCAACGGTGACCTGACACGGGCCGAGCACGGGTGGGGGAAGTACATCGGCGTCGTCGTCATCACGCGGGTCCGCTGACCCCGGATCCGGCAGTCCGGCCTCGGGCAGGGGCGCCCACGCGCCCCTGCGACGACCCGGTCGCGATCAGGCCGGCGCCGCCTTCAGGCCGCCGGACTGCTCGATGTCGATCCGAGGGTAGCGCTCGGTCAGCAGGCCGAGGTAGGCCAGGGTCTGGACCTGCACCCGGATGATCCAGGTCGCGATGTGCGTGAGCCCGTCGAACTGCCTCCCGGTGACGAGGATCATGAACCAGCTGAACACGACGACGACTATCAAGACATCCTGGAGCACTTGGGCGAAGATCATCGCCGGCAACGCCAGGATCAAGCGGAAGCCGGCCTGCCAGCGGTTCTGTTCCGCGGGTGCGGGGATTGCGGCGTCGAGCGGGTACGCGTCCGCGCCGAAGAAACGCGGGTACTGATCGACGACCAGCGCGGCGTAGCCGTAGACGTGGGTGACATAGCGGATGTAGCGCGCGATGAAATGGTGCGCCCAGAGCGGCATGCGACCCCGGACGACAACGACGAACCAGCCGATCACCGCCGTGATCACGGTGACCACGCCCCAGAGGGCGACCCAGATCAGGTGGGGAATGGCCAGGATCGGCCGGAAGAAGCTGGTGAGCCGACTCCGTTCTGCGGCCGGTTCGGTGAGTGAGAGTGAGATGGGGTGTGGCACGGTGCCTCCCTTTCGCAGAGTCGCGTGTCTGTCGTGGCCATTCTCGGTGGGCGCAACCTGGCGGGTCTCGGCGCCCGCACGGACGCGCGGCGAGGAAAGGCCGCAGTGTTCGGGGGGGTGGCCTCGCTCAGCCGGCGGGGCGAGCGATGATGAGGACGGCGGCCAGCGAGGCCGCGAGCGCGCCGATGATGGAGGCGAGCGGGGTGATGGTTGCGCGCCACTCCGGGCGCGAAACGAGCGCGGGCCGAAGGAGCGTGAGCAGGCAGAGGCCCAGGGCCCCGAGCGAGAGAAGGGTCGACACTCCCGCGCGCTCGCCGAGTGCACCGTGGCCCGGCCCTAGGGGCCGACGAACCCCCGACGACGAGTCGCCATGAAGTACTTCTCGAACGCGACCTTGGCCCAGTGTGCCTGGGGCCCGGCGATGAGGTGGGGATGCTCGGCTTCGCCGATGACGTGGTCGGTCTTGAGGATGAGCCCGCGGTCCCCGCCGTCGAGGACGGCGATGGCGCCCATCTCATCGAAGGGGACCCGACGGTGGGTCCCTCCCGTGAGGTCGGCGGCGATGTTGTGGGCGGCGATCTTTGCCATGTGTTCGCTCATGTAGCCGGTCTTGGGGACGCCGGCCGGCACGAGCGTCTTCGCGGGTGGACTGACGGCGATGTCGACCCCGGCGGCGAAGATCTCGCGGTGGTCGACGTGTCGATACTCGTCGTTGACGGGTATCCAGCCGGCCTCATCGGAGAGGGTCGGGTGTGAGCGCACAGGAGCGACACCGCGCAACGGCGGGATGATCATCGAGTACTCGGCGGCGAGGACGCGGCCGCCCTCGAGCTCGATCTCTCCCGGACGAGACTCTCGAATCGCCGAGTTCGGGATCCCCTCGATGCCGAGGCTCCCGAACAGTTCGGAGATGACGTCCGCCGAGTCACCCACACCGTTCAGACCGAAGTGTCCGAGAAACGGCTCCGGGGTGATGTAGGTGACCGGGATTTCCTCGAGGCCGGCCCCGTCGAGCTGGTGGCGGGCGTTGAGCAGGAACTCATAGGAGGCGCCGAAGTATGAGCCGCCCTGAGCCGTGCCGACGACGACCGGTCCCGGGTCCTCCAGGAACGCGTTCCACGCGGCGCGCGCCCCCATCGCATGCTCGAGATTGCAGACAGACTGGTCGCACCCCGCGGCGTCCGGGCCCAGTCCGGGCACCGCGTCGAAGGCAAGCTCCGGCCCGGTGGCTATCAGGAGCCGGTCGTACGGGACGGAGCGCCCGTCCCGCAGACGCACCCGCCCCCCGTAGATGTCGAACTCGATGACGTCGGCGCACATGAACGCGATGTTCTGGCTCGCGTGGACGGGCGACAGGGCAAAGGTCACATCGTCGGGTTCCCGGTGGCCGAAGGGAATCCAGATGAGCGAAGGGATGAAGGTGAAGTGGTCCCGCCGATCGATGACGGTGATCTGCGCGTCATCCCCGAGGCGACGGCGGAGCTCGAGGGCGCCCGTCAGGCCCGCGAAGCTCGAACCGACAACCACGACACGATGTCCTGACCCGCGCATGTGCGCTCCTTCCGAGGCAACACGATTGTCGAGGAGGCTCACGGCGGTGTCCACCCCGGGCATCGGGGTCCGGTATGAGCGTGCCTGCGGGCAGCCCGCAGACCGTCCACCGCGGCTCGGAGCGGCTCGCGTTCCCTGACCCGTAGTTGTCCGCAGCGGGCCCCGGCAAAGCCAGGACGAGCCGGACCGGCGGCCGGGGGTCGGCGCGCGTGGAACCGACGGGGAACTCCTGGCGGCCGGGAGCCGGTACCCCGTAGCGCCGAGGTCAGCGCGCCGACGACGCGCGCCGCCCGGTTCAGTCCTGGCCGGAGAGCTGGGGTGCTGCCCCGGCGGAGCTGTCCGCGGAGGTCACTGTGGCCGGTGAACCGGTCGAACGCGGCGCATCTCGGGTGACCCACGCGGGCTGCGGAAGGTCCAGGCCCAGTACCCGTGCTGCTTCTCGCACGGCGTGCTCCGCTGCGCCGCTCGTGGTCAGGGTTCGGGCCTCGGGCCAGGGCGCGAAGTCCGCCCGCATGCGCCGTGCGACGGCGACCGTCGCCTCGGACGGATCATCTCCGCGCTGTAGGCGGGAGACGATCCGCGCCTCCGCGATGTCGGGGTCGACATCGCAGCGCAGCGGCACGAGGTCGGCTGCGCACGTGTCGGCGAGCCGCTGGGCGTCAGCGCGGTGCTCGCCCCGGGACCAGGATGCGTCGATCACGACGGAGTAGCCGAGGCCGAGGCTCGCCCGTGCCTGCTCGAGCATGGCGCCGTAAACGGCCTCGGTGTTCTCGGGGGCGTAGAGCCCTGTGCGATACGCGCTGCCGGGCCCCCCGCTTCGCGATCGTCGCGGCCCGCGACGCGTGACGTCGGAGCTGATGAGGCGGAACCCGCACTCCCGGGCGAGCGCCGTCGCCAGGGTCGACTTCCCCGTGCCCGGAGCCCCGCCGACAAGGATGACGCGCATGCGACCTCGACGGAGGTAGCTCTCGGTCAGGGCCAGCAGCTCCTGAGCCCGTGGGACCTTCTCCGAGCGCCCCTGTTCAGCCGCCAGGCAAGCGATCTTCGCCCGGACGAACGCCCGGTACCCCAGGTAGTGGTAGCCGAGACTCGGCGGGAAGTGATCGTCCAGCGCCCGGGCGTGTCGCTCAAGGAACTCGTCCCCGAGTTCGGCGTGGGACAGCGATGCGAGATCCATCGCGAGGAAGGCGGCATCAGCCAGCGTGTCCGAGACCCTCAGTTCCGCGTCGAAGGCCAGCCCATCGAGGATGCGCGGTCCGTCGGGGAGGCAGAAGATGTCGTCGGCGAGAAGGTCTCCGTGACCGTCGCGGACGTGACCTTCGGCGACACGCAGGTCGAAGAGAGGGCCGCGCCCGGTGAGGTACCGGTGGGCCTCGCGGTCGACGAGGGCCAGCGCGTCCGGGTCCAGAATCTCGCCGGCGAAGCGCGCTGTCTGCTCAAGACCGGCATCCCACAGCGCGCGCAACTGAAGGCGGTCGCCCGCACCGCTCCGGCGGACCGGCGGGGCCTGCCGGTGGGCTTCGGCCAGTCTCTCCGCGATCGAACCGAGGACGGCCGGCGTCTCCGGGTCGTCGAGGAGCCGCGACAACCGACGATCGGCGGGCATCCGCCTCATGACGATCACGTGATCGAGCAGCCGCCCGTCCTCGGCGGTGATGTCGGCCACGCCCAGGTAGACATCGGGGGCGAACCGCTGGTTGACGGTGACCTCTTCATGGCATGCCCACCGGCGCTTGGCGCGCGTGCTGTGGTCGAGAAACGCTGTACGTACCGGCTTGAGGAACTTGTACGCGCGATCGGCGATGAAGACGATCACCGAGATATGCGTCTCGACGACGTCGGGAAACGCTTCCCAGAGGGGCGCGCCGGGCGGAGATGCGACCGGTCCGCCCGGCCCGTCCCGCGCGGAGAGGTCCCGCGAGGATGGTGACGAACTCACGGCGAGGGAGTGCCGACCGTGCGTCGCTCGACGCTGCGCAGCCGCTCACGGAGTTCCTCGACGAGCAGCGTGAGGGCCCGGAGTTCCTCTGCGAGAGCCATGATCTTCACATCGAGTTGATGCTCGCGGTCCACGGTGCCTCCTCGGGTGACCTTGGTGAACGTTCGCCGTGATCGTGCCTCCCGGGGCCGATCTGTCCATCGGTTGTCAGCCCCATCAGTCCAGCGGTTTGTCCGAAACCCTGAAGGGCAGCCCTGGGCTACCCCGGGCCGCGGAGACCGGGGCGAGACGCGACAGTGCCGGATGCCCGCCGTCGGGGAGGGCGGGGGAGCGCGATCCGACCCGACCCGAGCTCCCGGCGCGCGAATGCGTCTCCGGCGAGGGCGAGCAGGATGGGCGGACCGGCGACCAGGAGGGCAACTCTCCACCATTCGACGCTGCCGGTCAGTGGTAGGGAGGCATCCGCCCAGTAGAGAGGCGTCGCCGATCGCCAGTCCGCGAGGCCGGGGACGGACGCGCCCAGCGTGTTGATGAAGTACGAGCCGACGAGCACTCCGGCCGCCGCGACTGCGGCCACCCGGCGCGACGGGAGAAGCGCGGAGAGCCACAGCGCCAAGGCGAGGAAGTTCAGCGCCAGCAGGGCCGTGAGGCCCAGCGCGGCAGCTATTCGCCCGGCAGGGATCGAGATGTCCCCCAACGGCATGGCGATGAGGAAGGCGGGGAACACGACGACGACGGTCGCCACCAGACCCGTTGCCAGCGCCGCGGTCTTCTGGATGAGGACACGAGAGCGGGAAACCGGCATGGCGAGGGTCAGCTCAAGAGTGCCGTCGCGCTCCTCTCCGGCGATGGCGGCGGTGCCGAGGGCGATCGCGACGGCCGCCAGCAGCGCCGGCACCCATGAGAACCACTCCGCGGTGATGAAGCCCTCGGGAGTGGTGATGGAGCCCGCCTCGCCCAGGAAGCTCTCGTAGAAATCCGGGAGATCGACGTCGGCGAAGCTGTCGCGAAAACTGGGATACGCGAGGCACACCCACGTCGCAAGGAGGATGAGCAGGACCGCCGTCACCAAGAAGGTGAGACGCGACTCCCGCAGCGCCGCGCGAAAGATCGGCGCGCGCACTCAGGTCCTCTCGTAGAGTTCGATGATGGCGTCGTCGAGTCGTGGCGGGCGGGCGGCGAACTCGGCGATCTCGCGGCCCTGCAGGGCGCGAACGAGATCGGTCGGATCCCCCGCGAAGTCGAATGTCAGGTCGTGCCCCGCGACGCGCCAGCGGCTGACCCCGCCGATGTCACGGAAGTCGGGTGGGGCATCGGGGAATCTCAGGTGGAGCAACGCCGGCCTCCCGGCGACGAGACCCGCGACGGAATCGACTGCCAGGAGTCGTCCGGCGCGCAGGACGGCGACGCGGTCGCACACCTCCTCGACCTCACTCATGACGTGGGAGGAGAACAGCACGGCCGCCCCACGGTCTGCGCGTTCACGAAGCAGCTGCCAGACCGCGCGCTGGCGCAGCGGATCGAGTCCCGCAGTCGGCTCGTCGAGGACCAGCACGGGTGGGTCATGCATCAGCGCGATCAGCAGGCCGAGCTTCTGCCGGTTCCCCTTTGACAGATTCCGTATCCGCCGACTCAGATCCAAGCGGAGCCGGCGGGCCAGATCGCCGATCGCCGCGTCACTCGTCTCGCCGGGCCGGAACCCGGACACGTAGCGGACCAGATCGCGACCGAGCCAGCTGTCGTAGAGTCGCACGTCCCCCGGGAGATAGCCCACGCCGACCCGAGCCGCGACCCCGTCCTCGTGGCAGTCGCGCCCCCGGATGGTGGCCGATCCGGCATCGGCCCGGATCAGATCGAGCAGGAGCCGGATCGTCGTCGACTTGCCCGCCCCGTTCGGCCCGAGGAACCCAACGATCTCACCCGGCCACACCTCGAGATCGAGGTTGTCGAGGGCCAGCAGGTCTCCGTAGCGCTTGGTCAGGCCCCGGATCTCAATCGCGGGGCCGGCCGCCACCCCACCCCGCGCGTCGGACACTGCCGGGCGCCCTCATCCGCCCGTGGGTTCGGAGACCGGGATGCTGCGGGGCCCGGGGTTGCCGCCATTCGCTTTCGGCAGCGTGACCTTGAGCACACCGTACGCCACGCCCGCGGTGATGCGATCCTCATCGACACCCGGCGGCAGCGGGAAGCGGCGCGAGAAGCTGCCGAAGCTCCGCTCCCGCTGGCGGTACGAGCCCTCGTCGACCGCGAACTCCTGCTGGCGGCTGCCAGCGAGGGTCAGAGCCCCGTTCTCGATGCGGACATCGACGTCGGCATCGCTGACCCCCGGGAGTTCGGCCGTGATGACGTAGGCGTCGTCGGTCTCGACAATGTCGGAGGTCGGCGTCCAGGGGCCGGACAGGCGTTGCGGCCGGGGGAATCGCACGCGCGAGAGCGCACGCCTGACCTCGCCTCGAGGTGGCCAGGTCATGGGGCTACGCATCGCTCTTTCCGTTCTCCTGGGGGTGGGGTCGCGTCAGAAGGACGTCGACGGGGGAGTGCTGGGCGAGATGCCCCGCGAAGCTCCCCAGCAGCACGCGCTCGACGAGGCCACGGTGCGACGCGGCCACGATGAGGTCCGGCTCGGCATCTTCCGCCCAGCGGCACACCGACGAAGGCGGGTGCCCTTCGAGCAGGACGCCGACCGCACCCGGGGTCTCGGCGACCCGGTCATCCAGCCATTTCTGCGCCTCGGTGTAGATGAAGCCCGGGTCGTAGCCCACGAGGGCCATCGGCTCCGCGTAGACAACGGGGGTATAGACGACATGGACGAGGGTCAGCCGCCCCGCATCTCCCGCGATACGACGCGCCTCGTCGCGCGCATGCATTGACGCTGCCGAGTCATCGACGCAGCAGGCGACATGAGAGAAGACCGGATCCATGCGACTGCAACCTCCCGGGCGCTTCCGCGTACTCTGTCACGGGAGACGCTACGTCGGGCCGAGGTGATGGGCATCGCAGAAGCGCGAAATGATGAGTACGGGAATACCGCAGAGCGGAGCCGGGGTGGCTCGGCCGCAACGTCTGGCGGCACGTTCCCGGAGCAGGGGGATCTGCTCGCCCGACTGGGCATCGCGATCGTGGAGGCCGGCCCGGTTCCGGAGATGCTGGCCCGGCTTGCGGATGCCGCGCGCGATCTGACCGGCGCACGGTATTCGGCGATCGGGGTGATGGGCCCCGACGGAGACCTGATCGACTTCATCACGTCCGGGATGGACGAGTCGGTCGCTCGTGCGATCGGTGACCTGCCCCGGGGCCGGGGCCTGCTCGGCGCGATCCGCCCCGGGGGCGGGTCCATACGCCTCGATGACATCGGCTCGGACAGCCGCTCGGTCGGTTACCCCCCGGGTCACCCGGACATGACGTCATTCCTCGGGACACCGGTCCGACTCGGGGATCGGCATTTCGGGAACCTCTACGTGACGGATGCCGGGAGCGGAGCCTTCACGGACCGGGACGAACAGCTGATCGAGGCCCTCGCCGCCTACGCGGCCGTGGCCATTCGCGGCGGCGAGCTACGCGACGAACGCCAGCGTTGGATCGACGGTCTCCAAGGGGTCTGCGACATCACGGCGGCGCTCAGCGATCCGACTCGCGAGCTCAGCCGGGTTCTGCCGGGGGCCGCTCGTCGTGCACGGGCCCTGCTGGGATGCGACACGGTCGGCATCGCCCTGGGCGCCCCGGGAGAGCTCACCGTCCCCTACGCCTTCGGGCCGAACGCTCTTCGCCTGGAAGCCGCCGAGGCTTTTGCCACTGAGGAGGAAATCGCACCGCGGATCGCCCCACTGTCATGTCTTCTCTCGTACTTTGGCGACGGGCAGACGGGCGGGGCGATCGTCATCGTCAGCGAGGGCGGGCCAGGGCCGTGGCGCAAGGACGTCGCAGACGTCCTTGCTCGGCACGTCGGCGCCGCTGTTCACGCATCGCGGGCGGCGGACCAGGTGCGAGACGAGCTGATCGCCGAGTCCGATGAGCGCGCACGCGAGCTGGCGATCCGTCTCGAGCGGGAGTCGCAGGAGCTCGCGCTCGCCGCCCAGGAAAGCGAGCGCGCCCGCATCGCCCGCGAGCTGCACGACGAGACCGGGCAGCTGCTGACCGCGATCAGTCTCCGCCTCAAGGGTTTCGGCCCGCGGCTCGAGGATCCGCTGCTCGCCGCCGAGATCGATGAGCTGCGCGGTCACGTGCGCGGTGTCCAGACCGCGATCCGGACGTTCCTCGGACAGCTGCGACCCGTCAACCTCGAGCGTGGCCTCGGGAGCGCGGTCGCGCAGCTCGCGGACGACGCCTCTCGCGGATCATCCTGTGCTTTCGAGGCGACATGTGACGCGCTCCCGCCGATGGACGAAGAAATCGAGGTCGCGATCTACCGCATCGCCCAGGAGGCGATCACCAACGTGCTGCGTCACAGCAGGGCCAGCCATGCGTCTGTGATCCTCGCGGCGGAGGGCGGGCGACTCCGTCTGAGCGTCGAGGATGACGGGCGCGGCTTCTCGACCGATGTGGCGCACGAAGGCTTCGGACTCACCGGTATCCATGAGCGTGCCGGGCTGGTGGGGGGCGACGTCCGGGTCGATTCCGCGCCGGGCACGGGTACGGCCGTCGTGGTCGACATCGCGCTCACGGGCACCACGACCGAGCCGCGGGACAGCGCCTGAGCGGGACTCGCGCCCGGCCCCCGGCAAGCTGCGGGCTGAGCTTCGTGTGGTTCAGGCGGTTGGCGGGTCCGGCGACGTCGCCGTCTCGCCCCGGCGCGCTTCGTCCAGGAGTCCGGACTGAAGTGCCGTGCGGACCATCTCGGCCTTCGTTGTGGCACGGAGCTTGCGCATGATGTGGGCCCGATGGCTCTCGACGGTGCGGACGCTCACATAGAGGGCCTCGGAGATCTCGAGATTCGTGTGGCCGAGGGCGAGCTGAGTCAGGACCTGACGCTCGCGCTCGGTGAGGCTGTCAACCGGCGATTCACCGTCAGACCCGAGGACGCTGGCGCCGAGGGCCGGATCGAGGTACTGACCTCCGTCGGCGACGACGCGGATCGCGTCGATGAGGTCGTCATCCGCGGCGGCCTTCGCGACGTAGCCCGCAGCACCCGCCTTGAAGGCCCGGCGGACGACGTCGGGGCTCTCGTGCATCGAGAGCACCAGCACCCGAACCGTGGGCCGCCGCGCGAGGACGGACTCCGTCCCGGCCATGCCCCCCGCGCCGGGAGTCTCGAGATCCATCACGATGACGTCAGGATCCAACCGCTCGAGGTAGGGCAGACACTCCTCATGGGCGGCGTAGTCGCCCACACAGGTCAGCCCCTCGGCCTGGTCGATGAGAAGCTTCAGACCCGAACGGACGACGGCGTGATCGTCGACGACGATGACGTTGATGTGAGGCATTGCGGAAGTGTACGACGGATGCGGCCGGCCCGCTTCGGATTCTCCGCACCGGGATGTCGGAGCCACCACGTTCTGATGGGTGGGACCCCCGTGGCCCGGGCGCCGGCGATGGCGGAGCCTCTGCGTATGCCTGAACAAGCATCCGTCGCCGAGACTCCCCGATCTCCCAGGGTGCTGGGCGCCCTGGGAGCGGACGACTGGCGGGATCTCGCCCAGCTCCCGGCTGGCCACGGGCTCATATCCATGGCGGTGGACTATGGGGTCGGGGGACGTAGCCGGGGGATCGGCGCGCTCCGGCAGGAGATGAAGCGTCTGCGGCGGCGGCCGCCTGAGGATGAGCGTCCGGGCGAATGGCGGGATCTCCTGACGGCGAGCGAGTCCGCCCTCGCTGCCGCGATCGCCGCATCAATCGGTCACGGCGAGCGCTCACGAGCCTTCTTCGCCACGCTCGGCGAAGACCAGGTCATCGCGGTCACCAGTCCCGTGAGGCTCGCCGAGTACTGCTCTGTCGCCGGTATCCCGCGCTTGATGGAGCTCGCTCTCGCAGCGCCCTCGAGCCGGATCCGCGGCGTTATCGGGGTGACCCGTCGTGGCGTGACCGCGACGGAGTACTGGGGCCCTCACCCCCGCGCGGAGTGGACGATCCCGCTCGACGCGGCGTCCGGCGGGCGACGGCATGAGGGGCCTGCGCGGGGCGGGCCCCGCCGGTCGATCGTGCATGGCGATCTCGTGGCGCGGCGTCGCGGGCACGAGGTCGGCAAGGCCCTGGACAACGCCGCCGAGCAACTCGCAGAGCACGCCACTGCGCGCAACTGGATCGCCGCCATCGTCGGCGGCGACATGCGTGAGGTGCCCCGCGTCCTCGATCCCGTCGAGAAGGCAGGTGTCCCGACCATCGCCCATGGCCGCCATGTCGACTCCGCAACCGAACAGCGAGCCGCGCTCGACATCGTCGATCGTGAGCTCGCCGGGCGCGTCAGATCTCGTCTCGAGTCCGGCGAAGGAGACCTCATCTGCGGCGCGGGGGCGATCTCTCGGGGGATCGAGAGACGCGAGGTTTCGGAGGTTTTCATCGGTGTCCGCCCGCCGGTCGCCGGGCGCGCTCCGGAGAGGGTCGGGGAGGCCGCGGGGTCTGAGGGCGATGAACTCGTTCGCCTCGCATGCGCCTCTGCCGTGCCCGTGAGCCCTGTCGTCGACGCTGAGGACATCGGCGTCGGGCCGGGCCGGCTGGCCGCCACGGGTCCCGCCGGATCCCGGGCACACCAACGAACCACAGCAGGGCGACCGTGACGTCGCCCCGCGCTGTGCCCATGATCGAGACGCTCGAGGCTACGCGCGTCGCCGATGTGATGCACGTCGGTCTCATCTCCTGTCCGGCCGGCACACCGCTGAGCGACGTCGCGGCGAGGATGAGTGAAGAGGCCGTCCACTGCATCCTCATCACACCCGACCCGGAAGCGGACGATGGCGACTGGCGGGTGGTTTCGGATCTGGACCTCATGGGCTGCGCCGAGCAGCCCGACGTCCCGGCGGGGCGGATCGCGGCGAGCCCGGTCATCGCGGTGTCGGAGAATGACTCCGTGCTCCGTGCCGTCCGGTTGATGCAGGAGTACCAGACGGCCCATCTCCTCGTGCTCTCGTCGGAGGGGCCCTCGGGAGTGGTCTCGACGTTCGACGTCGCCGGCGTGATGGCGGGTCGTGCCCGAGGACGTGGGGACGCGTCGCGGGCCGACCCGGAGGAGCGGGTGTGAGTACGCCATACCCTCATGTCGCCGTCGCCATCGATCATTCCGAGGCGTCGCTCGCTGCGCTACGTCTCGCGGGGCGCCTGGCCGCCGATGGCGCTCACTTGAGCGTTTTGCATGTCGTCGCGCCCATCCCGAAGTATCACGCGATCGCCGGGCAGGTCATACCGGTGTCTCCCGGGGCGCGCCATGCTGCAGAGCTCTGGCTGACCGGCCTCGCGTCAGAGCTCCCGGGAGCGGACGCTGTTCTCATCGAGGGCACCCACGCAGGTGATGAGATCGTGCGATGGAGCGAGGAGAACCACCCTGATCTCATCGTGCTCGCGCCCCACGAAGGGCTCCTCTCACGGGCGCTCGCCGGAAGTATCGTGTCGTTCGTCCTGCAGCACGCGCCCGTCCCGGTTCTCGTGGTCAGGCAGAGCCATCACCGGAAGAGCCGGTCTGGATGAGGGTTGACGACATCATGACGCGTCGGCCGTTGACCGTCGGTCCGGGCACCCCGCGGGCGGACGTCCGCGACCTCCTCGCGGACGCACGCATTCACCACATGCCGATCCTCGACGGCGATCAGCTCGTGGGTCTGTGGATCGGTCACGGTGACGGCACGATCGCCCTTCTCGGGCCCGAAAAGGTGGCGGTCCTCGACGAACACGAGGATGCAGCGGAGGCCGTCTCGGCGATCCTCCGGGGCCAGGCCGCCGTCATCGCGACCAGCGACGGTTCACCGACCGGGATGATCACCGCTGAGGACGTCCAGCGCCTGGCGGTCGCGGCGCTCACGCACGATCTCGATCGTCGCGCGCACGGTCCCGTCGTCGTGCGGTTCGTCGGGCCGGAGGGCTCAGGGAAGACCACGCTTCTCCTTCGGACGATCGCCTCGCTCCAGGAGTGCGCAATCGGCATGGTCCGCCCGGGGGCGGTAACGGGGACGAGCGAGGGGCCACGAATCATCGATGGAGCCCCCGTCATCGAGGACGCCTCCGCGGACCGCATGTCCGGTCTGAGGCGCGCCATCACGGCGTTGGGTCCGGTGCGGGTCGTGTTCCTCGAGGACCGCGCGGGGACGCGGCGGCCGCGCTGGGGGCTGGGTGAGTCGCTGCTCATCGCCGTCGCGGAGCCCCACGATGTGGCGCGCCTGGCCGATGATCTGTTCGAGGAGTGCAACGCCCTCGTCGTCGTCCGTCGCGATTCATCTCGGGCAGCCTCGGATGCGGCCGAGTATGCGGAGGCCAGGAGAGCCGCCCTGCCCATCTTCGTCGTCGACGCCGAGGGCGACCCCGAAAGCCTCCGTCCGTGGTCGCGCTGGCTGCGCTCCCGGGTACTGCCGGAGGCGGTCCGCCGGGCGTGAGTGATCCCGAGCCATCGGGTGAGCCGGGGCGCGTCATCCTGCTCGCGGATGTCGATGCCGCGGGGCCGGAGCTGATGCTCGAGGTCATGGAAAGGGCGACCCCTGCGGGCCTGGACGTCCTCGTCGTGGCGCCGGCGATCGTGGACCAGCAGCACTTCTGGGCGTCGGACACCGACGGCGCCCGGAGCGACGCCGAGGAACGCGCGGACCGGGCGATCAGATCGCTTCGTTTTCTCGGCTCCCACTGGCAGTCACGTGTCGGCGGCGATGATCCGCTGCTCGCAGTCGCGGATGCCGTTCGCGATTTTCCCGCTGACGAGATCATCGTCGTCACCGGCGGGTCCGGCGGGTCAGAGTGGATCGAGGAGGGCCTTCCCGGCCAGATCGCCGCGCGTCACTCGACCCCGGTGTCCCATTTCGTCTCGTCTGAGGGGCGGCCGGCTCGCCGAGTAACGCGCCGCGTTGAACCCGAGCGGCGGCCGACCCGTCCGTGGCGCTGGATCGGCCTCCTCGTCGCCCTGGCTCTCGCCGTACTGGGTACCTGGGGGTCGTTCCTTCTCGCTGGCACGGATCTGCCGGGTTGGCTTCTGGTGGCGTGGGTAGTCGTGCTCGACGTCGGCTTCAAGATCATTGTCCTACCAGCCGCCGTCTGGTGGCTGTTCTTCCGTCGGCCTCGCGGGGACCGCCTGGATCTCTAGTCCGATCCCCGGCAGCGCGATCGTGCCCGCGAGGTGGTGCCCATCATGGGTCGCGCCGACGGGCAATCAGGGAGACCGCCAGCCCGAGGATCACGATCAGCCCGGCCCGGACCAGGTCTCGCGTCTCGCCCCCGCGGAGCTGGTCGACGATCAGCGCACCGCAGGTGAGTGCCCCGAGCCAAGGCGCCCAGGCCGGGGCGGTGAAATGGGGGTGGCTGACCGCGTCCCCACGCAGGCGGATAGCGCTGATGTTCATCAGTGCGAGGACTCCGAGCAGCAGCAGCACCGTCGTACGCGCGAGCCCGCCCAGGTCCCCTGTCATGGCGAGAATGACGGCGAGGACGGCGACCGACACCACGGCGACCCACGGCGTCGAACGCCGGGGATCTACCCGTCCGAACACCGACGGAATCAGGTCCTGGCAGCTCATGCCGTAGACCAGCCGAGAGCTCATGACGAGGTTGGCGAGGGCGGTGTTGGCCACGGCGACGAGGGCGATGCCCGCGAAGAGCTGTGCGGACGATGTCAGCGGACTGTCGTCCACGACGACGAGCAGCGGGGCGCTCGAGTCGATGAGGCGCTCCGGCGCGATCGCTGCCAGCGAGAGGAAGACCACGGCGACGTAGAGGCACGCGGTGATTGCCAGGCCTCCGAAGAGCGCCCGCGGATACGAGATCCGGGGATCGCGCACTTCCTCGGACATGTTCGCGACGTCCTCGAAGCCCAGGAACGAGAAGAAGGCGACCGCGGCACCGCCGATGAGCGCGAAGGGGATCAGCTCATCCCCGCCCCCCGCGGACGAGAAGGGTCGTGTGAGGTCCCCGTCGCCTGAGCCGAGGATGCTGACCGCCGCGACGATGACGAGCAGGAGCCCGCCGACCTCGAGAATGGTCATCGCCACGTTCGCCCTCAAGGACTCAACGATGCCCCACCAGTTGAGCGCCGTCAGCGCACCCACGAAGACGACCGCGGCGAGGCGAACGTCGACGGTCACCAGCTCCTCGAGGTACTCACCGCCGAACGCCCGGGCCGCCGTCGCCGCGGATGTGAGCCCCGAGGCGAGGATGGTGACGCCCACGGTCAGACTCAACGTGGGGCTCCCGAAGGCACGGTCGACGTAGACCACGATGCCCCCGGCGCCGGGATACCTCGTCACAAGTTCGCAGAGGGTCAGGGCGGAGATGCCGGCCGTCGCGAAAGCCACGAGGAAGGCGGCCCACGACAGGCCGCCCGCTTCGCCCGTCACTTCGCCGACGACGGCGTAGATCCCCGCGCCCAGGACGTTGCCGACCACGAGTACCAGCAGCAGCCGTGGCGTGATGGCGCGGGCCAGCCCAGGGGGCGCCTCGGGCGTCGTCGACAGGCGTCCGGCCCCTAGCCGCTCGGACGTCTCGCCGGGACGATCCCCAAGCGGGAGGCGGCTCGCCGGAGACCGTCCCGGTGAGCAGGGTCGGCGATCGCGATGAGGCGCCGAGCCCGTTCCTGCACCGAGCGCCCGCGCAGCTCTGCCACCCCGAACTCCGTGACGACCTGGTCAACGATGTTCTTCGTCGTGGTGACGACGGCTCCGGTGTCGAGCGTGGGCACGATCCGTGAGATGCGTCCCTCGTTCGTCGTTGCGTGGAGCGCGGTGAATCCTGTTCCGTCGTGGGCGAACATCGCGCCGCGGGCGAAGTCGGCCTGGCCGCCGCTCCCCGTGTAGTACGACGGGCCGATCGTCTCGGAGGCGCACTGACCGAAGAGGTCGATCTGGATTGCACCGTTGACGGCGACGAAGTGCGCCTCCCGGGCGATACGTCGCGGGTCATTGACCTCGTCGACGCCGCGGAACCGGACCGCCGGGTTTCGATCAAGCCACGAATAGAGGCGCTCGCTGCCGAGCGCGAAGGTGGTGATGGCGCAGCCGCGGTCTGTCGTCTTGCGCGCGCCGTTGGCCGCGCCACAGATGACCAGTTCCATGAGTTCGTCGGAGAAGAGCTCGGTGTGGATGCCGAGATCTCGGTGGCCCCGGAGCGCGCGCGCCACTGCGCGGGGAGAGGAACCGGATCCGATCTGGATCGTCGTTCCGTCCGGAATCCGGTCGGCGATGTGGTCTCCGATGAGCCGGTCGGCGGGGAGCGGCGCGTCGCGGCTCTTCGTGGGAAGCGGCGCATCCGACATGAACCATCCCCGCACGTCGGATCGATGGATCCGATTGCTCCCGTGAGTCCAGGGCATGCGGTGGCTTGCCTCCAAGACGAAAGGCACGCGGCCGATGAGAGGCGCCACGTAGTCGGCGCTCACGCCCAGGCTGAACCACCCGTCATCGTCGGGCAGGGTCGCCGCCGCCAGGACGAGCGCCGGTTTCCGCTCCAGTAGCCGCCGGGGCATCTCGCTGAAGTCCGCGGGCACGAGATCGCATCCGCCCGCGGCGTAGGCCGGACGGGTGATATCGCTCAGAAACCAGGACGCGTGCCGGAGGTGATCTGCGCAGGCCCCGTGGAGGTAGGGGTGGTCATGCATGGCGTGCATCTGGTGGACGGTGACGGCGTGCAGCTGAGCTGACCGGTCCTCGAGGGCCGAGATGAGTTCCGCGGGCTCGCCGGCGGCAATCGGAACGACGACCTCGTCGCCGGGCAGGAGATCCCGGACGAGAGCGTCAGCGAGATCACCGACCGACGCCGCCGGGTCACCATGAGGGGGAGGCGTCGGTGGCGGGTCATGGTGTCGGTCCACCGGCCGATCCTCGCCCAATCACGATGCGGCGTGATCCGTGGCGGCCCGGGAGCCGATGCGGACGAATACTGACGCTCCGAATCACGCGGCGACCGCGAGCTGCAGGAGGCCGAGAATGACAAACGCGCCGAGGGCCGCCGGCCAGACGCGAGACGCTCCGGATTCGCGGACGGCGTCGGGGATCAGCTCGACGAGAGCCATCCACACCATCGCGCCGGCCGCGAATCCCAGGCCGATGGGCAGCACAGCGACGGACCAGTCGACGAGCAGGAACGCCGGAACGGCGAGCAGCGGTTGCGGAAGACTGGAGATCACCGCCCAGGCGGCGGCCGACGCCACGCTGGCGCCCCGGGGAATCATCACCAGGGCGATGGCGAGACCTTCGGGGATGTTGTGGAGGGCGATCGCGATCGTCGTCGTCAGCCCGAGCGCCTCACCGCCGCCGTATGCGACGCCGACCCCGATTCCTTCGGCGGCGGAGTGGGCGGTCATGACCAGGACGATGACGACCGCCCGGCCCGCTCCGGCACCGGACACGCCGGCGAAGTGCCGGACGGGGTGGTCCGCCACGAGTCGCGTGACGAGAGCGACGAAGATCACTCCGGCGACCACGCCGATACCGGTGTCGGCCAGGCTCCAGGTCGAGCCCTCGATGAGTAGCCCCAGGCTCGCGGCGACCATGACGCCGGCCGCGACCCCGTTCGCGGCGGCTCGCAACTCGTCGCCGAGCGGGTGCCGGCCGACGAATGGAAGGGCACCCAGGCCCGTTGCCAGAGCGGTCGCGCTCGCCCCGAGGGCGACGAGCGCCACGCCCGTCGGAGGGTCCATGCGGGGATCCTAGGAGCGGGGTGCGCTCCGGGCGTCGGTGGCGATCGCCCGCCGACTGCGGGATTTCCGCAGCCGAGCGGCCATCTGGCCCGATGCCGGGGGAGAGGGCGTCGGGGAGCCTTGCGTCGACGAGCACAACCTCGGCAGGAGGACGGATGTTCAGGACGATCACGTTCGCCATCGCCGCCCTCGTGATCGCGGCCGGCAAGATCCTCATCGACCGGTTCGCGCGTAAGGCCTGAAACGACGGAGGGTCGGCCATGTGGCATTCAATTCCCGTCCGGGACGTCATGTCGATGGAATTGATCACTGTTCCGTCCTCGGTGACGCTGCGTGAGATCGCGGCGATCATGGCCAAGTCCCGTGTCCACTCGGTGGTCGTGGCGCGTCCGGTGGGTCCGGCCTCGGATCACCGTGGAGCATGGAGGGTGATCTCGGATCTGGATCTTCTTGACCACCGCGGCAATCTCGACGCACCCGCAGATCCGATCGCTCGGGCAGCGCCGCTCGTGGTGACCGGGGACGAGTCCGTCGACCGGTGCGCGGCGCTCCTTGCCGAGCACGGGGCGAGTCATGTTCTCGTCTCCGGCTTCGACGGCGATCCGGTCGGCATCGCGTCGTCCCTGGATCTCCTCGAGAGCATGGCGACCAGGGGCCGCTCTGTCTGACCCGCACGAAGGTGTGACCCGGAAACCCGCCACTTCGGGCCCCTGCCGGGGAGGGGCGTACGTCCGACCCATACCAACCGGGGGAAAGGGGCATAGACTGGTGGTTCCCCCCCGCGTCGATCCCTGCCCGCGGGCAATGCACACCCACAAGGACAACCACCATGACTACCGACCCTGACGCTACGGCGGCACCCGCCGACAACCCCGAGGCTGACGCCTCCCCGAACCCCGGTCCGGCCGCCGAGCCCGGGGCCGCTGAGCCCGCGGCCGCCCCCGAAGCGAGCGAGGACGCCGCTCCGGCAGCGTCGACACCTCCACCCGAAGGCGGGGCCCAGCTGATGGACGCGCCGCCGGTGCGTCCGCTCGACGGGCCCGAGTACGTCGAGGTCGACGGGGAGATGATCCCCAACTACGACATGACCCTGCCGGAGTTCGGCGAGGGCGACGTCGTCACGGGTCGCGTCGTCCGGATCGACAAGGACGAGGTCCTGGTCGACATCGGATACAAGAGCGAGGGCGTGATCCCGCTGTCCGAGCTGTCGATCCGCAAGAGCGTCAACGTCTTCGACGAGGTCAACCTCGGCGACGAGGTCGACGCGCTCGTCATGAAGAAAGAGGACGACGAGGGTCGTCTGATCCTCTCCAAGAAGCGGGCCCGCTTCGAGAAGGCTTGGAAGCGCATCGAGGAGGCCGCCAACGAGAGCCGCAATGTCGAGGGCAACGTCATCGAGGTGGTGAAGGGCGGTCTGATCATCGACCTGGGCGTTCGCGGCTTCCTGCCGGCGTCGCTCGTCGACATCCGCCGCGTCCAGGACCTGGACGACTTCGTCGGCCAGACCCTCGAGTGTCGGGTCATCGAGCTGAACCGCAACCGTAACAACGTGGTTCTCTCGCGGCGCGCCGTCCTCGAGGACGAGCGGCGCGAAGTCCGACAGAAGATCCTGGATGAACTCCAGCCCGGCGACGTCGTCACCGGTGTCATCTCGAACATCGTCGACTTCGGGGCCTTCGTCGACCTCGAGGGAATCGACGGACTCATCCACATCTCCGAGCTCTCCTGGAGCCACGTCAACCACCCGTCCGAGATCCTCGCGATCAACGACGAGGTGCGCGTCAAGGTTCTGGACATCGACCGCAGCCGTCAGAGGATCTCTCTGGGCCTCAAGCAGACCCAGGCCGACCCGTGGCAGAGCGTCATGGAGAGTTTCCAGATCAACGACGTCGTCGAGGGTCGCGTCACCAAAGTCGTGACCTTCGGTGCGTTCGTCGAGATCCACGCCGGCGTCGAGGGGCTCGTGCACATCTCGGAGCTGGCCGAGCACCACGTCGAGAACCCGCGGGAGATCGTCAATCAGGGGGACGTCGTGGCGGTTCGCGTGATCGAGATTGACGCCGAGCGTCGGCGCCTGTCCCTGAGCCTCAAGCGGGTCCAGGAGGGCGACCCGATCGCCCACAACCTGCCCGACGGCGTGGGTGGGGGAAGCACCGGTATGACGACTGCTCCGGCGCCGCCGACCGCATCGCCCATGCCCTTGGACCCGGAGGGAGCCACCGAAGACGTCGCGCCCGCCGAGATCGGGGACGACGGGCCGGCGGCGGAGCCGGCCGAGCCTGCGCCGGAGCCCGCTCCGGAGTCGGAGGCCGACACGGAGCCGGCCGAGCCTGCGCCGGAGCCCGCTCCGGAGTCGGAGGCCGACACGGAGCCCGCCGCTGTGCCGGAGCCCGCTCCGGAGCCGGAGGCCGATACGGAGCCCGCGGCCGAGCCGGAGCCCGCGGCCGAGCCGGAGCCCGCGGCCGAGGCCGATCCGGGGCCGGCTGCCTAGACGCGTGGCACGCCCGCCGCTGCTGGGTCTGACCGGCGGCATCGGAGCGGGAAAATCCGCTGCTCTGAGCGCCTTCGCGGCGCTCGGGGCCGCGACCCTGTCCAGTGACGAGCTCGTCCACCGACTGTACCGGCGGCGGGCGGTCCGGGAGATCGTGGTCGCCCGCTTCGGCGACGAGGTCGCCGGCGAGGATGGTGTCGATCGTGCGGCCCTCGCCACGGCGGCATTCGCGGATCCCGAGGGGATGACGTTTCTCGAGGAGCTCATTCACCCGCTGATCGGGCCGGAGCGGGAAGCCTGGATCGCCGAGATGGCGGCGGCGGAACCACCCCCGCCGGCTCTCGTGTGCGAGGTGCCGCTTCTGTTCGAGGCTGGTGTCGCGGACGCCTTCGACGCGGTCCTGGTGGTGACGGCGAGCGAGGACGTGCGACGAGCGCGTGTCGCCGCGCGTGGACAGGACTTCGACGCACGTGCCGCCCGTCAGCTGACGGAGCAGGAGAAGACGGAGCGGGCGGACGACGTCTACGTCAACGACGGATCACTCGACGATATCGGCATGTGGGCCGAGGAGATGCTCTCCCGCTGGGGGCGGCCGGGCTGAGCGCTCGCGCCGTTCGCTACGGGCGATGGATCAGCTCGATCTCGTATCCATCGGGGTCGCGCAGGAATGCGATCATCGGCCCACCCGGTCGGACCGGGTACGGCCCCCGCGAGGGCTCGATGCCCTTGGCGGCGAGTTCGGCGAGCTCCGTTTCCATGTCGCTGAGGCTCAGCGCGATGTGCCCGTACCCCTCGCCCGGGGCGTAGGGCTCGGTGCGCCCGTCGTTGAGCGTGAGCTCGAGCCGTGGCTCATCGCCGGGCAGGGCGAGGAAGATCACGGTTGCGGTGTCTCCGCCCACCCGGGCGCGGCGATCCTCGCGAAATCCGAGCTTTGTGTAGAAGTCGAGCGATCGCTCCTCGTCGAGGATCCTCAACATCGTGTGCAGCAGTTTTCCGGGCACCAGATAGTCCTTGGTCGTCGCTGAAACGGATTCTTTCATGACGGGCGCCTCCACGACGCGCGCGACACGCCGGAAGCCGTGCGCCGGGCGGACCGGCCTCGCGGACGCGACGCCGGGCGGCGGGCTAGCCTGAGGCTCCCATGGCATTCGAGCTCTCAACCGCGTACGAACCGACCGGCGACCAGCCGCGTGCGATCGCCGAGCTCGGTGAAGGTCTGGCCCGGGGCGACGAGTTCCAGACGCTGCTCGGCGCCACCGGTACCGGCAAGACGTTCACGATGGCGAATCTGATCTCCGAGGCGGAGCGCCCGGCCCTGGTCATCGCGCACAACAAAACCCTGGCCGCGCAGCTCTGCAACGAGTTCCGTGAGTTCCTGCCGGGGGCCGCTGTCGAGTACTTCGTCAGCTATTACGACTACTACCAGCCCGAGGCCTATATCGCGTCCAGCGACACCTACATCGAGAAGGACGCGCAGATCAACGACGAGATCGACCGCCTCCGCCATTCCGCCACGGCCGCGCTGCTGGCCCGGCGCGATGTCGTGATCATCGCCTCGGTGAGCTGCATCTACGGCGTGGGAAACCCCGAGCTCTACCGCGACCGGGTCGTCGTGTTCACGCGCGGCGATGATTCGCCCCGGGAGCAGGTCTTCCGCCGCCTTGTGGAGGTCCAGTACGAGCGGAACGACACGGTCCTGGCGCGCGGCCGGTTCCGGGCGCGCGGGGACACGATCGAGGTCCAGCCGGCCTACGCCGACACCGCCTTCCGCATCTCCCTCTTCGGCGACGAGGTCGAGAGCATCACCGAGTTCGATCCGCTCACGGGTGAGGTACGGGGGGACCTGCCGCATCTGATCGTCTACCCGGCGACGCACTACGTGACGCCACCGGACACGATCGACCGCGCCCTGGCGGAGATTCGGGCCGAGCTGGAGGGGCAGTGCGCGATGTTCGACCGCCAGGAGAAGCTGGTCGAGTCGCACCGGCTCCGCCAGCGGACCGAGTACGACATGGAGATGATCCGCGAGCTGGGATTCTGCTCGGGGATCGAGAACTACTCGCGGATCTTCGACGGCCGCGAGGAGGGCGAGCCACCCCATACGCTGCTCGACTTCTTTCCCGATGACTTCCTCTGCCTGATCGACGAGTCCCACAACACGATGGGCCAGCTGCGTGGCATGTACGAGGGCGACCGGTCGCGCAAGCTGGCGCTGATCGAACACGGTTTCCGCCTGCCGTCTGCCCTCGACAACCGGCCGCTGCAGCTTCCCGAGTTCCTGGAACGCTCGGGGCAGATCGTCTTCGTGTCCGCCACCCCCGGCGAGTTCGAGAAGCGTGCCTCCGGAAACATCGTCGAGCAGATCATCCGGCCGACCGGCCTCGTGGATCCGGAGGTCGAGGTGCGGGGGACCACGAATCAGATCGACGACCTGCTGGACGAGATCCGCGGGCGCGCCGAGGCGGACCAGCGCACGCTGGTCACCACGCTCACCAAGCGCATGGCCGAGGATCTGACGGAGTACCTGCTCGAGTCCGGGGTGAAGGCCCGCTACCTTCACTCGGAGATCGACACTCTCGAGCGGATATCGATCGTGCGAGAGCTGCGCCTGGGCGAGTTCGACGTCCTCGTGGGCGTCAACCTTCTGCGCGAGGGGCTTGATCTCCCGGAGGTCTCCCTCGTCGCCATCCTCGATGCCGACAAGGAGGGCTTTCTCCGCGGCGAGACCTCGCTCATTCAGACGATCGGCCGGGCCGCCCGCAACGTCGACGGCAGCGTGATCATGTACGCGGACAACCACACCGCCGCCATGGAGACGGCCATCGCCGAGACCAACCGTCGGCGCGCGATCCAGCTCGCGTACAACGAGGAGCACGGAATCACGCCGGCGACGATCAGCAAGGGCGTGAGCGACATCGTCGCGCTGCTCGGCCTCAAGGAGCCGGGCGCCCGTGGCAAGCGGAGCCGTCGCTCACGCAGCGACTGGGAATCGGCGACGACATCCGAGCTGCATGAGTTGCTCGTGTCCCGCGAGAGCGCGATGATCGCGGCGTCGGACGATCTGCGCTTCGAGGAAGCCGCCGCTCTGCGCGACGAGATCAAGGCGATCCGGAGTGAGTTGTCCGGCCGCGGCGACGAGCCCGGGGAGGACGGAGGGCGCACGGCACCGGTCCCCGAGAAGGGAGCCGCCTGGCGGACGTCGCCGGTCCCGACGAAGGCGCAGCGCGGCAATCTCCGGGGCGGTTCGTCGTCGTGACGGAGCCTCCCGACGACATGGAGTTCCGCACGCTGGCCGCGCCGGGGCTCGAGGAGGACGATGTCTTCGCAGCGCTCTACGGGCTCCCGGGGTCGGGTGGCATGTGGGGAGACGGCATGCCCGACGCCTTCCCTCCGGCGGATCTGCCGTGGGACGCGGGCCGTGAGCGCCGGGAACGGATGCGCGAGACCCTCAATCGCTGGCCGGTTCAGGACCCGGGGAAGGACTAGACCGCGATCCGTCTAATGTCCCGAGCATGAAAACATTTGCTGTCATTGTCGGGACCATCGTCATCCTCGTTCTGCTGATCTCCAGCGGCACCATCGCCGCCGCCTTCTGCGTGCGCGGCGTCGGATGCGTTTATTCCTCGGGCAACGGACTCCAGCTCGACAACGCCAGCCAGGTCACCGTCGGCATCAGGTAAGCGTCGCCGGGCCCGCATCCGGCGTCCCGGATCAGAAGCGGTTCTCGCTGAAGCCCTGGTTCTTGTCGTTGTACGGGGAGTCCGGCGGGTCGTCGGGGCGCGGCGCAGAGACGTCGTCGTAGGGCGTCTCGGGTGGCATCTCCGGAGGCAGCTCGGTCGGTGGGACCGGTTCGATGCCCGGCGCGTGGCGGCCCGTCATCGTCATCGGGAATTCAAGGATTCCGTCTCCGATGTCGTAGGGAACCCTGAACCACCAAGCCAAGAACACCGGTGGGAGGATGCGGTAGGGCCGGATCTCGGCCCTCCTCGATGAGAACTCCTTGTCGGTGCCCTCAGATCTCTGTGTGCCGCTCTCGATGTTGACGGAGTAGACGACATAGCGGCGTGTGGAAACGCGACCTCTCGTCCTCATCACGTAGAAGGGCACTGCCCCCGCCAGGCCAAGGACGAGCGTCAACCACTTGAGGTTCCAGTTGATCTCCGCCCAGGACGACACTGCGCCAAGGCTCTGGGTCAAGGGGGCGATGATGAGCAGCGCGACCAGGAACCACAGACAGATCACTCCCAGCCACCACGCGGCGAACTGATAGACGATCGTCTTCCCGGGATCGATGCCCGGTTGGGCCTGCATCGGCTGCAGCTTCGATCGCGACGGGTTCCGTTGGCGTAGAAAGCGCACGGTCGCATGTTCGCCGGTGGGGGCCGCCAACCTGCCCGGGTCCCCGTCGCCGGGCGCCTCAGTACCCTGGAGAGGTGAGCAAGCTGAACGCCCCTCACGGGACGATCAAGATCGTCGGGGCCCGTGAGCACAACCTGCGCGACATCTCGACCGAGATCCCCCGCGAGGCCCTTGTCGTCATCACCGGCCTCTCCGGTAGCGGGAAATCGAGCCTCGCCTTCGACACGCTCTACGCCGAGGGCCAGCGTCGCTACGTGGAGAGCTTGTCGGCGTACGCGCGCCAGTTCCTCGGGCAGATGGACAAGCCCGACGTCGATCTCATCGAGGGGCTCTCACCGGCGATTTCCATCGACCAGAAGACGACGAGTCGCAATCCCCGTTCGACCGTCGCCACGGTCACCGAGATCTACGACCATCTCCGCCTGCTCTTCGCCCGCATCGGGACGCCTCACTGCCATGTCTGCGGTCGCGAGATCTCCGGGCAGAGCGTCGAACAGATCGCCGATCAGGTGCTGATGCTGGACGAAGGCACGCGTTTCCAGGTCCTCGCGCCCGTCGTGCGCGACCGCAAGGGCGAGCACAAGGACGTGCTGGCCTCGGCGACCGACGAGGGCTTCAGCCGGGTCGCGATCGACGGCGAGACGCATCTCATCGACGAGGCTCCGGCGCTCGACAAGGCGTATGCCCACACCGTCGAGATCGTCGTCGATCGGCTCGTGATGAGAGACGATCTGCGCCGGCGCCTGACCGAGGCGCTCGAGACGGCCACCCGCCTCGCCGGCGGTCTGGTCCGGGTCGAGGAGGTCGGGGGCGAGGAGCGGGAGTGGCTCTTCTCCGAGAACTTCGCGTGTCCCGAGCACGGCGCGTCGGAGCTGGCCGAGCTCGAGCCGCGGGTCTTCTCATTCAACTCGCCGCACGGCGCCTGCCCCTCCTGCACCGGTCTCGGCTACACGCTCGAGGTCGACCCGGACCTCCTCGTCGATCCCGAGCGGGCCCTCGAGGACGGCGCGATCCTTCCGTGGGCCGATCGGACTACGGACTACTACGAGCTGCTCCAGCAGGCCATCTCCGACGAGTACGAGATCCCGCTCGACCGGCCCTGGAAGAAGCTGTCCAAGAAGCATCGGGGTCTGCTGCTCAACGGTCCCGGCGGCCGGCGGCAGCGGATGCATCTCGGGCAGCGCCGGCTCAAGTCCCGTCGCCGCGGGAGCGGGAACTGGGGCTGGTTCGAGGGGGTCATCCCCCAGCTGCGGCGCCAGCACCGCAACTCCGCCTCGCCGCGCGTACGCGAGACCATCGAGGAGTTCATGTCACTGCGGCCCTGCTCGGCATGTGACGGCGCACGCCTGCGTCCCGAGAGCCTCGCCGTCACCATCAGTGACCGCTCGATCCACGATGTCGCCCGGCTGTCGGTCGCCGACGCTGACGCCTTCTTCGAGGAGCTCGAGCTGAGCGAGACCCACGCCATGATCGGCGCCCGCGTCATCCAGGAGGTCCGCCAGCGACTCACGTTCCTGGTGGATGTCGGGGTCGGGTATCTCAACCTCGAACGTGCCGCCGGCACTCTGTCGGGGGGCGAGGCGCAGCGCATCCGGCTGGCGACGCAGATCGGCTCCGGCCTGGTCGGTGTCGTCTACATCCTCGACGAGCCGTCGATCGGTCTTCATCAGCGCGACAACCGCCGACTCATCGCCACGCTCGAGCGTCTCCGCGACATGGGCAACACCGTCCTCGTGGTCGAGCACGACGAGGAGACCATGCGCAGCGCCGACCGGGTCATCGACCTCGGGCCGGGAGCCGGTGAGCACGGCGGTCACATCGTGGCCGAGGGCACGGCCGCGGAGATCGCGGATGATCCCGAGTCCGTCACCGGCGCCTACCTCTCCGGGCGGCGCGAGATCCCGGTCCCCGCCGAGCGACGCGAGGGCGACGGGGTCATCACGGTGATCGGGGCGGAGGAGCACAACCTCAAGGGCATCGATGCGACCTTCCCGGTCGGCGCTCTGACCTGTGTCACCGGGGTGTCCGGCTCCGGCAAGAGCACCTTGGTCAACGAGATCCTGCTGAAGGGTCTCGCGGCGCACCTGCATCGCAAGCCCCAGCGCCCCGGCCGCCACCGGGCGATCGAGGGCATGGAGCAGATCGACAAGGTGATCGCCATCGACCAGTCTCCCATCGGCCGGACGCCCCGCTCGAACCCGGCGACCTACACCGGGGTGTTCGACCAGATCCGGACCCTTTTCTCGCGTACCAAGGAGGCCCGGGCACGCGGCTACGCCCCGGGGCGTTTCAGCTTCAACGTGAAGGGCGGGCGCTGTGAGGCCTGTAAGGGCGACGGCACCATCACGATCGAGATGCACTTCCTTCCGGACGTTTACGTCCCCTGCGAAGTCTGCGGCGGCGCGCGCTACAACAGCGAGACGCTGACCGTCCGCTACGGCGGCCGGACGATCTCCGAGGTGCTGGGGCTCAGCGTGGAGGAGGCGCTCAAGGTCTTCTCGCCCGTGCCCAACATCGCGCGGCGCCTGCGGACCTTGCACGACGTGGGGCTCGACTACATCCGCCTGGGCCAGCCCGCGACCACGCTCTCGGGCGGTGAGGCCCAGCGGGTCAAGCTGGCGACCGAGCTGAGCAAGGTCGCGACCGGCAGCACGCTCTATGTCCTGGATGAACCGACGACGGGGCTCCACTTCGCCGACGTCGAGAAGCTGCTCGAAGTGCTCCAGCGGCTGGTCGACGCCGGCAACACCGTCGTCGTCATCGAGCACAACCTCGACGTCATCAAGGCGGCCGACCACCTCGTCGACCTGGGGCCGGAAGGGGGCGCTGAGGGCGGCGAGCTGGTGGCCTCGGGCACGCCCGAGGAGGTGGCGCGGATCCCAGGGTCGTATACCGGGGCGTTTCTCGCCGAAGTCCTCGCCGGCGCCGCGGTCGCCGCCGCGTGAACGCCGACGAGCGCGCCCGCCTGGACGCGTTCCTCTCGGTCCCGAGCATCAGCGCCTCGACGGACCGGGGTGCCGAGATGCGGCAGGCCGCCGAGATGGTCGTCGCGGAGATCGAACGCGCCGGCGGTTCCGCCGAGATCATCGATGAGGGCGGACACCCGCTGGTCATCGGCCGCTGCGGGCCTGACGGAGGACCGCGGGTGCTGCTCTACGGCCACTACGACGTCCAGCCCGTCGGCGATTTCGACGGCTGGGAGTCGCCGCCGTTCACGCCCACCGAGCGGGGTGAGCACCTCTACGCGCGCGGGGCGAGCGACGACAAGGGCAACGTCTGGATGCTGCTGGTCGCGGTGCAGCGGCTCGCCGGCGCGGGTGAGCTCGGTGTCGGCGTTGACTTCCTCATCGAGGGCGAGGAGGAGAGCGGGGGAGACTCGGCCGAGAAGTGGTTGCGGCGTGAGGCCCCCGCGTGCGATCTCGGAGTCGTCTTCGATGCGCCGATGATCGCGGTCGGCGCTCCGTCCTACTGCGTGGGCTTGCGGGGACTGGTCTACCGGCGCGTCACCCTGACGACCGGGACGACCGACGGGCACAGCGGTCTCTACGGCGGAGCCGGCTTGAATGCGGTTCACGCCCTCGTCGGCCTGCTGGGGGCGGTGGCGCCCCGCAACGGGCGCCTGATCGCCCCCCTCGAGGCCGGCGTCGCCGAACCCAGCAGGGCCGAGGTCGCCGGGTGGGACGCGCTGCCTCCCGGGGAGGAACTGCTGGCGGACGTTGGCCTACGGCCCGCAGACCCGACCGCGGCGGCCGAGTTCCATCGCCGTACGACCGCCGCGCCGTCTCTGGATGTCCATGCACTCGAGGCGGGCGAGATCGACCTCGTCAAGACCAACCTGCCGGTGAGCGCGCGCGCGACCCTCTCCCTGCGCGTCGCGCCGGGGCAGGACGCCGCAGCGCTCGGCGAGACGCTGGATGGAGCCCTGCGCGGGGCCGTCCCGGCCGGCGCGGATCTCGAGATCGAGGGACTCAACGAGGGGGAGGCGTCGCTCCTCGACGGCTCGCGTCCCGCGGTCGCCCGGGCCGTTGCCGGCATGGAGGAGGCACTCGGCCTCACCTTCACCCCGGTCCGGGTCGGCGGCTCGATCCCGATCATCGCCTGCCTGGAGTACGTGGGCATCCCCACCCTTCTGACCGGCTTCGGCCTGCCCGATGACGGGATCCACGGAGCCAACGAGCGCATCCGCGTCGATCACCTCGGGCTCGGAGTGCGGGCGGCGATGGGGGCGCTGCGGGCCCTCGGAGCGCCGACGCCGTGAGCCCGCCGTGACGGCCCGGTGACGGAGCGTTTCGCGCTCCTGCCGGAACGGGCATCATCACCCTCGAGCCAGGTGGGGGGCGCCCCGGCAGCTATCGTCTGGAGGTCGCTGGACGGAGCGCGGCGCGACCCTGACGGCCCGTCTGCCCTTCGTCGTCCAATGAGGGGGCACGGGATCTGGCCACGGTGCGCGGTGCCCTCACGGTGACCGGGAGCGCCTCCGTTTGAGCCCGGCGTCGTTTTTCGCGGTCTTTATCTGTGGCTGCCTACTGTGGTCGCATGTTCACTCGTCGCTATGTCATTGCCGAGTTCCGTCGGCGCCGCGGGCGCGCGGTACTCACCGCGCTCGGGCTGGGCCTCGGAGTCGCTCTCGTCATCGTCGTCGGTGCGCTGGGGCGGGGCCTCGACGACGCCCAGGATGCGGTTCTCGAGCCCCTGACGGGAGTCGGGACCGACATGTCCGTGTCCCGCCCCCTACGCATCGACGGCGACGAACCGATCCAGCTGGGCCGGGAGGGCAACCTCACCGATGAGGAGCAGGAACTGCTCCAGGCGGAGAACGGCGGCGGCCGGATCAACTTCGCCGACCTGGGTGAGCCCGGAGAACCGTTCAGCGTCGATCGTTTCCAGACGTTCGAGCTGAGCTTCCCCGCGGACGACGGCGACGTGGTCGCCGGCCTCGACGGTGTCGCCGCGGTCGCGGGAGAGCTGACCCTCAACCTCACGCACGTGGAGGGAGAGGTCCCCGAGGCGGGAACCTTCGGCGGTGCCCGCGGGGCCGGTGGCGGGCCCGGAGGTTTCGCGTTCAGCGCGCTCCGGGTGACCGGCGTCGATCTGACGCGGCCCGACCTGGCCGCGGTCACCCCTGATCGGATCGTCGAGGGTGCGTACTTCTCGGGCGAGGGCGCCGCTGAGGCCGTCGTGAGCGAGGCGTACGCCGGAAGTGAGGCGCTCGCAGTGGGTGACGCGATCAGCATCGGCGGGGGCGAGTACCGGGTGGCCGGGATCGCCTCCTCCCCGATCGGCGGCGGCTCCGTTGACGTCTACGTCGAGCTGGGCGCTCTCCAGGAGGCGTCGGATCGGGTCGGGCGGATCAACGGTCTCCGGGTCCGGGCGGCCGACAACGGCGTCGTCGCGGCGCTGGCGTCATCCATCGAGGACGAGCTGGCGGGCACGCGCGTCACGACGGCGAGCGATCTCGCGGAGCGAGTCGAGGGTTCGCTCGCGGACACGAGGGATCTGGCCGGCACGCTCGGGGCGGCGCTGGCGGTGATCGCCCTGGTCTCCGCGGTCGGACTGGCGACGCTCCTCACCCTCAACTCCGTCGCGAAGCGGACCCGCGAGCTGGGTACGTTGCGCGCCATCGGCTGGAGCCGGTCGCGCGTCGTCGGGCAGATCGCCGGGGAGTCCATCGTCATCGGGGCGGTCGGTGCCGCCGCCGGTGTGCTCATCGGGGTCGTCGCCGCTCGCGTCGCCGAGACGCTCTTCCCGGACCTGGAGGCGTCCGTGGCGAGCGGCGCCGTCGCGGTGACCGGGGGGCCGGCCGGGCGACTGGGTCTCGGGGAGGCGGGTGACGCATCCGCCCAGGCCGTTGCGATCCGCGCACCGCTCGACATCGACCTCCTCCTGCTCGGGGTCGGGTTGGCCATCGCCGGAGGGGTCATCGCGGGGGCCATCGCCGGCCTCCGAGCCGCGCGCCTACGACCATCGGAAGCTCTGCGGACCGTCGAGTAGGGGGACCAACCATCTACGAACTCCAAGCAGTGACCAAGCGCTACGGCGACGCCGCGAAGGGCGTTGATGCTCTCGGTGGGGTCGACCTGCGGATTGCGGCGGGCGACCTCGTCGGGATCGTCGGACCGAGTGGCTCGGGCAAGAGCACGATGCTCCAGATGCTCGGCGCGCTCGACCACCCGACATCGGGGCGCGTTCTCTTCGATGGGACGGACCTCGCGGCGATGGGAGACGCGGCCCTGACGGCCGTCCGTCGCGACGAGATCGGCTTCGTCTTCCAGCAGTTCAACCTGATCCCGACCCTGGGCGCGATCGACAACGTCGAGGTCGCGCTGGTTCCGGCGGGGGCCCCCGCCGCGGAGCGCCGCGAGCGGGCCGCCGCCGCGCTGGAGAGCGTCGGGCTCGGTCATCGTTCCTATCACCTGCCTTCCGAGCTCTCCGGGGGCGAACAGCAGCGGGTGGCGATCGCTCGCGCCCTGGTGGGCGGACCCCGTGTGCTCCTCGCCGACGAGCCGACGGGAAATCTCGACAGCGCGACCGGAGAGGACGTGATGGAGCTCCTGAGTCGGCTCAACGGCGAGGACGGGCACACCGTGATCCTCGTCACGCACGACGAGAGCATCGCCTCGCGCATGGACCGGGTGGTCGCTCTCCGGGATGGGGCGGTCGTCCACGATGTGCGGCCGCGCCGGGCGTCGGCGCCGTTCGGCCCCTGACCGCCGGCCGAACGTCCCTTGTCGCACGGCCCGTCCGCTCGCGGCGTCCGGGGCGATAACCTCCGCTGCAGGAATCGGGGCGCGCCGCGCCCCCGGACGAAGAAGGGGCAGCATGGCCGAGCTCTGGGGTGGAGAGACCACCAAGGCGGTAGAGAACTTCCCGGTGTCAGGGGAGCCGATCCCGGTGGGCGTCGTCCGCTGGCTCGGTCGCATCAAGGGGGCCGCGGCCCGCGTCAACGGTGAGCTGGGCCTCCTCGATGCGGACCTCGCTGAGCGCATCGGCAGGGCCGCCGACCAGATCGCCGCGGGGGAGCACGACGAGCAGTTCCCGGTGGACGTCTTCCAGACCGGCTCGGGCACCTCCTCGAACATGAACAGCAACGAGGTCATCTCGAGCATCGCCGGCGACCCCGTCCACCCCAATGACCACGTGAACATGGGGCAGAGCTCGAACGACGTCTTCCCGTCCGCCGTGCACCTGGCGGCGCTGGAGGCGATGACCAACGAGCTCCTGCCGTCGCTGGACACGCTCGCGACCGCCCTCGAGGCCAAGGCCGATGAGTACGCGGACATCGTGAAGGCGGGGCGGACCCACCTCATGGACGCTGTCCCCGTGACTCTGGGGCAGGAGTTCGCCGGTTTCGCCGCCCAGGTGCGTCAGGGGCATGCTCGCGTCTCGGACGCGCTTCCGCGGCTGGCCCAGATCCCGCTCGGCGGGACGGCGACCGGCACCGGCCTGAACACCCACCCGGAGTTCGCCGCCAAGGTCCGCGAGCGGATGAGCGCCGACACCGGCCTCACGATCTCGCCGCCCGCCGACCCCTTCGAGGCCCAGGGCAACCGCGACGGGCTGGTCGAGGCATCGGCGGCCCTGAAGGTCGTCGCGGTCTCGTTGACAAAGATCGCCAACGATCTGCGGTGGATGGGCTCCGGCCCGCGCGTCGGGCTGGGAGAGATCTTCCTTCCCGAGCTCCAGAAGGGCTCATCGATCATGCCGGGCAAGGTCAACCCGGTGATCCCGGAGGTCGTCGCCCAGGTGTCGGCCCAGGTGATCGGCAACGACGTGGCGATCACGGCGGGGGGGATGCAGGGCAACTTCGAACTGAACGTGATGATCCCGCTGATGGCCCGCAACCTCATGCAGTCCATCCATCTGCTGTCGACCTCCACGGCACTGCTCGCGGACAAGGCGATCGACGGTCTCGAGCCGAACCTCGCGGGCCTCGAGCGCCACGCCGAGGGGACGCTCGCCACCGCGACCGCCCTGAACCCGTACATCGGCTACGACAAGGCGGCCGCGATCGTCAAGGAGGCCACGGCGTCGGGCCGGCCGCTGCGGGAGGTCGCGCGCGAGCATGGCGTCGAGGAGGCGACGCTGTCCGAGGCCCTGGACCTGCGCAAGATCGCCGCCGGGTCCGCCGCCGAGAAGGGTTAGCTCGGAGCGCCGTCACGACGATCGGCGGCCGGGCCGGTGGCCGCGCCAACCCGGTGCACCCGATCGATGGAGGGGATCCAACCATGTCCCCTTCGCGCCCTCGGTTCTGACCACCGGCCCGGCGCCCGCGATACTCCGTACTAGACCGCACCCCGCCTCCGTGCCGGTGCCGATGGTGCACCCTCGACCGCGGGCCAGCCTGGTCTGACAAGCTGGAGAACCTGCGACCGCGGGGGTACGCGGGCTCGTGACCACACTCGGCCGACTGCCGTCATTCGCCGTTGCGCTGCTCGCCATCGTTCTGCTCGGCGCTTGCTCAGCGGGCGAGCCCGAGCAGCCGGTCATCCCCGCGGGCGCCGGCGCGGTGCGGATGGAGGCGGCGGAGGCCATGGCGCAGATCGACACTGTGCGCTTCACCATCGAGCGCACGGGGGCCATCGTGTACATCGACGGCGGGGACACCCTGGCCTTCGAGCGCGCCGAAGGACGCTACGCGGCGCCCGCGGCTGCAGATGCGCTGATCACGATCACCGTCGGTGGGCTCACCATGGAGCTCGGGGCCGTCTCCATCGAGGGCGCGACGTGGATCACCAATCCGGCCACGGCACGGTGGGAGGCGGCTCCGGACGACTTGAGCTTCGATCCCGCGGGCCTCTTCAAGCCCGACCTCGGCTGGAGCCCGCTGCTCGCCACGGGGTTGCGCCAAGCCGAACTCGTCGAGCCCGCGCCCGACGACGCCAATCGTTACCACCTGCGCGGCATCGCCGCAGCGGAGCCGATCTCGACGCTCACCGGCGGCCTGGTCGACCAGAGCGTGCCGATCGACCTCTGGGTCGACGCGGTCTCGGGACATGTTCGCGAGGCCCGCTTCGACGCCGAAGCACCGGACGGTCCCAGTAGCTGGCGCCTGGTGCTCGCCGACTACGGCGCGGAGGTCGAGATCGAGCGCCCTGATCTGGGCTCCGCGCCGTGACGAAGGCCAACGGCCCGTCTCCGGGCCTTGCGCTGGCGGTCGTCGCTTTCGGCGTCTTCGTCGCGGCGGATGATCTGCTGGTCGTGTCGACCATGCTGCGCCCGATCATCAGCGATCTGGGTCTGGTGGTGCCCGACGACATCGACGATGCCACCTGGATCGTCAACGTCTATCTGATCGCCTACGTGGCCGTGATGCCACTGGCGGGTCGCCTCAGCGACATCGTGGGCCGGCGCGCGGTCATCGTCGGCGCGCTTGGGGTGTTCCTCGTGGGCTCGGTCGTGGTCCCACTGGCCGACAGCCTCGCGGTGCTGTTGATCGGACGCGCGCTCACGGCGATCGGCGGCGGAGCGCTGATCCCCGTGGGGATGGCGGTGGTTGGAGACATCTACACCGAGCCCCGCCGAGCTCGAGCCCTCGGCCTGCTCGCCGGCATCGGGACCCTCGGCTGGGTGTGGGGCCCCCTCTATGGCGCGCTCCTGGTCCGGTTTCTCACGTGGGAATGGCAGTTCTACCTCAACATCCCGCTCGCGCTGCTGGGGATCGCGGCGGCTTGGCGCGTGCTGGACCCCACCCGTCGGGCCGCGGCGCGAGTCGACTGGGCGGGTGCGGCGCTGCTCACCTGCGGTCTGGTGGCGCTGAGCGTGGCCCTGCTCAGCGATGCCCGCATCCAGAGCGTGTCGGGCCTCGAGGAGCTGACCGGGCAGGACCGGGGCGTGGGCGGGCCGTGGCTCTATGCGGTGGCCGCGGCGGCGATCATCGGCTTCGTGATGGTCGAGGGGCGGGTCGCCGACCCGTTGATTGACCTGGACCTGCTCCTCGGACGGCTTTCGGGCCCGGCGATGCTGATCAACGCGCTGCTCGGCGCGGGACTGATCATCGCGATGGTCAACGTGCCGCTGTTTGTGAACGTGGTGGAGGGCGACCTGAAGCGCAGTGCCGTGCTGGCGGGCGCATTGCTCACCGCGCTCACGGGCTCGATGGCCGTCGCCTCCTACCTGGGCGGGCGGATCACCAGTCGTACCGGCTACCGGACGCCAACGATCACCGGATTGCTGCTCGCGGTCGGCGCCTTCGCCGTGATGGGCGCGTGGTGGGACACCGAGACCGACTACGCCACCATGACTGCTCACCTGGCGGTCCTCGGTGCCGGCATCGGGCTGGTGATCGCCCCCACGACCGCGGCGGTCGTCGACGCGTCTCCGCCTGATCGGCGGGGCATCTTTGCGGGACTCGTGATCCAGTTCCGGCTGATGGGCTTCAGCATCGGCCTTGCCGCGCTTACCGCCTGGGGCACGCACAGGTTCAACCAACTTCGCGCCGGGCTGGACCTGCCGAGCCTCGACGATCCCGACGCTGCGATCGCTGTCGCCGAGGCCGAAGTCGGGATCACCACCTCGGCACTGGCTGAGACCTTCCTCGGCGCCGCCGTCGTGATGGCTCTGGCGCTTGGCGCTGCGGTTGCGCTACGCCCGGGCCTCGAATAGCGGAGGGCTGGGCACTCGTGCTCTCCTCGCTGAGAGAGCGCCTTCCGAGGCGCGAGGCCTCGGCTCTGCGGTAGCCGGGCGCGCCGGCGGGGCGCAGCGCGCACGAGCAATGACGACCCCGCCGGGCGAGCGATGGTGCCGCTGGCGTGTCTCGCGCGGGCCTGCGCGCGGCCGGTGAGGGCATCCGGGCGCTCCACGGCGAGAACAGTCGGGATACAGGGCCGCGGCGCACAGCGACGCCGACTCTCGGCGGCCTTCTCGGCCATGGATCCGGGATCGACAAGGCGACTGCACTTCTTGCCGGTCGCCGTCGGCCGTTGATCGTCGTCCTCTCAGGCGCTCGAAGAGTAGGCGCCGGGCCCAGATGGCTCAGCGCCGTCCGGGTCGGGGCCTTCGCCGAGCCCAGCTCCGCGCACAGCGGCCACGTACGCCTTGGCCGCCGTGACGACGACGCCGTGAACGTCGGCCTGCGGCGTGACGAAAGGCGGCTGCTCCGGGAGCTGACCGATGAGATCGGTGGAAACGAGCACCTGGCCGTCGGTCGCCATGCCGGCGGCAATGCCGATCGTCGGGACTCGGCACGCGGCGCTGACCCGCTCGGCCACCTCCGGTACCACGGCCTCGATGACGATGCTGTAGCACCCGGCGGCCTCGAGTTGCTCAGCCTCCCGCACGATGCGATCGGCATCTTCGGGCGTCGTGCCCTGGCGTCGGTAGTCGACGGCGGTCTGGGGCAGAAGTCCGACGTGCCCCATGACCGGGATCCCGTCGCCGATGATCGCCCGCACGGAGTCGATCTTGGGCCCCTCGAGCTTCACCGAGTCGGCGCCCGCGGCGGCGAGGGCCCGGGCCGAGGCGACGGCGGTCTCGGCCGGGTCGTCGGAACCGAGGGGCATGTCGCCGACGAGGTGCGTGTCCGCGAGCCCGCGGCGGACGGCGCCGATGTGATGCGCCATCATCTCGAGGGTCACCTCCTTGGTGGAGGCCAGGCCCAACTCGACCTCGCCCAAGCTGTCGCCGACGAGGACGAGATCGAGTCCGCAGCGGTCGAGCGCCACCGCCGTGGGGTAGTCGTAGGCTGTGAGCATGGCGAGCCGGTCACCGCCCTTGCGCGCGCGGATCTCGTCAGCGCTCAGCACCGCGGAGCGGTTTACTCGTCGTCCGGCCCGGCGGCGCGCGGTTCGGGCCAGCCGTCGCCCCAGTTCTCCGGAACGGTGTCCGACACGAGCTCCGCGGTGGGGCGGTTCATGTCATCGACGTGGACGACGATCGGCTCATGGTCATCCAGTTCGTTTTCGGCGTACTCGGCATACGACATCACGATGATCAGATCCCCGCGCTCAGCGAGCCGGGCGGCGGCGCCGTTGAGGCACATGTCGCCGCTCTTGCGAATGCCCTCGATCGCGTAGGTCTCGAAGCGGACCCCGTTCGAGACGTTGACGACCTGCACCTTCTCGTGGGTACGGATGTCGGCCAGTTCCATCAGGTGAGGGTCGACCGTGATGCTGCCGACGTAGTGCAGCGCGGCGTCGGTGACGGACGCGCGGTGGATCTTGCTCTTGAGAAGTGTTCTCGTGCGGGGCGGCACGGTTGCTCCTTGGTTGTCAGATCAGGATGTTGTCGATCAATCGGGTCGAACCGACCCGGGCGGCGACGCAAAGAATGCACGACCCCGCAGCTTCCTCTACCGGCGTGAACTCATCCGCGTCCACCAGGGAAACGTACTCCAGTTCACAGCCGGGCTCCTCATCAATGACCGACCGGGTCTCAGACTCCAGAACGGCCGCCGCCGTTTCACCGGCCTGTGCCCGGGCCTCGGCGGCACGAAGGCCCCTGCTGATCGCGAGCGCGGACTGCCGCTCGGCCGGCGAGAGGTAGGCGTTGCGGCTGCTCAAGGCGAGGCCGTCATCATCGCGCACCGTCGGTGCGACAACGAGCGCGATGTCATCGAGGTGAAGGTCACGCATCATGCGTCGGACGACGGCCACCTGCTGGGCGTCCTTCTGCCCGAACACGGCCCGGTCCGGCCCCACGGCGATCAGCAGCTTCGCGACGACCGTCGCCACGCCGTCGAAGTGGGTCGGGCGCGCGGCACCCTCCAGCACCGCCGTCGGTCCGTCGACATGGATCGTTGTCCCGAAGCCGTCGGGATAGATCGCCTCGGTCGTCGGGGCGAAGATGAGCTCGGCCCCGCGACCCGCTGCCGCGGAGACGTCGGCCGCCTCCCGACGTGGGTAGTCGGCGAGATCCTCTCCGGCGGCGAACTGGGTCGGGTTCACGAAGATGCTGGCGACGACCGCGTGGTCGTCGGCGCCCGCCGCGTCGATCAGCGAGAGGTGTCCATCATGGAGCGCGCCCATCGTCGGAACGAAGCCGACCCGGCGGCCGGAGGCCCGCAGCCCGGCCACGGCCCGGCGGAGGGCGGGAACGTCGCGGACGATCGGAATCGGGGATGGGGTGGACGGGGCGGCCATGCGTGATGCCCCTGCACGGGACCGGGAAATTGTAGCCGTCGGGGACGCGCGCGCCCCGGGCCTCCGGCCGGGCCCCCGCGTAGTCTCGGGACGATGGCAGGCGCGCCGGCGACGAAGCTCGACCAGTACCACCGGGAGCACGTTCTCGACTGCACCCGGTGCCCTCTCAGCGAGGGGCGGACCCAGGTCGTCGCGGGGAGCGGGAGCCCCGATTCCGACATCATGTTCGTCGGCGAGGCGCCCGGCTATCACGAGGACCAGCAGGGCGTACCGTTCGTCGGGCAGGCGGGAAAGCTCCTCGACACTCTGCTGGCGGGCATCGGCCTGTCGCGGG
>JAHEIS010000163.1 GCA_024639225.1 Actinomycetes bacterium | reverse complement strand
CCCGAAACGGTTTTCGAGACCGCCGCATTCGACCGCTCTGCCACCCCTCCGAGAGGCGCGCAGGGTACCACGGGCCCAGGCCCGGATCGCGCTCCGTCAGCCGCCCACTGGGCGCCGCCCGAGAAGCTCCAGTTGCTCGTCGACGACCGCCAGCAGCCGCCCCTCGTAGTGGGCGAAGCGGAAGCGATCGTTCACGAGGTCGCGGGCACGCCCGACCATGGCCTCAACCGCCTCGGCGTTGACGGGATCAAGCACCCAGGCCAGCGCCTGATGCAGCGCTCGCGCGTCGCCGGTCGGGACGATGAGTGCGTGCTCCCGGTCCCGGATGTATTCCCGCACGCCGACGGCGTCGCTGATCACGACCGGCTTCCCGAGCGCCATGGCGTTGAGAAACGTCTGCTGGCCCGCACTGCGCATCTCGCCGCCGTTCATGGGGACCACGACCACGCCGCAGTTGTTCAGCCGCGTGACGAACTCGTCGTGCGGCAGGGCGCCTGCGTGCACGTTGGCCGGCACGCCGGCCGGATCCGGATTCCAGCGGCGCGTCGCGATGTGCACCTCGGCCGGGAGTCCGCGGGCGGCCTCGGCGAGCAGGTCGTAGTCCCGCAGGGGGTCGCCCCCGGCGAAGACGTCGTCGCCGCGTGAGCGGGGCAGCGCGAGCTCCTCATCGGAGAGCGACGCGCCATAGGGGGTCACGACGACGCGCTCGGGCGGGACGCCCCAGGCCGGGATGAAGTGTTGCCGATCTTCCTCCGACAGCACGCAGTAGATGACCCGCGGGCCATCGATGGCAGCGATGGCGTGGCGCGTCAGCGCATCGAGCGGTGCGCGCTGTCCGAGCCCACCGAGAGCGCGGCCGAGTACGGTCGACAGGCTCCGGCTGCCCGGCTCCCACGTGCACTCGCTGAGAACCACGAGTGGGCCTTCGGGCGCGCGCGCCAGACGCGCCGCGGCGATCAGGTCGACATAGCCCTTGCGGGCCGGCACGGCGCCCAGCAGCAGCGCGGCCTCGTGGGCGCGCCCTTCGCGGACGAGCGTGCGCAGCATCGACGGCAGCGGCTGTGAGTCCCGGTCGATCATGGTCGCCCGGGGAGCCCAGCCCGGATGATCGGGGTGGAGAATCGTCGTGAGGAATCGCGCCGGGGGCCGGGCCGGGGCCGTCGGCATCTCGACCGGTGCGGATGTCGTGCTCACCCGGCTGCCATCGGCTCCTGTCGGACAGCCCTTGAGCCGCCCGGGCCTCTCGATGGGCTACGATCCGCGGCCAAGGAGAGGTGTCCGAGCGGTCTAAGGAGCGCGACTGGAAATCGCGTAGGCGGGTTCTCTCGCCTCGAGGGTTCAAATCCCTCTCTCTCCGTTTCCTTTCCGCGCGGTGCCGGGCACCGCCGGGCGTTCCTCGACCATCGGCGAGGACCCGACACCGCGTACGGGGGGTGATGTACGGCCGCACTCCGCCAAACTGGATGTGGGTCGCGGGAAGAAGTAAGGACACACGCCCCGGCGCGCCCACCCACATGCCTGAACCCTCTGATCACGCTCCGACTCCGGATGCTCCGGTGCCCACCCCCACCGGCCCCCGGGTCCTGATCCTCGTCGAGAACCTCTCGGTCCCGTTCGACCGTCGGGTCTGGCAGGAGGCGCTGACGCTCCGCGACGCCGGATACCGCGTCACCGTCATCTCGCCGCAGGGCAGCAAGCGTGACCGCGAGCCCGCCGCCCTGATCGACGGCATCAGGGTCTACCGCTACCCGCTGAAGGCCCAGACCTCCGGCGGCGCCGCCGGCTACGCCCGCGAGTACGTGAGCGCCGTGGCCCAGTCTCTGCGCCTCGCATGGCGCCACGGCCCGTACGAGGTCGTCCAGGTCTGCAACCCGCCCGACCTGCTCTTCGCGGCAGCGCTCCCGTTTCGGCTGCGCGGCGCCAAGCTCATCTACGACCAGCACGACCTCGTGCCCGAGCTCTACCTCTCGCGCTTCCGACGGGGCAAGGACGCGGCCTACAAAGCCCTGCGCATGTTGGAGCGGACCACCTACGCCCTGTCCAACGCGGTCATGTCCACCAATGAGAGCTACCGCCGTATCGCCCTCGAGCGCGGTCGGGTCCGGCCCGACCGATCCTTCGTTGTCCGCAGCGCGCCCGATCTCTCGCGCTTCGCCCCGGTGCCGGCCGACGAGAGCCTGCGCAAGGGCGCGAGCCACCTGCTGTGCTACGTCGGCGTCATGGGCCCCCAGGACGGTGTCGACTACGCGATCCGCTCGCTGGCGGCCCTGCGCGACGACCTCGGCTACGACGACTGGCACGCGGTCTTCGTCGGCGACGGCGACGCCTTCAACGACACCGTCAGCCTGGCCGAGCAGCTCGGGCTCTCCGACAAGGTCACCTTCACCGGCTTCGACCCCGACATCGCCCGCTACATCTGCAGCGCGGACGTCTGCCTGGCTCCCGATCCGATGAGCCCGCTCAACGACGTGTCGACCATGAACAAGATCGTCGAGTACATGGCCCTCGGGCGGCCCGTCGTCAGCTTCGACCTGACCGAGTCGCGCGTGTCTGCCGGAACGGCCGCCGTCTACGCGCCCGCCGACGACACCCACCGCTTCGCCCAGGCGATCCTCGGCCTCCTGCGCGATCCCGCCCGGCGCGAGGCCATGGGTCGGGTCGGGCGTGCCCGGGTCGAGGGCGAGCTGTCCTGGGCGCACTCCCAGCGCAACCTGCTCGCTGCCTACCGCGCCGCCCTGGGGCGCAAGGCCCCGCCGCCGCTGCCGGCCCCGGTCGAGCGACCGGCCACCGTGCCATCCGCCGCGGCCCCGCGGCCCATCGACGTCGGCTAGCGCCGGGCGGCGAAGAACTCGCGCAGGAGGGCGCCCGCCTCGTCGGCGAGCAGCCCGCTCTCGACCTCGACCCGATGGGGCAGCCGCGGGTTGCGGACGATATCCATGACCGATCCGGCCCCTCCGGCCTTCGGATCGGCGGCCGCGTAGACGAGCCGCGTGATCCGTGCCTGCCACAGCGCGCCCGCGCACATCGGGCAGGGCTCGAGTGTCACGAAGGCGGTCGCGCCGTCGAGGCGCCAGCCGCCCAGGGCAATGCCCGCATCGCGGATCGCCACGACCTCGGCATGGGCGGTCGCGTCGCCCCGTGCCTCGCGCTCGTTGCCGGCGGCGGCGAGAACCTCTGGGCCGCGGGCAATCACGCAGCCGACGGGGACCTCCCCGCGGGCGGCTGCCGCTCGCGCCTCGGCGAGGGCCGCGCGCATCATCGCCCGGTCATCCGCGGACATCGGCCACAGGGTATCCCGGGCGGGCCGGGCGCACTCGGCACGCGCTGCCCGCCTGCGTCGGTTCCGGACAGGGACAGCCGTCGCGACCGGCGCCCTGTGAGAGGTTCGTGAGAAGTCGGTGCCGAGGGAACCTTTTCTCGACCTACAGCTAGGTAAACCCCACCTGCGTCGGCTGTCAGATGAGAGCTCAACCCGTTTTACTGAAGTGGTAAGGACACACCCGGAGGAGAACCCCAGCCGATGACGCTCGCCGCACTCACCCCCAATCGCCACCGCACGACGCTGATCGCGATGCTGAGCCTGCTCGCCGCGCTCGCCGTCGGAGCG
>JAHEIS010000068.1 GCA_024639225.1 Actinomycetes bacterium | reverse complement strand
GGACGACCTCCTGACCCGCGAGGGGCTGAGGATCGTGGCTGCCGTCCCTGATGGCGGTCTCCCGCCGTGGGATGTGGATCTGGCCGCGCCGCACATCCTCGCTCTTGGCGCCGAGCGTGCGGGTCTGGCCGACTCGCTTTCTGTCCTGGAGGGCAAGTTCCCCGTGGAGCGGGTCACGATTCCTCAGACGGAAGGGGCCGAATCCTTGAACGTCTCCGCCGCCGCCGCGGCGTTGCTGGCGGAGGTCGTCCGCCAGCGCTCCGCCTAGTTCAGCTCGCAGCTCTTTCGGATTTTCACCAGCGACTTCGAGGCGCTGCAACGATCTCGGCCGGGGCCGCCGTTGAGGGTGTGCTTGCCTCGGGCCAGCCGGCCTCGCGGAAGCCCGCGCACCTTGATGAAGTCGTTGCCGGGGCCTCCGAGTGAGACGTCGTCGAAGTACCGCGCAAAGATCCGGTCGTTACCGGTTCCGCCCCTCATCACGTCGCGCCCCGCCTGCGTGTAGCTGGCGCGATCTCCTTCGATCAGGTCATTGCCGGGCCCGCCGTTGATCTGGTCGCTGCCGGCCGCCCCGCTCAGCACGTCGGCACCGCTGCCGCCGTCGAGGCGATCAGGACCGCCGCCGCCGAGGATGGTGTCGCGGCCCGCTTGACCGAACAGGCGGTCGCTGTCGGTGAGATTCGACTCGCCACGGAAGTTCCCGCCACGGATGGAGTCGTTGCCGTCACCACCGAATATGCGGTCGTTGCCCGGCCCGCCGATCAGGAAGTCGCGGCCGTTGCCGCCGACGATCGTGTCCGCTCCCGGCCCACCGTCGGCACGATCTCCCTGGCGTCGGACCACGGGGCGCTTCTCTTTCTCCGCGAAGGTGTCGCCGGTGCGAATCGTGTCGTTGCCGGCTTCTCCCTTGATGTCGTCCTTGCCCTGACCGCCGCTGATGACGTCGTCGCCGGCGCCCCCGGTGATCCGATCCCTGCCGGCACCGCCGACGATGCGATCCGGCCCATGTCCGACCGGGGGATTCGTCAGTACGTCGCCTCTGAGCAGGTCGTTGCCGCTGCCACCGAAGACGCGGTCCGCACCGACCCCGCCGGTCGCGAAGTCGTTGCCGCTGCCGCCGCTCACCAGGTCATCGCCGGGGCCACCTGAAAGATTGTCCCGGCCCGCCTGACCGAAGAGCTGATCGTCGCCGGCACCGCCGCTGGCTCGGTCGTGACCCGGGCCACCAAAGAGGCGGTCGGCGCCGTCTTCGGCCGTGAGGGCGTCGTTACCGCCATTGCCGCTGATCGTGTCATCGCCGGGGCCACCGTTGATGAGATCCCGCCCGGGCCCGCCGGTCATCACGTCGTTGCCCGCCGCACCCTGGAGGCGGTCGTTGCCCGGGCCGCCATTGATGCGGTTGACGCCGTCCGGAAGGAAGCGGCCACGGTTCTTGTCGGCCGTCGCGGGACTGAGGTGGGGCTGATTACCCCAGATGACGTCACGGCCGGGGCCGCCTGAGCCGCGGTCGAACTCACCCGCGCCGAGGCAGATCAGGTCGTTGCCGCCGAGTCCGCTGACCCGGTCGTTTCCACCGCCTGCCTGGATCACGTCGCGCTTGGGCGTGCCGATGATCAGGTCGTTGCCGTCGCTGCCCACGATGGTTGCTTTGACATCACCGCAGCGCACCGCGGTATCGCCGGGCAGGGGTGTCAGGATGTCTCCGCCGCGACGCACGATGGCGGTTTGCGGGCGGCTGGAGGCGCGCAGCGAGACCGCGCCGACATTGGTCCGGCCTGTGACACCCACGAACCACTTGCCGGCCCTGGGCTTCTCGACGCGGAAGAACGCGTACCGCGCGCCCTTGCGGAAGGTCACGGTCTTGGGCCGACGCTTCGCCGTATAGGTCGGTCCGCCGGGCCTGCGAACCACCATGTCGACCGTGCCCCTGTCCCAGGACGCGAAGAACGTCACCTCAGCGAGGCCCTTGGGGAGAATCTTGGAGAACGCGCGTGACTGGCCGCGTCGCAGCGTGGTGTTTGCCGGCTTGCCCGTCGACTCGCCGGCGGTACGGCCGCGGCAGCGGAAGTAGAGATCGGTGAGCTTGGTGTTGGTCGGAGCCGCGACGAAGAGGCCGCCTGTGTCCCTCGCGATCCGCTTCAGCCGCGTCACGTCGGCGGTTGCGAAGCTTCGACCGAGCTGGACCACGCAGATCGGCCATGTGCGCCCCGTCCCGTTGGCGGCAAAGCGCAGGTGTGTGTTGTCGTAGGTCCCGGAGTGGGCGCCATCGGTCAGGAAGATCGCGGCCTTGGGGCGGCCGCGATTCGGCGCACCGGAAAGCTGTGCGTAGGCGGCGGCGAGGCCGGCGTCATAGTCGGTGCCGCCCCGGTTCACGATGCCGGCGTTTGCGCGCCTTCGCAGCTTGCTGATCGTGGAGCGACCGGTGATCGGCGTGAGCCCGAAGATCGTCTCAGCCGAGGTATCGAAGCCCACGGCGCCGACGCGGTCACCCGCACGAGACAGATCGAGTACGAGGCCGACCGCGTCCTTGCGGCGAAAGCTCGGGTCGTTGCTCGCCATGCTGCCCGAGATGTCGATCACGTTGACGAGATCGAAACTCGAGGTCGGGCCGGCAGTTTGACGGCTCGGCACCTCGAGCGTCCCGATGCGATGGCTACTCGTGGCCGAGGCGATTGTGTACCTGAGAGTGAGCCCTCCGGAGTACTCCGTCGTCGGAGCGATGACTTGGAGGATGTCGGTCGTTCCCGTCGCGATCTCCCCGACGGAACGACCGTCGTCGGTCGTCAGCACGATGTTCTCTGCGGCGGTCGGAACAGTCGCGGTGATGTAGGTACGCCCGCCGCGAGGGACGACCACCTGCCCGGTTGCCCCATCGGCGAGCCCGGTTCCCGCGGGAAGGGTGCTCGGCACGAACGACGGCGCGCAGAACGGGAGGACGTCCATGGCGACCGTGAGCACAGAGGCATTCGGCACGCCGCTGTTGACCGTCGTCCGGGTTCGTTCGGCCGAGGCGCGGCAGGAGTCGGAGAAGGTGGTGGTGACGGTGTATGGAGCGGTGTGCCCCGCCAGGGCGGTGTCGCCCACGAAGAACGCTCCGGTGGAGCCGCTCGTGCTCTCGGTGGCCACGAACGCACCAGCGCTGTCGCGGACCTCTACCCGAGCGCTGCCCAAGGGCACGCCGGCGCTGTTTGTGACCGTTCCACTGATGGCGGCGGTCGCGGATGGCGCGAGGATGGCGAGGGCAAGCAAGGAGGCTGCGAGGCTCACGGCGCGACGGCGTGACGACTTCATCTGGGGGAGTCCTCCGAGTGGGGAACGGGCGTTGGCGTCCATCGAGACGCCAAAGTACGCCATTTGTGGGTATTCGGCGAGGGCATTCGCGGCGATCATGGAGATTTCTGCCGGTCGACGTGTGGGCCGACAGGATGGGTCGCCGGGAAACCCACAGCGTGAGCGCGACGTGCCTCGCCGACGAGGTAGCCGAGTTCCTCGGGGTCGCACATGGGATGGGGCAATCGAGTTCCGGCCGGGGGCCGGGGTCAGCCCCGCGAGTCCGCTGCCCCCGCGAACGCACGGGAATCACGGTTATGTCACGTAAGGGCACAGGCTCGACCTGGAGGGCACCCCGCGTCGTGGCGCCGGTCCGGGCGCCCGGGGCCCTCACCCCGCCGCGGGATGCGGGACGGAGCGGACCACCAGGTCCTCGATCCCGATGAGGTGAGACGGATTGGGCGGTTCGAGACGAGGGTCGTTGGCCACGGCACTCCGAGTCGACAGAAGCGCTGAAACCGCCAACAGCGCGACGCGGAGCGGGACGCGCTTCGCCCCGGTTCCGGCCGGCGGCATGATCGGGGCCCCACCGGGAGCCCATGCAAACAGTGAACACAGCGCAATCCCGGCGACGGTGGTTCGCACTCGCGCTGCTCTGTGCTGCGGAGTGCATGGTCGTCGTCGACCTCGCGATCGTGAACGTCGCCCTGCCGGCCATCCAGGAGGCGCTCGCCTTCAGCCGGGCCGATCTGCCCTGGGTCGTCATCGCGTACACGCTGGCTTTCGGGGGCTTTCTCCTGCTCGGCGGGCGCCTGGCGGACATCCACGGCCGCCGCCGCGTCTTCCTGGCGGGCCTGGCGATCTTCACCGTCGCCTCGCTGGCCTGCGGGCTGGCGGAGAGCCCGGGGGCCCTCATCTCCGCGCGCACGCTTCAGGGGCTCGGAGGCGCACTCCTGTCACCGGCGGCGCTCTCGGTGATCGGAACGCTCTTCCGCGAGGGATCGGAGCGGAACAAGGCCCTCGGGATCTGGGGAGGCGTCGCCGGGGCCTCGGGCGCCCTCGGCGTTCTGATCGGTGGCGTGGTGACGGATGCGGCCGGTTGGGAGTGGATCTTTCTCATCAACATCCCGGTCGGGATCGCGGCGCTCGTTCTCGCGTTCCCGCTGATCCCGCCCGACGGCCCCCCGGCCCGGAGCGGCGCCTTTGATCTGCCGGGCGCACTCCTGATCACGGGCGGCGTCGGCGCTCTGGTCTACGGCCTCGCCCGCTCTGAGACGGTCGGCTGGCTGCGTCTGGAGACCGCGGCAGTGCTGGCCGCGGGCGCCGTCCTTCTCATGCTCTTCATCGCCGTCGAAGCGGTGACTCGGGAGCCGCTCGTGCCCCTGACGATGTTCCGCCGGCCGAGCCTCGTCGGCGCCAACGTCGCCGGTCTCCTTCTGGGCGCCACCTTCTTCTCAACCTTCTTCTTCCTGTCGCTCTACATGCAACAGGTCCTGGGCTATTCGGCACGCACCGCCGGGCTCGGGTACGTCCTTCTCGCCGTCGTGGTCGTGGCCGCCGCCGTCACCTCCCAGGAGCTCGTCACGCGCTTCGGTGCGCGGCGGGTCCTGGCGACCGGGCTCGGCCTGACCGGCGCGGGCATCGGCTGGTTCATCCTCATCGACGCCGGGGGCTCGTACCTCGTCGATCTCGCGCCGGGGTTCGTCCTCGCCGGGGCGGGATTCGGCCTGTCGTTCGTGCCGGTGTCGATCGCTGCGCTGCACCGGGTTCCCGAACGCGAGGTCGGCGCGGCCTCCGGCCTCATCAACAGCTCTCAGGAGATCGGCGGCGCGATCGGTATCGCCGTGCTCGTCACGCTCGCCGCCGCGGTCAGCGGGACAATCGGCGCACCGGAGGACCTGGTCTCGGGCTTCCGCGCGGCGTTCGCGGGGGCGGCGGTGCTGGCGCTGATCGCGGCCGTCGTGGTCATGTGGCTCCTGCCGGACGAGACCGGGCGGCGGCGGGTCCCGACCGACGGCGACAATCCCTACGTCCGGGCCCGGGTCATCGCCGTGGACTCACCGGGGCCGATGGGTCACCTCAACCCCTATCCGGCCCGGACGGCGATCGAAGCACCGCCCACGAGCCCGTATCCGCTGCCAACGCCGGAGCCGTCATAGTTCACCCGGGGCGCGTGCTCGGCCGATCGGGGTCGAAGAGGTGCATCCCGTAGCGGCGCGACAGGGCCTCGAAGACCCTGACGCCGCGGACGCTGTGACCGTGTCCGTCCAGGCGCGGAGAGAAGACGGCCACTCCTCCCCCTCCGGGCACCATTCCGAGGATCCCTCCCCCGACTCCGCTCTTGGCCGGGATGCCGACCGTGTACGCCCACTCTCCGGCGTAGTCGTACATGCCGCAGGTCAGCGCGACCGTCAGCATGTCGCGTACGACATCGTGAGCGACGACCTGCTCAGCGGTCAGTGGATGCCGTCCGCCATTGGCCAGCGTCGCCCCGATCACCGCCAGGTCCTCCACGCTCAGCAGGAGCGAGCACTGGGCGAAGTAGAGGTCGAGCGTCTCCTCGACCCGGGCCGAGATGATCCCGTGACTCAGCATGAGGTAGGCGATCGCGCGGTTGCGGTTGCCGGTCACGCGCTCAGACTTCCAGACGCCCTCGTCGATCTCCGGGTGACGGCCGAGGTAGCGGGCGAACATCGCCCGTACGCGCTCGAGGCGCTCGTCGGGACCCGCCCCGGTGACCATGTCGCTGACCGCGATCGCCCCCGCGTTGACCATCGGGTTCGGCGCGCGGGTCTGACGATCATCCAGTTCGATGGCGTTGAAGCTCTCGCCGGTCGGAGCCACACCCACCTTCTCGAGGACGGCATCGCGCCCGTGGACCTCCAGCGCGAGCCCGTAGAGCAGCAGCTTCGAGATCGACTGCACCGTGAACAGATGGGTCGCATCGCCCACGCCCAGCCGTTCGCCGTCCACGGTCATCGCCGCGATCGCAAAGAGGTCCGGGTCGACGCGGGCGAGCTCGGGAATGTAGTCGGCAGGCGCGCCCTGGGAGAGGTCCGCGTACCGTGCGTGGAGGTTCTCGCACCCGTCGCGGAACCAGCGGAATCGGGCTTGTCGCTCACTCTCCTCGGTCATCAGCCTGCCTGCCGCCCCGCGGCGGGGCGCCGCTGTGGGACTGGTGGAGCCTCAGCTCTTGGCGACGGTCACCTTGAATGACCTGGTCGCCGCCGCGGAGAAGGAGCGGCCCGGGTCCGCACCCACGCGGGCACGCATGACCAGGGTCCGGTTCTGCTTGCCGGGCTTCGGGCGGTAGACGAGCCGGAAGCGCCCGCTCGCGTCCGTGAAGTCGCTGGCCACATTCCGCCAGCGCTTGCCGAACCGCTGCTGCAGATGGACCCGCTCGCTGCCGGACCGTGCGCCGGCCTTGAGCAGGCCGGGGAGGATGAGGTCACGCCGCTTGGCGGTCAGCGTCAGGCGGGACGCCGGGGCGGCGATGACCCCGATCTTGGGCCTGATGAACAGCTTGAGCGCGCGCACCGCGCGTTCCTCGCCCTCCACGAAGACCCGGTAGCTGCCGCTCACCTTCGGCCGGAAACGGACGACGTAGGTCCCCCTGCCGGACGTGCGCGCCACGGCGACCCGCCGGCCACGCGGGTCGATGACCCGGAGGACCGTCGACTCGAGCTTGGTGTCCGAGGGGCGCAGAAGCAGCCGGCCACCAATCGCGACGCGGCCACCCACGCCGGTCTCGATGCGATTGCCGAGCCCCGCGCGGCGGACGCGCAAGGGCGCCACGATATCCGGTGAGTTCGTCGTGAGCCGAATCGTCTGCCGGGGACCGGTGTAGATGAGCGGGCCGAGGTGCTGGGTCCGATTGCCGGAGGCATCGCGGGCGAAGACGACGGTCCGGAGCAGCCGCCCATTGGGGACGCCCGACAAATCCAGGCCGGCCGACCGCGAGCCGCTGCTGCTGGCGATCACGGGCGCGCTTGCGGCGATCCCGGCGATCCCGGCGATCCCGGCGACCTGGGCTCGGCCATAGTCGACGACGCGCACGTTCCACTCGCGCAGGTCCCTCCCCCCACGGACGTTGATCGACACGCGCTTGGCTCCACGGCGGGTCGCCGTGATGGAGAGCTGAGGCCCCGTACGGTCGACGGCGAACTGCGCGGCGGCGGAGCCCGCGGGAGTGCCGTCGCCATCGACGACGACGCGCACCGTGTGATCCCGCTCGCGTAGCTGCTCGACGCGAATCGGAACGGTGAACGCGCCGACGCCGGACCGGCGGGCGACGACGGTGTTGTCCAGCTCGATGCGGTGCTCGCCGACGCCGTCGGCGCCGAAGTTGTCGCTTACGGTGTAGCGCAGGCTCACTGCCTCCGCGCCGAGGCCCACCGTCTGAGGAAGGCCGGTGATCGCCACGGCGGGAGGCGCCGTGTCCCGCGCCCACGCGGCGACCGCGCCCACGAACCAGGTGCGCTTGGAAGCCGGGCCATTCCGGGTCTGGACGAGGTCGAAGCTCACGTCGCATGCACCGGATCCGACGGGCACGCGGCGGCGGGTGCCGTCGCCCTCCGGCCAGTCGATGTCCGGATCGCGCGAGATGCGAGCGCCATCCGCGACGATGTCCGCGGCGAAGGCGCTCGGACCGGCCGCGCGCAGCCGGTCGTACTGGACCAGCTCGATCTCGCTGCCGTCCGCCGGACAGCCGAACGGGACGCGGAACTTGGTGCCGGTGGTCACGCTCCTCGCGGGCACGGAGATCTGCCAGACGCCCGGCTGGGCCGCCGGGATGGCGGTCCATGGAGCGGTGACAAGCGGCTCCCCGGGGGTGAGCGGGTAGAGCGAGCCCTCGGTCGCACCTGCCGTCGTGACCGGTACGGCGCACGCCGCCCCCGCAACCACGAGCGCGATTCCCCGCCTCTTGAGCCTCACGACGCCACCTCTTGTCCGGACACAGGTCGTCTGAGGCTCGCGCGGGCGCGTGCCTCGCGTCAACCCACTGACATTGCAGCGACGTTGCGCTTTGCGATGCCCGCTTCCCCGCCCCGCGCGCGGGCACCCCGGTCGCCGGGTCGCCCCCGGATGCGCCTCCCGGGGGATTGTGTGCAACCGTGTCGCTGAACCCGATGCACGACGCCCCGAGCACCCTCCCATCCTCTCCGACCCGGCCGAGGAACATCTCCCATTCGACCGCGATCGTCCTCGGCGCGGGAGGTGCAGCGGGCTGGAGCTTTCACGTCGGCGCCGCTGACGCTCTGGCGGAGGCCGGCGTACCGATCGAGGGCGCGCCCCGGGTCATCGGAACCTCCGCCGGGGCGGCGGTATCGGCCTGCCTGCTGGCCGGGACCACCCGCGACGCGCTGCTCGATCACCTCATGATCCCTCCCCCGCCTGAAGAGCGGGCGCGCGCCAGGGAGGCCATCCGCGAACGCCGCCGGTTCCCTCCGCGACTCCTGAAGCCCACATCGGCTTCACTCTTGCGGTATGTCCTCCCCGGCCGGTGGTCGCCGGGCCGCGCGGCGACGGCGCTCGTTCCGCGGGGCATTCTGCCGACCCGGCCCCTGGGCCTCTTCCCCGGTCTGCGCGAGTCTGCGTGGCCAGACGAGCTGTGGATTCCGGCAATCCGGCTGCCGGGAGGCGAGCGAATCGTCTTCGGACGCGATCACTCCGCGACCCTCGCCGACGCCGTCGAGGCGTCGCAGTCGGTCCCGATGATGTTCGCGCCCAAGCGCATCGACGGCCGCGATCACATCGACGCGGCGACCGTGTCCTCGACCCACGCCGACCTCCTCGTCGGAGGCGGAATCGACCGGGCGATCATCGTGGCGCCCATGATCCGTCCCGGCGCCGGCATCTGGCGCGCGATCGTCCGCCGCGCGCTCGACGATGAGCGGGCACGGCTGTCGGCGGCGGGAGTCCGGGTCGAGATCATCACCCCGGGAGATTGCCTCGGAGATCTTTTCGAGGGCATCCGGGGGCGCGGCCCGGGTGCCGCCCCCCTCATGCGCGAGCGGGCACGCCGATGCGTCCGTCAGGGGCTCGACGGCTCGCCCCTGGTCTCCTGACCTCGTGCGCGGCGGGTGCCTGCTCCCCCGCGTGCCCACTCCCCTCTCCGGGATCGTCGCGCTCACGGGCGCAGAGGCAGACACGGCTCAGCTGACGGCGGCGTGACGGTGAGCCCGGCCGCGCGTGCCCGCATCGCCGGCGGCTCCTGGTCCTTGCCGGAGTCGTCGCGGTTGCGGCAGCGCTGGCGCTCTGGCTACCGGCCACCGCACTCGACTCCGACCGCTGGGCGGAGACGGTCGCCCCCTCGAGGAGGTCACGATGACCGAGGTCCTCGGCGACGCCGACCTGCTCGCGCTCCCGGGCCTGCTGCCCGATGACCTCGACGCACTTCCCGGCTGCGCGTCAGCCCGGCTGGGCGGTATCGCCGAAGGCATCGCGGCTGACCTCATCGCGCCCCGGGCGTTCGAGGAGGCCGGGAAGCGCACGAACCGGACGGCCCATGGAGCGGCTCTGGCCGCCCTCACGGTGAGCGCGACCCCGCTCTGACCGACGAAGGCGCCATCGTGATCGACCTGTCGCCAACCATCGCCCCCCTCGCGCCGAGATCGCCGCGGCCGGAATCGAGCGCGGGCCGCCGGGCCGCCTAGAGCATCCCGGCGCGCGGAGCGCCCGTCCGGAGCCCCAGCTTCTGGGCGATGCCCCAACCGGCGGGAAGCAGCGCCCCGACGGCGGCGAGCTTGACGAAGTCGCCGATGAGGAAGGGCAGCACCCCGTTGGAAACGGCAGCGCTCCAGCCGTAGGCGGCGCCCTCGAACTCCCAGTTCGCAAGCCAGGCGACGCCCAGCAGGTAGATGATCGCGGTGCCGGCGATCAGGGTGACCGCCATGGGGACGACCCGCCGCCCCAGCGCGCGCTCCGCGACCCAGCCGACGAGCCCGGCGGCGATCACATAGCCGATGATGTACCCGGTGGTCGGCCCGTCAGCCAGGTAACTCCATCCGCCTCCACTGGCGAACACGCCACCGCCGGCCGCGCCGATTCCGATGTAGGCGACGAGCGCGATGACCGCGCGCCACATGCCGAGGAGACCACCGCTGAGGAGGACGGCGAAGGTACCCCCGGTGAGGGGCACCGGATACCAGGGGATCGCCACCTGGGCCGCAGCGGCGATGAAGATCACGCTCGCGGTGACGAGAAGAGCGTCGCGCGCGATCGCCGACGCCCGGTCGAGGTCGGCGTCAAAGATGTCGATCAGGGTTCCGTGCCGGGTCAGGTCCATCGTGGTCCTCGCGTGGTCGGGGCCGAGCCCGGCCAGCCTACCGAGCCCGTTCCCGCCGCGTGGAACGTGACCGCCCGGATGGCGCGAACCCGTCGGCTATCCTGAGCGCAAGTGAGCACCACGTCTGATTCCGGCCGTCGCGAAGGCCCAAACAAGAGGTTCGGCGGCTCCGAGATCCGCAAGGGGCTCGGCCCCCTGCAGCAGTTCGTCCAAACCGAACATGCCGGTGGGGCGATGCTGGGCATCGCGGCGGTGATCGCCCTCATCTGGGCGAACACCTTCCCTGACGCCTACGACGACTTCTGGCACCAGGACATCGGCCTGACGATCGGCGACTGGACGCCGTCGCTGACGCTCGAGCACTTCGTCGTCGACGGACTGATGGCCCTGTTCTTCTTCGTCGTCGGAATGGAGATCAAGCGCGAGCTGACGATCGGCGAGCTCCGCGAGCGGCGAGTCGCCCTGCTGCCGGTCTTCGCCGCGGCCGGCGGCATGGTCGTTCCGGCGGCGGTCTTCGTGATCATCGCCCTCGGGGCCGGCGACACCGAGGCCCTGCGCGGATGGGGCATCCCGATGGCGACGGACATCGCCTTCGCCCTGGGGGCCCTGAGCCTCGTCTCCCGCCACGTACCCGTGCAGCTCGCCGTCTTCCTCCTGGCCGTGGCCGTCGTCGATGACATCGGCGCCATCGCCGTGATCGCGATCTTCTACACGTCCGGCGTCAGCCTGCTCTGGCTTGGCGCGTGCGTGGCCGTTCTCGGCCTCGTGCACCTGGCGGTGCGCCGACACGCCCAGATCGCGCCGATCTACATCGCCCTCGGGATCCTGGCGTGGTACGCCGCGTACAAGTCGGGCGTCCACCCGACCATCGCCGGCGTCGCCATGGGCCTGTTGATGCCGGTGTACTCGACCCGGCCGGACAACTCGGCCATTCCGGCAGCCCTTGGCGAGGTCGACCGGATCGAGAGAGTCCGCGGCGATCACGGACAGGAGATCAGTGGCTGGCAGAGCCTGAGCCGCCTCGGCCGCGAGTCCGTGCCGATCCTCGAGCGCTACGAGTACTTCCTCCACCCCTGGACGAGCTTCCTCATTCTTCCGCTGTTCGCCCTCGCCGAGGCCGGCATCGTCATCCGCGGCGACACCGTCGAGGCCGCCGCGACCAGCCCCATCACCATCGGGGTCGCCGCCGGGCTGATCGTCGGAAAGATCCTCGGCATCTTCCTGGGTGCCTGGATACCGACGCGCCTCGGACTCTGCGACCTGCCGGAGCGGGTCTACTGGCCGCACATCGCCGGCGTGGGCGCCCTGGCGGGCATCGGTTTCACGGTCGCGATCTTCGTCGCCGGCCTCGCCTATGAGGACGACGCCCTGGTCGACGAGGCCAAGATCGGAATCCTCCTGGCATCCGTCGCCGCCGCCGTGCTGGGTGCCCTCTGGCTGAGGTTCGTCGGACACCTCGACGACGGCGTTCTCGATCGCGACGAGATCGACCTGACGACCGGCGAGACGGGGTCCCCGGTATGAGGGCCCGCCTCTGGGCGGTCTCGAGCGGCTGGGAGGGCCCGTTCCAGCTCGAGGAGGTGCTCGTCGTGGCGCGCGACGCGGAGCAGGCCCGGCGGCGCGCGGAGGAGCGCTTTGCCGACGCGGGTCAGCCGGTCTGTCGGGCCAAGGTCCGCGTCGCCGACCTCGGTCGTGCTGAGGACGGGCTGATCGCCGGTCCGCGGCGCAGCGGCGAGACCTGGACGCACGGCGGCGCGAATCTCGGTGAACGCTGCGATCCGGCCCCCGACGGGCAGCCCGCGGCGCGCTCCTAGGTGTCGCGCCGCAGGTGTCTGCGGGGCTTTTTGGTCATCTGCGCTGATATATCTCCGCTGTGAGCCCGTCGAGCGATGCGGCTGCGGCCGTGGAGGTCGCCGGCCTGACCAAGAGCTTCGGCGACGTGGACGTGCTGGACGGAATCGACCTGTCGGTTCCCCGCGGTCAGGTGCTGGCGCTCCTCGGGCCGAGTGGCTGCGGCAAGACCACGCTCCTGCGGGCAATCGCCGGCCTCGAGCGCCAGGACGGGGGCACGATCCACGTCGGGGGCAAGCTCCAAGCCGATGACCGAACGTTCATCCCCGCCGAGAAACGCAGCGTGGGCATGGTCTTCCAGGAGAGCGCCCTCTTCCCCCACCTGGACGTGCGCGCCAACGTGGCCTACGGGCTCGACCGGGTCGACGACGGCCGAGCCGACGACGCGCTCGCCTTGGTCGGGATGACCCGCTACGCCTCGCGCCGACCCGACGAGTTGTCGGGGGGCCAGCAGCAGCGGGTCTCGCTCGCCCGCGCGATGGCAACCGAGCCGGACGTGCTTCTGCTGGACGAGCCGTTCTCGAGCCTCGACGCGCCGTTGCGCGCCCAACTCCGCCTCGAGGTCCGACGCCTCCTCGCCGAAATCGGATCCACGGCCATCTTCGTCACGCATGACCAGGAGGAGGCCTTCCTGATCGGGGATCAGGTCGCCGTGATGCACGACGGCGCGCTCCTGCAGCAGGCGACGCCGTCCGAGCTCTACGAACACCCGGTCTCGTGGCAGGTCGCCGCGTTTCTCGGCGACGCCAACTTCATCTCGGGGTTCGCCAACGGCGACACTGCCGGGACACCACTCGGGGCGATCCCCCTCCACGCCCCGCGTCACGGACATGTCGCCGTGATGGTCCGCCCCGAGTGGATCGAGGTTCGCGACGGAGCCGACGATGACGACGAGGTTGAGGCCGTCGAGTTCTACGGCCACGACTCTGTCTATGTCGTCCGCTCCCGCGACGGGACCCGGATGCGCGTCCGGATCATGGGCACGCCCCGCCACCGCCCCGGGGACTTGGTGAGCTGCAGCTACTCCGGAGCGCCCGCCGTGGCATTCGGCGGCAGCGAGGTCGGCGACTCCGAGGGACTATCCGCCCTATTTCGGTAACGGGCGTTGTCTCTAATCGGAGCCGGCCCTAGGCTCCGCCGCG
>JAHEIS010000067.1 GCA_024639225.1 Actinomycetes bacterium | reverse complement strand
CCGGTCCTCACGAGGGTCCAGCCGAAGTCGCCGGCGACAGCCGGATCGGTGCCGGGTGCGGAGAACAACGCCGAGAACGCATCATCGCCGGCCATCGGCGGCGGGACCGTCAGCACCGCGAAGTCCTCGGCGCTCCCGCATCCGGCGATTCGATTCGCCGCGTCCTTGAAGGCGGTGCTCGCTGTCTCGAGGTCGGGGTAGCGACGGAAGTAGGTGCTGGCGAAGTCCTCGCCGCGGGCGAGGTCGATCTTCGCGCCCTCGACCATCGCGTCATCGAGGCCGGAAGCGCAGAGCGACGATGACTCGGCGGCGTCGCCCGTCCGCGGATCGGAGACCCGCTCCCACCCCGCTCCCAGCTCGCCGCTCTCTGGGAGCACGTCCGCGAGCGCCCCACCGTTGCCGCCACAGGCGACGGCCAGGGCGATGATCGCCGCCGAGAGGACGGCGCGGCGGGCGTGGTGGACGAGGCGCCGCACAGCGCACATCACCGCAGGGGCCGGCGCGGCGCCCGTCAACTCCAGATGTACGCCTCGAGCTGCTCGATCATGAACTTCTGCTCCTCCATGACCGCGCGGAGGACGTCGCCGATCGAGATGACGCCGACGAGGACATCTTCCTCGACCACGGGCAGATGCCGTCTGCGGTTCACGGTCATCAGCTCCATGCACTCGGCTGTGGTCTGACCGCGGGTGACGGTGATCATGTCCGTCGTCATGATCTGCCCGACGGTCGCGGCGCCGGACGCCCGCTGGAGCAGGACCACGTGGTCGCGCTCGGACATGAGGCCGATCGGCCGCTCGCCGTCGACCACGACCAGGGCGCCGATCTCCTTGTCCGCCATCAGCTGCAGGGCCTCGTAGACGGAGTCGGCCGGAGTTATCGTCACCACGGCGCTGCCCTTGTGCTCGAGCAGTCGGGCGACTGTGGTCCTCTCCATGATGGCCTTCCTCTCCATGACGGCCTCCTCGGGTAGAACGCCTGACACGACCGGAGCCCGAAGACCCGGTATCGCTGTGTACGGAAATTTATGCCTTCGCCGCGGCCCCGTAAACAGCGGAGCCCCACCGCGACGGCGCGGTTGTCGACACGCACGCCCGAAGAAACGCCAATTCGAACGCGCTCCGTGCGCGAGAAACACACTGGCCGCGGCGCGACGATCAAGCTAAAGTGATGGCGCGCGCAACATCAGTGATCCCGAGCAGGGAGGTTCCAGCGATAACTCATCATCGTGAACCAGACCCCTCCGGACGTGCCGTGCGCAGTACGGCCTAGCGAGAAGCCTCACACGCCGGTGTGCGACGCCCAAGGTCGATCAACATGGCCGACGCCAAGACCGGCAACGCTCGTATCCGCCAGCTGAGCACCAAGGTCCGAGGGACAGACGATGAGACGCGGCGAGGACGGTCGCGTCCGTACGGGCCCGGCGGCCACCCAGGAGCCGCCGGGCCGTCGTGTGCTCAGGGCCCGGTCGCGGCGAACTCGGCCCGTGTGGCCGGTCGCAGGAGCCATGCCAGCCCCAGCACGGGGAGCGCGAGCGGCACGAAGCCGTAGCCGCGGCCGAACTGTGACCAGACCGTGGCCTCCGGAAAGAGGTCCGGCGCCGCGAGGCTCAGGGCGCCGACCAGCACAACCCCCGCGAACTCGAGCACAAGCGCCGCTACGGCAAGCCGCCATGACCTCGCAGACGGCCGCCAGAAGCAGGCGGCGGCCAGGAGATAGACGATGGCGGCCACCGCCGACAGGGAGTAGGCGAGGGGTGCGGCGTCGAAGTCGGTGGCGATCTGAAACGCGGACCGGGCTCCTGCCGACAGAGCGAAGATGGCGTAGACGACCGCCAGCAGCCGGGCCGGGCCGTCGTTGCGCGGGCGGCTCACCACAAGCTCAGCAGTCGGAGCACGGCGACGGCGACCGCGACGCAGACCGCGGCGAGGATGGCGCTGTCCCAGCGCGAGCGATCCCCCTCCGAGCCGGGTCGCGCCACGAATGGCAGAAGCACGACACTCACCAGCAGGTATCCCAGGAACGGGGCCAGGGGGGGGTCGCTCTGGCCGGCGGCGAGGCCGACGAGGGCGATGATCGCCTGGACCACGAGCTCGAGCTCGACGAGTGCGATCCCGAGGAGGTAGCGGGGGCCCGGCGGGCGGCCGAGCACCGCGGCGACGGCGCCCCACACGGCGAGCACCGCCAACAGCAGCACGATGCTGAGAGCAAGTAGCGTGAACACGGCACGCGAGACTAGCCGCCACCACGACCCGTCGCCGGGCGGTTCGCTACCCCTCGGTCAGCTGGGCGTCGGTCTCGGCGGAGACCACGATGCCCTCGGACACAACGAAATTGAGTCGCTCCGGGATGAAGTCCATCGTCACGGCCCGGGCTTCGCCGTCTTCCTCGATGACGCGCCACTGCTGGCCCTGGGATTCGGCCAGTTCACCCGCAGCCTCGACCGTGAGGCCGACGGGCGTCAACGGGTTCTCGACCGGGGCACCGTCGCCGTCCCCACAGGCCGCAAGGCCGAGGCAGATGAGCAGCGCGACACACAGGAACCCGATGATCCGGGCCGGCGCGGATCCCACGATCGGACGCGCCTCAGAACCCGCTGGCCTTGGGGGGAACCTGCTCGGTCACGTCGTGCTGCGGACTACTGGGCAGGCGCGAGCGCGACAGCAGCGGACTGCCGGACTCGAAGAACTCGACGAACACCTCGACGACCCGCGGATCGTACTGAGCACCGGACCCGGACACGATCTGCTCGAGAGCGGCGTGCTCGCTGAGGCCCTCACGGAACGGTCGGTCGCTGATCATCGCGTCCCAGGAGTCCGCGACGGCCATGATCAGAGCACCGGTCGGGATCGACTGGGCGAAGAGGCCGTCGGGGTAGCCACGACCGTCCCACCGTTCGTGGTGGTGCCGGATCCAGCCGACCTGGACGGGCGTCATGAGGCCGGCGGCCATGTCCGAGCCGATCGCGGCGTGCGCCTTGATCTGGTCGAACTCAGCCTCGGTCAGACCGGTCGTCGACGTCAGGATGTGGTCCGGGATCGCGATCCGGCCCACGTCGTGGATGATTCCGGCGGCATGGAGCGCCGACATCTCGGTCTCCGACCACCCCATCCTCTTTGCGATCGCGCGCGAGGTGTCCGCGACGCGGACCGAGTGCTCACGCGTGAAGGGGTCGCGTGCGTCGACGGCGGCCGCGAGCTCGATGAGGAGCCTGAGGGTCTCAGCGGAGCCCGGGAGCGAGCCGACGACCGACGTCACGTCTTCAGCCTCCGTCTCTTCGGTCGATGACTGCATCAGACACCACGGGCAAGGGCGCCATGGGCCCGGCGCGCGGGTGAATCGAATCGCATGAGAAACCGGATGGGGGTGAACATGTCCCATGAATCGGCCGGAGTAGCCGGAGAATTGAGCGCGCGTCCGCCCAGGGGTGGCGAATAGGGGAAATACCCTGATCTCGCGATCAGGTTTCCGCGTCCTCCGACGCGTCCGACAGTTGTGCCGCCCGGACCGCGACCGCCTCTCGGACCTCGTGCAGGACATCGCCGGCGGGCGAGCGGGCGCCGACCCCGAGCGCGGTTCACCGCCGCCGCCGTGACCAGGAGCGCCGCTACGCCGGCAGCGAATATTCCGGCCTGGGCGAGCCCGGCGAAGCGGTCGCTGAAGGTGAAGACGAGCTCGACGAAGGGGATGGAGACCAGGACCGGCGCGGCCCGCGTGAAGCTGTCACCCGTGGCTGAGTAGTCCTCGATGAAGTGGGGAATGCCCCTCCGGATGAACCATCGCTCGGTGTCGTCGCGGAGCCCGGCGTCCATGTCGGCGATGTTCGTCGCAACCTCGGACGACCACGCGGCGGGCGCACGGGCAGACTGGGAAGGTGGACGAGACCCCCAGCTCGATGGGAGCGCGCGCGGCGGGGCTTGCGGGGATCCGCGCGCTCTTCCCGCTGGCGATGGCGGTCTTTCCCTTCGGCATCGTTTACGGGGTCCTCGTCGCGCGCGGCGATTTCCCGAATGCGGTGGGTGCCCTCGCCTCGCCCGTGATCTACGCCGGTGCGGCCCAGATCGCCCTGGTCGACCTGTTGGATCGCGACACCCCGATCGCGATGGCTGTGGGCACCGCGCTGATCATCAACCTGCGGATGATGATGTACTCCGCCGCCCTGGCCCCGGCGATAGCCCGGTTCGGCCGCGGCTGGCGCGTCGCGGCTCCCTATGCCATCACGGATCAGCTGACCGTCGTGTCGCTCCTCTGGTTCGAGAAGAATCCCGACCCGCGCGACCGGCGGGCCTTCTTCGTGACCGGGGGGTTGTTCTTTCTCGGGGTCTGGGTCCTCGGAACGCTCATCGGCATCGCCACAGGGGCCCAGGTGCCCGACGGCCTGCAGCTGGGGTTCGCGATCCCGCTCACCTTCCTCGCACTGCTGATGCCCACCCTGCGCGGGCGCCCCGAGCTGACGGCGGCGCTCGCCGCCGGGCTCGTGGTCGTGCTTGTCGCCGGACTCCCCTACTCCCTCGGCGTGCCGGTCGGTGCCGTGGTCGGGGTTCTGGCGGGAATGGCGGCGCCACGATGACGGCACTGATCGCAGTGCTCATCACGGGGCTGGGCACCTACCTCATCCGTCTGTCGATGGTCATCGCCCTCGGCCGGATCACGCTGAGCCATCGGGCGGAGCGTGCGCTGAGCCTGATCCCGCCGGCGGTCCTCGCCGCGCTGGTCGCGCAGACGCTCGTGCTCGACGAGGACTCGCTGCGCACGCTCAGCAGCTGGCATCCGGCGGCGCTGGCGGCCGCCGTCGTCGCCTGGCGGACGCGGTCGATCGGGTGGACCCTGGTCACCGGCATGACGGTTCTCTGGACTATCCAGGCGGTCGCCGGCTGAGGAGGGTCGGGATGGCCATTCGAGCCATCCCTGAGCCCGCGATTCACATGTCGACAGCCTGGCCGACCTCGACGCTGCCACCGGCCTGGAGAATCGGGCAGCTCTGGGCAATCGCGGTCGCCACGTCCAGATCGGCCGCCTCGATCAGGCTGTAGCCGGTCAGCGGGTTGACGCCGCCGCCCTCGTTGACGCCGGACGAGTCCACCGTCACCGTCGCGGCGATCGGATTGCCCATGTCCGTGAACGCGGTGCCGTGACTCTCCATCCAGGACTGCCATGCGGCCATGATGGCCTGAACCTGATCCGGGTCCTGGGGCATCTCGCCGCCGTGGTACGCGAGTACGAACTTCATCGTGATCCTCCTCGTTGTGTGACTTCACACTGACGACGAACGGGCACGGGCGGTTTGGACATTGCAGCGAATCGGCGACGTCCGCTTGGCACAGGGCCGCCGCCCCGGCAGGCTAAGGGTCATGGGCAGGGTCATCATGGACGGCCGGCGCGAGGGGGTTCGTGCCGAGAACCAGTGGTTCATTCGCCATGCGGCCGTGCTCGCGCGCTGGCCCGTCGTGCCTGAGCCCTGGGCGTTGCGCCTCCAGGAGCGCATCGACGCGGAGAACGCGCCGAAGGACATCACCTACCTCCACGGCGCCGGGCGCTAGGACTCGCGGGCCGCCAGGCGGGCGCAGATGTCCCGGACGATCCGCGCGTCGTCGCGCAGGCTGCGGTCGTGCCGCGCCGGGATGCCGTCGATCAGACCGTCCCCGTGGCGGGCGGCGAAGCTCGCCGCGTCGCGGGCTTCGCACGCGACGCTTTCGAGCGTCTCGAGCGTGCGCGGACCGACCCCTCGCCGGTCGACACGCGCCCAGGGGGTACCGGGCGCGCCGTCGACCGCGGCGAGAACCTCCAGCAGCTCCTCGGCCTGATCGGCCGGGGGGGACGTCGTGCGCAGGCCCGGCGACAGGCGCATCGCCTCCAGCAGATCAGCGAGCCCGTAGAGGGCGATGCGGCGCGCGGCCTCGCGTTCGAGGCGGGACAGCGGCAGTGATGCGGCGGACACAGGGGCTCCTGTCAGTGGGCAGAGCAAGCCAACGCCGTCCATCGACAAGGCGCGCGGTTGATCCGTGGGGAAAATCCCCTCGGAGCGGCGAGACGGGCTGTACCCCGACGCTCCGGGCTCCCACCGGGGGATGATCGCTATCCGGCCGACCCGCGTATGGTGCGGGCGGATCGTCCCTGCACCCGCCGAAAGGAGTCGCCGCGATGGCCGATCTCGAGTCGTTCTACACCCAGATGTACCTCATCCGGCGTTTCGAGGAGACCCTCCTGGAGATGTTCTCCGAGGGCGAGCTCGTGGGAACGACTCACACCTACATCGGCCAGGAGGCGAACGCCGTCGGGATCATCGACCACCTCGACCCGGTGCGGGACATCGTCTTCAGCAACCACCGCTGCCACGGCCACTACATCGCGTTCCACGACGATCCCGAAGGCCTCATCGCGGAGGTCATGGGGCGGGAGACCGGGACGTGTCGTGGCAAAGGCGGATCCCAGCACCTCTGCAAGGGAAACTTCTTCACCAACGGGGTCCAGGGGAGCATCGTCCCCGTCACGACGGGAATGGCCCTCGCCGAGAAGGCGCAGGGGACGGGCGCCGTGGCCACGGTCTTCATCGGCGACGGCACGCTCGGGCAGGGCGCGGTCTATGAGTGCCTCAACATGGCCGCGCTGTGGCGACTGCCGATCCTCTTCGTGGTCGAGAACAACCACTACGCCCAGACGACGCCCGAAGAACTCGCCGTCGCCGGGTCCATCAGCGCACGCGCCGGGGCGTTCGGCATTCCCGCCGCGGACCTGGCGACCACCGACGTCGAGGAGATCCACGTCGCGGCGGGCGAGGCGGTCGAGCGCATCCGCCGCACTGGCGAGCCCTTCTTCATGGTGCTCGACACCTATCGATTCGCTCCGCACTCCAAGGGGGACGAGATCCGGGACGACGCGGAGATCACGGCACGTCGGGAACATGATCCGCTGCTCGTGGTGCAGGGGCGGATCTCCGCCGCCCGGCGCACCGAGATCGAGGAGGCTGCCGAGAAGCGGGTGGCCGCGGCGCGTGCGGCAGGAGCCGAGGCCCCCCTCGCCGGCGGGGTGCGGGCATGAGCCGCCGCGTCATCGAGGATCTGAATGCCGGCCTGACGCAGGCATTCGCCGAGCGCGACGACGTCTACCTCATCGGCGAGGACCTGCTCGATCCCTACGGCGGCGCATTCAAGGCAAGCAAGGGCCTGTCCGACCGCTGGCCCGATCGGGTGATCACGACGCCGATCTCGGAGGCTTCACTCATGGGAGTGGCCGCCGGGATGGCGATGCGCGGGCTGCGCCCGGTCCTGGAGATCATGTTCGGCGACTTCGTGACGCTGGGCTACGACCAGATCGTCAACGGCATCTCGAAGTACCGGGAGATGTACGACGACCAGGTGATGATCCCGCTGGTCGTACGCACGCCGATGGGTGGACGGCGCGGCTACGGGCCCACCCACTCGCAGTCCCTCGAGAAGCTGCTCATGGGCGTCCCGAACATCCGGATGGTCGCTCCGAGCGAGTATCACGACGTCGGCGGCCTGCTGCGGGCGGCGATCGATGACGACGAGCCGGTGTTCTTCGTCGAGAACAAGCTGATGTACGGCCGGATGAACCGGCGCCCCCAGAACGGCCGCATCGAGGAGTTCGCGGTTCGCGAGACCCCCGGCCCCTATCCCGCTCTCACGCTCTCGGCCAACGACTTCGGCCCGGCCGAGGCCACGATCGCCACCTACGGCGGGATGCTTCCCATCGCGGTCGACGCAGCGACCGAGCTCATCCTCGAGCACGAGGTGTTCTGCGAGATCGTCGACATCAGCTCGCTCCTACCACTGGACGTCGCACCGGTGGCCGAGTCGGTCAACCGCACCGGGGCCCTGGTCACTGCCGAGGAGGGCGCGCTCACCGCCGGCATCGGCGCCGAGCTGACCGCGCGGGTCACCGCCGAGAGCTGGGGGTCCCTGCGGGCACCGGTGCGGCGCGTCGCGGCCGACGACGGGATCATCCCGAGCGCCCCGAGCCTGGAGGACGCCGCGCTGCCGGGTTCAGACGCCGTCCGCGATGCCGTCCTCGCCCTGGCGGGCGTCACCGCCTGAGAACGCCGGCGTCCGGGCAATTTCCGCGTTGAGCAGCGCCACCCCGTCGTCGGGCTCGTCAATGGTCACCGCGAAGACGGTTCCGTCACGCAGCTCGAGTTGGATGCCGGGACCCGAGCGGAGGACCACCGCAGCCCGACGCAGGACCCGCAGGCTGCCACGGTAGCCCCAGCCACCCCACTCGCGGGGGCGGACGGTGATCCGCGACGCGCGGGCGATGCGCGAAGTGGCGACGTGCGTCCGGGGCCGTGGGAACACCCCGTAGCGCACCTCCAGACCGGACGCATCGACGCGGACCAGGATCGTTGCGAAGCCACTGACGGCGATGCCGCCGAGAGCAAGCAGCAGGAGTGGCCAACCCAGAAACGCGGCGCCGGCCAGACCGGCGATGATCAGGCCCAGGGCGGTCATCAGCGCGACGCTCGATGTCAGACGTCGCGACCAGACCGCGCGCTCACCGGAGGTCAGATCCATGACCGGCGATGCGCCGCTGGGAACGGGCTCGAGCGGTCGGCCCGGCAGTCCCGACGCGAGCCGTGCGGCCGCCACGCCGAGCAGCCCGGAGGCGAGGACGGCGCCCAGAACGACCCACCACGGCGCGTCGGCCTCTCGCCAGGAGTCGATGCCGCGCTGGCTCAGACTCGTGCCTGCCAGAATCCCGCCGCCGAGTCCGGCAAGAAAGCCGCCGAGGAACGCCACCAGGGCCGGCATGAGGTGCGGCATCCGGTCGCTCGCCACCGCGCTCGCGACGCACAGGAACGCGCCGACGGCGAGAAGCGCTCCGGTCGTGGCGAGAAAAACGGCGGCGTTCATCGACTGATCCGGGGTTCCCGAGAGATCGAAGTGGCTCGCGAGGCGATCCGGCAGCTCGTCACGGAAGAGAAGCCAGGGCACGAGCCCGAGTGCCGCGGCGATGGCAGGGACGAGCGCCCCGAGTGCAAGCCGTCGGGTAATCACAAGTGGACCGCCACGAGCTCGAGAATGTCCTCGTCCGCCATGCCGGCACGGCGGGCGTCGTCGACGAGCCGGCGCGCGGTCGCCCCCACGGCGGCGAGCCGCGGCGCGGTTCCCGTCACGGTCGTGCCGCGCCCGCGGCGCATCTCCAGCAGGCCCTCGTCCCGGAGGGCCTGGAACGCCCGCAGGAGGGTGTGCACGTTGACTCCGAGACCGTCCGCCAACTCACGGGCGGGCGGGAGCCTCTCGCCCGCGGCGGGATCGCCGTCCGCGATGGCCTGGCGCAGCCGGCCGGCGATCTGGTCGTGCAGGGGCTGTGGGGAGGCGTGATCGATCTTGATCAACATAGTTCTATTATAAATAGAACTATGTTGGGCCGTCAACGCACCCCGGCGTCACGGCGCCGGCCAGGTGCTCCCCGCGGGGACGATGGTCCCATCCGGCACATCGGCCAGCACGGTCGCCCCGTTGCCGACGATGGCCCGGGAGCCGACGCTCACCCCAAGTGGCACGGTGACCCCCATCCCGACGAGGGCCCCATCCCCTACGGCGACGTCGCCCGCGAGGATCGCGCCGGGCGCCAGGTGAACATTGGCGCCGACCGTACAATCGTGGGACACGATGACTCCAGAGTTCACGATGGCGTGGGGCCCGACCGTGGCCGCCGCCGACACCACGGCTCCCGCGAAGATCTGGGCGCCGTCGGAGAGCTCCGCCGAAGGAGCGACGGATGCGGACCGCTCGATCAGCACGGGGCCCCGCAGGCCCGCTGCGGCGATCCGCGCGGAGACGTCGATCCGGATCTGGATGCGACCGATCGCGCCGATCGCGTTGGCAACCCAGCTCAGGCCGGCGTCTCGCAGGGGGGCGAGGCTGCGCTGATCGCCGACCACCGGCACGCCGAGGATCTCCTCACCCGTCGCGAGCCCATCGTCCACGATCCCGATCACCTCGTACGTGCCCGCGGCGCGGACAAGGTCGATGATCGTCTTGGCGAGCCCACCGCCCCCGTAGAGGACGATCGCGGTCTCGTGAACGCGATCGGCCACGGCACCGAGATCGACCGGGGCAGCTCGCTCGGCGGCGGCGCGCACGTCGGCCTCGGTCACGAATCCCACGGAGGGCAGATCTCCCGGATCCACGCCCAGCTCGGTCGCGAGCGCCTCGGCCTTCCGCGTCATCTTCGGGCCATCGCCCGCGGTCATGGCGCCGGGCGATTCCGCCGCCGGGTCGGGTTCGCCGTCCCAGACCTCGAAAAGCGTGTCCCCGGCGGTGACCAGGTCGTCGAGCGTGACCCGCACCCGCCCTGCCCAGCCGTCATGCTCGGACTCGAGCTCCAGGGTGGACTTGCTCGTCTCCAGCGTGAACAGATGGTCACCGCGCGCGATCCGCGCGAAGGACTCGACATTGACCTCGACGACCTGGGCCTCGGGCTCGTTCGTGTTGACCAGAGGGGCGAGCACCTCCCCGATCACCTTGGGCTCAGCCATTCGGTCCTCCGGTCTCGGCGTACAGGGATGTGAAGTGTGCGAGCGCCTCGTCGACCCGCTCACCGAACTCATCCTCGAGGGAGGAGTTGGTCTGAGGATCGAAGTGATCCGGCAGGCCGGCGCGCACGTCGGGCCGGTGACCGTGGGTCTCCATGAGGTCGGCCGTCCGACGGACGATCGCCGCGGGATCCGCGCACAGCTCGGCGTAGTCGACCCGGAGCACCCGGCTCGGCCCGAGGGCGGTCGCGGCCCGCGCGATCGTCCGCTCGAGCAGCACGACCTGGGCGGCGACCTGTCTCCAGGGCGGCTCGTCGCCGAGCTCCTCGGCGGGCCTCAGCGACGCCCACTCCCGCTCGCTTCCCCGCAGGCCGCGACGCATCTTCAACAGGGACAGCGCGGTCAGCCGGGGCTCCCGCCGGATCCAGACGAAGCACGTGCGCGGCATGACCTCCGCCATCCGCTCCAGGTGCCAGAGGAGGAGCATCGGTTTGAAGCCGACCGGACGGCCGGCGCGCTCGGCCATGTTGATCATCACCCGTCGGAGGTGATCCCAGTCGATGGTGTCCTCGTGGGACGGCGGTCGCTGGGCGAGATCGGGGTACCGGAGGTGGTGGTTCCAGAAGTAGCCGAACTCGTGGGGCTCAGCGACGCCGGCGGTGCGGCCGAAAGCGCTGCCGAACGACGATGCCTCCAGACGGTCGACCCCGAGCTTGCGGGCGAGCCTCATCCCGGTGACCGGAGCGCGCCAGAAGGCCGCGGCGAGGTTGCTCACGTACGCGATATCCAGGCCGCTGGCGAGCACCTGGAACAAGAGCGTCGTTCCCGATCGCGGAGCGCCGATCACGTGGAGGGTGGGCAGGCGCTCGGGCAGCTCCTCGAGTGAGCCGTCCTCGAAGTCCGCGAGGGCCGCGTTGAACTCGCCGATGAATACCTCGTCGGCCGGGTCCTTGCGGAAATCCGCGGCGAGCTCGGGCTCGTCGGGACGCGCTTGCAGCGGGCGGCTTGGCACGGGCGCGAATGTTATCGGCGCCCGCGGGTGCGGGGAGCCGTTCACTACGATCGCCGGGTGGCACCTCACCGGATCTGCTTCGTCTGCCTGGGCAACATCTGCCGCTCCCCGACTGCCGAGGGCGTCATGCGGGCCGTCGTGGCCCAGGCCGGCCGGATGGACGAGATCGTCATCGACAGCGCCGGGACCGGCGCGTGGCACGTCGGCGCGACCGCCGATCCGCGCTCGCGGGCCGAAGCCGAGAGTCGCGGGATCCGACTCGACAGCATCGCCCGGCGCTTCTCCGCCGATGAGTTCCACGACTGGGATCTGATCATCGCCATGGACCGGGAGAATCTCGCGGACCTGCGGGCGGCCGCACCCGACCCGGGGGCCGGGGCGCGGGTCTACCTGCTGAGGGAGTTCGATCCGACGGCCCCCGAGGGGGCCGAGGTCCCCGACCCGTACTTCGGCGGCGAGTCGGGTTTTCGCGATGTCTTCGACATGGTCGACCGCGCCTGCCGGGGCCTGCTCGACCGACTGGACCCGGCCGGACCCTGAGCGCCGCCGCGGCAGCCCGGGCGCTGGGACGCACCCTCGCGGCCCGCACGGTCATTCCGGGGGGCGACGTCGCGCGAGCCGAGCGCGTGAACCTGGACGACGGCCGCACGATCTTCGTCAAGAGTCACGACGACCCGCCCGCGGGGATGTTCGCCGCGGAGGCGCGCGGACTCGGCCAGATCGCGGGTGTGGCGGGCCTCGGTGTTCCGGAGGTCCTCGCCGTCGGCGAGCGTTGGCTCGCTCTCGAGTGGATCTCCCCGGGCCGGGGCGACACCGCGTCCTGGGAGGCGCTGGGACGGGGTCTCGCCGCCCTCCACCTCCGGGGGTGTCCGACCTTCGGCGCTCCGGAGGACGGCTTCATCGCGACGCTGCCCCAGGACAACACACCGGCAGACACGTGGCCGGACTTCTACGGGCGCCGGCGCATCATCCCGATGGCCGAGCTGGCGATCGAACGTGGGGGGCTCGACCCGGGCTGCCGACCCGATGTCCAGACCCTGTGCGAGCGCCTGCCCGAGCTGTGCGGACCACCGGAACCGCCGTCCCGGCTCCACGGAGATCTCTGGTCGGGCAACGCCATGATGGACGCGACGGGCCGCCCGTGGCTGATCGATCCCGCCTCCTACGGCGGTCACCGTGAGATGGACCTCGCGATGATGGCGCTCTTCGGGGGCTTTCCCGCCGCGTGCTTCGCCGCCTACGACGAGGTACACCCACGCGCTCCCGGCCACGCGGGACGGGTCGATCTCTGCCAGCTCTACCCGATGCTCGTGCACGCGGCGCTGTTCGGCGGCGGGTACGGCAGACGGGCCCAGCGCATCATCCGCTCGTACCTCTGAGGGCAGCCTGGATCAGCGCATGTGGGGGCGCAGCATCTCGATCTGCCCCGGGAGTCCCCTGTTGCCGAGGGCGACAGGTCGGCCGGGAGGCGATCGACGCCGAGCGCCCGCAGATCCGGGACCAACCGCACGATGTCGTCCGGAGCCCGCCGCACCCGCAGCGAGACCGCCCCGCCTTTCGAGACGCGGTCGGCAGCCCGAGGACAATGGCCTCGGTGAGGCCGATGGCACAGCGGGCTGCGCGCATCCGGACGACACGGGCCCAAAGGACGGACGGATTTCGGGGCACGAGATCTCCTGAGCCACGAGGGATGGAAGGACGGCACGCGACCGCGAGCGCTCCCGCATTCCGCCATCGGGCACGACACGACGCTACCCGCGCGACGATGTGCGCCTGTCAGCGGCAGGCGGCCCTTTCGCTCGGGGATCGTTCGACGGGCCGCGCGGCGGCCCACCGTGACCGCCCCTGACATCATGGCGCCGTGCACTCTGGGAGCAAGAAGGCCGTTCTCACCGCGCTGTTCGCGAACGCGGGGATCGCCGTCGCCAAGTTCGTCGCCTTCGCCGTCACCGGCTCGAGCGCGATGCTGGCCGAGGGGATCCACTCGGTCGCCGACACCAGCAACCAGGGTCTGTTGCTCCACGGTGGGCGCGCCTCCACGCGCGCGCCCACGC
>JAHEIS010000066.1 GCA_024639225.1 Actinomycetes bacterium | reverse complement strand
CGCGACGGGGATCGGCCATACCCAAGAATCGGCACGACGCCCGGCCCACTCAAGCGGCCGCCGCGCCAGCCCGCCCCGGGCATCGCTCCTGTTAGCGTCGGTCTGTGCCCCGAACCCACGCGGAGATCTCACAGGAGCCCCGGACCGACGATCGAACCAAGCACCATGCCCGCATCTGATCTCCCCGACGTCGCCGGCGACCAGTTCCGTGACGCTCTCTCGCGGTGGGCGAGCGGGGTCACCGTCGTCACGGCGGCCGGATCCGATGGCCCGACCGGCATCACCGCATCATCGTTCGCCTCGCTGTCGCTCGAGCCCCCGCTGATCCTGGTCTGCGTCGGGTCTGACAGCGGAGCCCATGACGATCTGTGCGGCGCCGATGCGTTCGGCGTCCATCTGCTCGCACGCGGGCAGACCGATCTGTCGAACACCTTCGCCAGCCAGGGCATCGACAAGTTCGGCGAGGTCGAGCACGAGTTCCACACGACCGGCGTACCCCTGCTTCCGATCGGGCGGGCCCGCCTCGTCTGCGCGCGTCACGATGCCGTTGCGGCGGGCGACCACACGATCCTGATGGGGCGGGTGGTCAGCGTCGAGCTCAGCGACGACGGCGATGGCGAGCCGCTGCTCTTCTCGGCTCGGACCTACGGGAGGTTTCAGCCGGAGTGAGCGGGACGCGCTACTTCCATTTGATGGTGCAGCCGACCGCCGGGGTCTCCGGCACGGCCGGAATACCCCCGGCGAGCAGGGCGCCCACGGCGTTGCGCAGGTAGTTCGTCCTCACCGTCGCCGGATCGCGCGAGTCGTCGACGGCGCCGTGGTACGCCAGCTTGCCGGCGGCGTCGAACAGGAACACCTCGGGCGTTCGCTCGGCGCCGAAGCGGCGGGGGACGTCCTGACTCTCGTCGTAGGCGTAGGGGAAGACGAAGTTCTTGTCCCGCGCGCGCTCGACCATCAGCTCCGGGGCATCGGCGGCATAGCGGCTCACGTCGTTCGCGTTGATCGCAACCAGGGTCAGGCCCTCCCCGCCGAAGTCGTGGGCGATGGCATTGATGCGGTCCTCCCACGCGACCACATACGGGCAGTGGTTGCAGCTGAAAACGACCGCGAGCGGTCGTCCCTCGGCCGTCGCGGTCGAGAATTCCCCACCCGCCGGAAGCGGCAGCGTGAAGGCGGGCAGGGTGTCTCCGAGTTTCAGGCGGCTCATCGCGCGCTCCTCGTCTGGTCTCGTTGCGGCGCCACTAGCCCAGCAGGACGAAGAGGCCGAGCGCGATACCGACCACCGTGGCCACGATGGCGAACGTCTTCGCCGTGCCGGCCCGCGGGTCGCCCTCCTTGCCGGCGCTGTGGGCCAGCAGCCAGGCGATCAGCCCGAGCACCGGCGGCACGAGAAAGACGGCCACGACCGAGCAGACATATGACCACGTGATCTTCGAACTCTGCTGCGGAGCGGTGGTCATCCTTCTCGCCTCCATGAGTCACGCGATCCACCACTGATCCTCTCACAGGCCGGCCGGCGAGGCGGGCTATGCCGCGTCCCGGTGGCGTGCCATGAGTCGGCACGGGCCAGCCGGATCATCGAACGTTCCCGCATGTGAAAAGCCCGCCTTCTCCATCGCCCGCCACGAGGCGATGTTGGCCTCGTAGGGCGATGCGCACACCGGATCCCAGCCGGGGTGCCGGCCGAAGACGATGTTGGTGACGAACGCGTCGATCATGCGCGATCCCCAGCCCTTTCCCCGCGCAGACGGCTCGCCGATCAGGTAGTCAATGCCGGCGGCGGCCTCGGGGACCCCCAGCTGGTACCAGGCCCGGACCTCGTCCTCGTCGGGGAAGTCGGCGATCGCGTAGCACTGGATCCACCCGATCGGTTCACGCTGGTCGTCCAGCGCCAGCCAGTGCTCCACCGGGTCGCCGTGGTCCTCTCCGTAGTCGTCGCAGACGGCCTCCCATGAGACGTCCTCGCCCTCCCACCACTCCACGACGCCCGGCTCGTTCAACCAGCGGTGCATCAGCGGCAGGTCGGCGTCGGTGAGGGGTCGGAAGTCCACGCGTCAGGCGGGTCCGGCCTCGCTCAGCGCGGTGATCAGCTGATCGACGTCCGGCACCGGTGAGATGGACCCGTCCGAGGTCGTGTACGCCCGACAGGCCTGGGCGGCGCACGGCACGCCGCCGGGCGGGGCGAAGGGATCCCGGCCGTTGATCAGGTATGTCGGGGAGCCGTAGAAGCCGAGCCGCGCGGCTTCGGCATCGTTGCTGATCAGCTGCTCCTCGAAGATCATTTCCCCGCCGACCTCGAGCGCCGCCGCCCGCAGGACCTCCAGCCCCTCCTCGTAGCTCGGGCATCCCTCGTTGTAGAGGTAGCGGACGGTGATCGCGCTCACGGCCTGATGCTAGCCCTCGCGCTCAGGCGCGCGCCGCTGTGAACACCTGGACGGGTGCGGCACCCACCGGGCGAAGAGGGTCACCGCCGTTCAGGACCGGTGGTACGGGTTCGGCTGGAACGGAGCGACCTCGCGGTCCTCGCCGCCGACGCCTTCGCCGCCGGCGCCCCGGCGCTGTGGTTATTCCGCTCGGAGTGAGCGACCCCTCTCGGGGCCGAGGAACTGCGAGTCCGCTCACGGGTCGACGACCAGGTCTCCGTGCGGGTTCTGCGACCCGAGCCCTGTCGTCGGACAGACGTTCTCGATCCGGCTGAGGTCGCGGCTCACATCGTGAGTACGGCGGCGCCGTCGACCTCACCATGCTTGACGCGTCCGAGTGCGACATTGGCATCGGCGAGCGGGTGGACATCGACAACGGTACGGATGGGGATCTCGGCCGCGAGGGCGAGGAACTCCCGTGCGTCGCGACGAGTGAAGTTGGCGACGCTTCGGACACCCCGTTCGAGCCACAGCAGGTCGTAGCTGAACTCCGGGATACGATCGAGGTGGATGGCGTTCACGGCCACGGTCCCGCCGGGCTTCAGCGCCTCGAGCGCGGCAACGACGACCGACCCGACCGGTGCAAACGTGATCGCCGCGTCGAGGGGCTGGGGCGGCCGTTCCCTGGACGATCCGGCCCAGACGGCTCCGAGGTCGAGCGCACGTGCCTGTTCCGACTGAGACCGCGTTGCGACGTAGACCTCGCATCCCCAGTGCAGAGCGACCTGGATCGTCAACAGTGCCGACGCCCCGAAGCCGTAGAGGCCGAGACGGCTGCCGGGTTCGACCCCGGCGACCCCCAACGCCCGGTAGCCGATCACACCACCACACAGGAGCGGAGCCGCTTCCTGATCGGTGAACGCTGCGGGAATCGGAACGGCGAAGTCGGCGCGGGCGAGCGTCGACTCGCCATAACCGCCATCACGATCCCAGCCCGTGAACTCGGCATCGGCACACAGGTTCTCCCTCCCCGCCGCACAGAACTCGCAGGCCCCGCACGATCCCCCGAGCCAGGCCACCCCCACCCGATCGCCCGGGAGCCACCGGTCGACGCCCTCGCCGACTGAACGGACCCGACCAACGATCTGGTGCCCGGGCACGACCGGGAGCCGCCGAGCCGCCAGGTCGCCCTCGACCAGCTGGAGGTCGGTGCGGCACACGCCGCAGCAGGCCACGTCGATCGCGATCTCACCCAACCCGGGTTCCGGCACCGGGCGCTCGACCATTTCGAGTGGCCGCTCGCCGACCGGCTTCGGCAGACCCAACTCTTGAACGAGCACCTCGACTCCTCCCCACGGCCGCCCGACGGTACCGGGCTCACGAGACGTCGCCGGCTGAGATATCCGCGCTCGAGCGTCGAGCGCTTCATCGCCACCCGCCAGGTCGGCGGAGCCGCATCGCAGACGGCGCTGCTCGATACCGTCATCGACGCCGAGTCCTCGCCCGCGGTCGTCACTCTCTCGCTCGCGGGGCCGCCCGACCGCGAGCCCACCCGAACCGACATGAGCCAGGGCGCGCGCTCGATCGCCGATGCCCTCGGCCGGCGGATGGTCGTGCGATACCAGTACACGCCAGTGTTCGCCGCCGGTGCCGTCCCCTCCGAAGGGCGGAGGTCCTCCGCCGACGACGGCTGAGCCCCGCTGCACTAACCTCGCGGGGTCCATGGATATCTCGCGCGACGCACCGATCGGGGTCTTCGACTCCGGCGTGGGCGGGCTCACCGTGCTCGACGAGCTGCTGGTGGCCCTGCCCGCCGAGGACTTCGTCTACTTCGGCGACACCGCCTTCTTCCCGTACGGCGACAAGTCGCCGGAGCGGCTGCGTGAGCGGGCGATCGCCATCTCCGACTGGCTGCTGGGTCACGGCGTGAAGCTGATCGTCATCGCCTGCAACACCGCCACCGCCGCCGCGCTCGACCACCTCCAGCGGGCCTGCCCGGTCCCCGTGATGGGGGTGATGGCGCCCGAGGCCCACGCCGCCGTGCAGACCACGCGCAACCGGCGGGTTGGATTGCTTGCGACGGTCGCCACTGTCGATTCGGGCTCATATTCGCGCATGGTCGGCGCCCACGACGCGGGCGTCGAGTTCACGAGCGTCGCCTGTCCCGAGCTCGCCCCCGCCATCCAGGACGGAGATCCGTTCGGCCATGAGGTCGCCGATCTGGTCCGCGGCTACGTCGCCCCGCTGCGCGAGGCCGATGTGGACACGGTAATCCTCGGTTGCACCCACTATCCGGTCGTGGACAAGCTGCTGCGCCGGGCCCTGCCGGGCGTGACGCTGATCAAGAGCGGGGAGGAGCTGGCACGCGAGGTCGCCGAGAGCCTGGCGCGCCGAGAACTGTTGCGCGGCGCTGACCGGGAAGGCGAGTATTCGTTTGCGTGCAGCGGTGATCCGGCGCAGTTCGCGACGCTCGGCGCCCGCTTTCTCCAGATGCCGCTGGGCGACGTCCTCCAGCACGATCCCGAGGAGGGGTGATGGCGTACGACGACGAACTGGCCGATCGCATCCGACACATCCTCGGGCCCCGGGCGTCGGAGGAGAAGAACATGTTCGGCGGGCTCGCGTTCCTGTTCGACGGCAACATGGCGGTCGGCGTGCTCGGCGAGGACCTCGTCGCCCGCGTCGGACCCGACGCCGAGGAAGAATCGCTCGCGCTCCCCGGTGCCCGTCCCATGGACTTCACCGGCCGGCCGATGAAGGGGTGGATCTTCGTCGAGTCCGGAGCGGTCAGCGAGGATGACGCGCTCGGCTCGTGGATCGACCGTAGCCTCGACTTCGTGGGGACGCTCGAGCCGAAGTAGCCGTGGCCACGGGGCCCGGCGTCAGCCTCGGCGGGTCAGCGCCATGATGCCACCGACGATGATCGTGAGCACGATGCTTCCGATGATCGAGATGCGGAGCTGTAGCCCGAGTAGCTGCGCGACGACATTGATTGCGATCAGGACGAGGACGAAGACGATCAGTTGAGCGAGCGGGCTCCGGCTGTTCATTGCGGCCGCTTCGGACGTGAGGTGGTCATGGGGCTCGTTGCTCGTGTTCGGTTGATGGAAGGAGTCGGGTCACAGCGTTGCGAAGTCGATGGGGGCGACGCCGGGAGCTGCCAGGTCGTGTCGATCCCGGTAGTCGTCTTGACCCTGCTTGACCCCCGCTCGCCTCCGGGACTCGCGGGACCATAGCGGACATCGACGGAGCCGTCGTCGTGGGTGCGCAGCCCGTCGATCTTGGACCCACGGTCGCGGCCTTGGAGGTGCAGATCGCTTCGTAGGTGTCGCGAGCGTGGGGGGTCGAAGCGTTCGCGCTTCTCGGTGCCGAGGTGGGTCAGCCAGTACATGAAGAATCGGTCGCGGTCGGCCAGCCGGTAAGTTCGGCGGCGTGTCCGAGCCCGCGATACTCGTCGAGCAGTTGGTCCGACGCTTCGGCGATGTGGCCGCCGTCGACGGAATCGATATGGAGATCGCGCCGGGTGAGATCTACGGCTTTCTCGGACCGAACGGGGCCGGCAAGTCGACCACCGTCCGGATCCTCGCCACGCTGCTCACGCCGACGGCAGGACGCGCGCGGGTGGCCGGCCACGATGTCGTGAAGGAAGCATCGGCCGTGCGCCTGTCGATCGGCGTCGCGCTGCAGGAGGCGGCCCTCGATCCGAAGACCCCCGGACGCGAGTTCCTCCTCCGGCAGGGACGCCTCTACGGGCTCACCGCGGCCGAGGCCGCGTCGCGGCTGCAGGAGCTCACCTCGCTCATCGACATCGGCGATGCCCTCGAGCGGCGCATCAATACCTACTCCGGCGGCATGCAGCGCCGCCTCGATCTGGCCGCCGCGCTCATCCACAACCCCGAGGTGCTCTTCCTCGACGAGCCCACGACCGGCCTCGATCCGGTGAGCCGGGTCAAGGTCTGGGACGAGGTGCGCCGGTTGAACGACGATCTGGGACTCACGATCTTCCTCACGACGCAGTACCTGGAGGAGGCCGACGCCCTCGCGGACCGCGTCGGCATCATCGACGTCGGAAAGCTCGCCGCCGAGGGCACGCCGACGGCGCTCAAGCGCGAGATCGGCGAGGATGTGATCATCGCCGAGATCGACGGCGATCCCTCCCGGGCCGCCGAGGCGGTGCGCGCGGCAAGCGGCGTCAGTGAAGTCGCCGGGCATGATCACAGCCTCACCATCTCCGCTGAGGACGGATCCGCGGCGCTCACTCCCGTGGCCGTCGCGCTGGCCGGAGCGGACGTCCGGGTCGAGCGGCTGACACTGCGCGAGCCGTCGCTCGACGACGTCTTTCTCAAGGCGACCGGCGCCCGCCTGCAGGCCGAGGAGGGGGAGGGGGAGTGAGCACCGACGTCATCCGCGCCCGGAAAGCCGGCTTCGTCCACGACCTGATCACGGTCGCGGGGCGCGGCCTGCGCAGCATCCCGCGCGACCCCGAGGGGACCATCCCGCCGATGATCATCGGCGCGTTCTTCTTCGCGGTGAACATCGCCGCCCTCGGCCCGTTGGCCGAGTCGGCTCAGGAGCCGGGCTTCGACTTCAAGGCGTTCCAGCTGCCGACGGCGATCATCTTCTCGATCACCGGCGTCTCGCGGGCATCCACGCTCGTGCAGGACATCGACGGCGGTTACTTCGACCGTCTGCTGGCCACACCAGTCAACCGCCTGGCGCTGTTGCTCGGGCTGATGGTGGCCGATTTCACCCTCGCCGTCTGCCTCTGCATCCCGGTGATGATCCTCGCCTTCATTCTCGGGGTGTCCTTCGCCGCGGGGATCGGGGGAATGCTCCTGTTCCTGCTCATCGCCGGGCTTTGGGGGCTGAGCTTCACCGGTTTTCTCTACGCGGTCGCGCTGCGCACCGGCAGTCCGGCCGCCGTCAACTCGGGCTTTCTCATCTTCTTCCCGTTCGCGTTTCTCACGACGTCGTTCCTCCCCAAGGAGAACCTCAGTGAGGGCCTGGCGGCGATCTCCGAATGGAACCCGGTGACCTATGTGTTGGAGGGGCTGCGGTCGCTGGTGATGACCGGCTGGGATGCGGGGGCGCTGGCCGGGACACTGGCCGCCATTCTGATCGTCGGCGTACTCAGCATGAGCCTGGCACTTGCCGCGCTGCGCGGGCGCGTGTCGCGGGGGTGAGGCTCAGGCCCCCGCGGGCCAGTGCTCGACGACCAGGTCGTCCATCGGGAAGTCGTCGGGATTCCCGGTTGCCAGCCGCCCGTCGATGCCCACCGCCGCGGCGGCGATCAGGCAGTCGGCCTGATGGAGGGTCAGCCCCTTCAAGGCGTGCTCCCGGCGCCACCCACCTGCCCGGATGCCCTCGCTCGCGCCGAGGGGTGCGAGCCGGAGCCCGCGCAGCAGGCGCGCAGCGCGCGGTTCCTCCTCGGTCCGGAGCCCGCGCCAGATCTCGTCGATCGAGACCGCACAGACCCATGGTTCATCGCCGGTCCGTCGCATCTGCCGCAGGCGATCTGCCGCCGTGCGCCCGCGCAGCGCATCGATCAACACCGTCGAGTCGAGAAGCACTCGGGCCACGTTCAGCCTGAGCGGCGGGAATCTGTCCGCCGCTGGTCGCGAACCCAGGCGGCCGGCGCATCGTCCCACTCGTGCCCGGAGTCGGGGATGGAGCCGAGTGCCGCCTCGATCTCGTCCCACCGCTGCTCGTCCTCGAGCCCGCGCCGGATGAGCTCCGCGAGGAAGGCGGAGCGCCTGCGCCGCCCGGCCCGTCGATCCAGTTCGGCCACCAGCTCATCGTCGAGTGTTATGTGCAAACGCATGTGCGCAGTTTAGCCCACACCGCGAACTCAAGAGCGGCCGCGGGCATTCCTCCGCCGGGACCGCGGTCAGGCGGTGGCATCCAGATGGTCCAGCACGGCGACCAGCTCGTCACCGGCGGAGCCCCGAAGCCGGATGTGGGCGAGGTCGTCGTAGGGGGTGTCGCCCTCGGTCAGGATCGCGAGCGTTCCGCCGTTGTCGAGCACGGCCTGCGGGAGGTGGCTGACCGGCGCGACCGCCAGCGATGAGCCGACCACGAGCATCGCGTCGGCGTTCTCGGCGGCGTCGAAAGCCGCGCCGATCGCGTCCGCGGGCAGCGGCTCGCCGAACATGATCACGCGGCTCTTCATCTGGAAGCCGCAGGGCTCGCAGCGCGGCACGCCGTCTGTCGCGGCGTCGGCCCGCCGGACCAGCTCCTCGAGGCTGACATCGCCGTGGCAACGGAGGCAGGTGCCCCCGCTCAGCGAGCCGTGGACCTCGACGACGTCGGTGCTGCCCGCCTTCACGTGGAGCCGGTCGATGTTCTGGGTGATCAGCGTCGACAACGCGCCCCGGCGCTGGAGCTCGGCGATCGCCTGATGGCCGGCGTTCGGCTCGACATCAGAGAGCAGGTCGATCCGAGGTCGGTGGAACTGCCAGAAGCGCTCTGGCTCGGCCATGAAGGTCGACATGGACGAGACCTCCATCGGGTCGTGCTCCTGCCAGACGCCGTCGGCCGAGCGGAAGTCCGGGATCCCGGACTCGGTCGAGATGCCCGCCCCGGTGAGCGCGACGGCGCGCGACGACTCGGCCAGCACGCGGGCGAGGGATTCGGCATCGTGCACGGCGCGGACTCTACCGCGTGTTCTCGCGCCAGCGGCCGGCCCGGACCGTCCCGCGGCGCGTCTGCGGAGGAGCCGAGCCCGGGACGCGGTCGAGCGCGGACGCGATCGCGCCCCACCGGCGCCTAGCGTCCCTCCACAGGCCCGATCCCGACTCGGCGCAGGGCACAACGACGGGAGTTCCGGACATGAGAGTTCCGTTCCTGGGCATGGGTTTGCTGCTGATCGTCGCGGGGGCTGTCGTGCTGGTCGGCCAGACCGGCGCCATCGATGCTTCAGAGATCATCGGGGACTGGTGGCCCCTGGCGATCGTGTGGATCGCCGTCATGCAGTGGCTCAGCCATCCCCGCAACCTGATCGGCCCGCTGCTGCTCGCCCTCGTCGGTCTGGCAATCCTCGGGGCGACATCCGACGTCATCGACGCGTCACCCGCTGCCACGATCATCGCCCTCGGCCTGATCGTTGTCGGTGGGGTCATTCTCCGCGCCGCGTTTCTCGACGGACGGCGCGTCGTCCATCGTCCGGACGAGATGGACTCACTCGTCGTCTTCGGCGGGCGCGACCTGGTGAGCCGGGCGGACCCGTTCGAGTCGGGGTCCCTCATCACGCTCTTCGGAGGGACCGAGGTCGACCTGAGCGCGGCCCGGTTGTCCGAGCGCGGCGCGTCGATCGGGACCGTGACGGTCTTCGGGGGGACGGAGATCACCGTTCCGGACGACTGGAAAGTGGAAGTGCGGGTCACCCCGATCCTCGGTGGCGTCAGCGACGAGACCACGTACAACGCTTCGGGGGAGGAGCGCGAGCACACGCTCGTGATCGACGGCGTCGCCATCTTCGGCGCGCTGGAGGTGAAGAACCCCGATGGCGGCGACGGGGACGACACTCAGCTCGCCGCGTCGGCGGAAGGTGCGTCGTCGTGAGGGCGAGCGTTCTTGTCGCGGTCGCGAGTCGGCATGGTGCGACCCGCGAGATCGCCGAAGCGGTCGGGGCGTCTCTTCGGCGTTCAGGCCTCGAGGCGACGGTCATCGATCTCGACCAGGCAACCGATCGGGCGATCGATGTTGCCGACCACGACGCTGTGGTTCTGGGGAGCGCCATCTACATGGGCAGGTGGCGGCGCTCGGCGCGCGATTTCGTCGAGGCCAACCGTTCGGCGCTCGCGGCCCGACCGCTCTGGCTCTTCTCCAGCGGTCCCCTCGGCGACCCGCCGGAGCCCGCCGAGGATCACGCTGTCGAGCTGGACGATCTCATCGCTGATCTCATGCCGTACGAGCATCGCATCTTCACGGGCCGACTCGACCGGGCCGCGCTCGGCGTGCGGGAGAAGGCGGTGGTGCGGATCGTGAAGGCGCCGGAGGGGGACTTTCGCGACTGGGACGAGATCTTCGACTGGGCACGATCGATCACCGAGGCTCTCCGTGGAGACGCTATAGAGGGCCGGTCGGGTGGCCTGACCGACGGCGCGACCTGAGGCCTCCGGTCTGAGGCGGCGCCCCGGCGCCTTCGGTCCGGTCGGCTCACTATCCTCGCGCGGTGCGACAGGACGGCAGACAACCTGACGGGCTCCGGCCCGTGGTCATCACTCCGGGGTTCGTCTCGCAGGCGGATGGCAGCGCCCTGATCGAGGCCGGCGGCACCCGCGTGATCTGCACCGCCTCCCTCGAGGAATCCGTGCCGGCCTGGCGGGAGGCCGCGGGGCTCGGCTGGCTCACCGCCGAGTACGGGATGCTCCCGGCCTCGACGGGTCGTCGCAAGGCGCGCGATGTGGAGAAGGGGCGACCCGATGGCCGCGCCACCGAGATCCAGCGCCTCATCGGCCGGTCCCTGCGAGCCGTGACCGACTTCGCCGCGCTCGGCCCGCGGACGGTCCGCATCGACTGTGACGTGCTCGAGGCCGATGGCGGCACGCGCTGCGCCGCGATCACCGGCGGATACGTCGCCGCGGCCCTCGCGCTGAGCGCACTGAAAGACACCGGCGACATCGCCGCGCTCCCCTTCCACGACTCCGTGGCCGCCATCAGCGTCGGCATCGTCGACGGCCAGCCGCTGCTCGATCTCGACTACCCCGAGGACTCCAGCGCCGATGTCGACATGAACGTCGTCGCCACCGGCGCCGGCCGGCTAGTCGAGGTCCAGGCCTCCGCCGAGGGCGACACTTTCCCCCGCGAGGATCTGGACCGCCTGCTCGATCTCGCACTCGGCGGCATCGTCCGCCTCACCGCCGATCAGCAGGCCACAATCGGCGGGTCGGCGTGAACGCTCCGCCCATCGTCCTCGCCACCGGGAACTCCGGCAAGGTCCGCGAGTTGGGCGCCCTCCTCGCGCCCTCGGACGTGACACCCGCGCCGGATGACTTCGACGTCGAGGAGACCGGCACGACGCTGATACAGAACGCGCTGCTGAAGGCGCGGGCCCTGCGTCCGGAGGTCGATGCCGCACGACTGGTCGTGGCCGATGACACCGGCCTCGTCGTGCATGCGCTCGGCGGGCGGCCGGGCGTCTTCAGCGCGCGCTACGCCGGCCCGGACGCCACCTACGAGGACAACTGCCGGCGTTTGATCGACGAGATGGACGGCGAAACCGACCGTGGCGCCGCCTTCGTCTGCGTCCTCGTCGCGCTCGCCGCCGACGGGGACATGTGCGTCGCCTGCGGAACGGTCTCCGGCACCATCACCACCGCAATGCGCGGCGCGAACGGGTTCGGCTACGACCCGGTCTTCCAGCCGGTCGGCGGCGATGAGACGATGGCCGAGATGAGCACCGAGGCCAAGTCGGCGATCTCGCATCGCGGGCGGGCCGCACGCCGCCTGGCGTCCGCAATCGCGTCGGCGCGCTGAACCGCGGTCGGTGGAATCCGATTCGGAGCGGCTATTGTCCCGAGAGCCGCCCGCCCCCGCGCCACCGCTGATCCCGTACTACCGCCGATGACCACGTCGATCCCCCTCCCTCGCGCCGTGAGCTGGCTCGCCGCCTCCCTCGCCGTCGGGTGGCTCGTCGTCTACAACGCGTTCCGGCTGGCCGGCGGCACGCCCGCCGAGGTCGCCCTCCCCGCGACCGCGATCGGCGGTGTGATCGGCGCCATCGGTTTCGCCGCGCTCATCCTCGTCATCCGACGCCACCTCGCGCACGGCGGCGTGCTCGACGATGGGCCGCACGCGCTGCCCCCTCCGTCGCAGATACCCGAGCGCACCCGCGATCTGATGTCCGCCACCGCCTGGGTGCTCGCCGGCCTCGCGGCTCTCGCCGTCGGCATGGGCGTGTTCCTGGCCGCCAGCTGGTACCAGGATGCGCCGGATCGGGCGCAGACGACGATCATCCTCGCCGCGTGGAACCTGCTGATCGGTGTGTGGCTCGCCGATGAGTACGTGCATCTCCGTCGCTTCGAGGGCGAAGGTCTCGACTCCGTGGCCCTCGGATGCCTCGTGACGGCGGTGCTCGCGGCGGTCGGGCTCTCGCGTGAGATGGCCACGACCGGCCAGATCGGGCTGATCGTCCTCGGGGGCATCGCGGCGGTGCTCTGCCACCTCGTGCTCTGGCGCTTCTCGCAGAAGCCGATCCCCTGGGCGGCGATCATCGCGGGCATCGTCGCGACCCTGGCGCTGGTGCTGCCACTGATCAGCTGACCGTGGCCCGGTTGGTGTGCCCGGTCTGCCGGACGGTCATCGCAGATGGCTCCGATCCAGAGCCGGGGGAGTGCCCCGGCTGCCTCTGCCGCTATGCCGGCGATGGTGATTCCGCCCCCGACGCGGTCGCCGGCGCCCTGGCCGACTGGGGCTTCTCGGAGCTCGACCCCGGCGCCGTCACCGCCGCTCTGTTCGCCCTTCCTCCCGGCTCCGGCCCGGCGGCGCGCGCCGCGGTGGTCTCCGACGAGCGCGAGGGCTTCTACCGCTGGTGGGTGTTCGCTCCCGCCGGCGATGAGGGCCGGGATGTCCTTGCCCGGCTCGTCTCAGAGATGTAGGCAGTCTCGCTCCGGACTGGACGCGACGACCGGTCGTCGGCTAGCCTCCGATCTGGCACTCGGAGACTGAGAGTGCCAAGAGAAGGCGCGGCCGCCCCATCCCGGGGCGGTTTCTGCGTGACAGAGAAGCAGGAGGGATCAATGAAACTTCAGCCGCTGGGCGACCGTGTGATCGTGCGCCCCGCCTCCCAGGATGACGTGACCGAGAGCGGCATCGTGCTGCCGGACACCGTCAGCGAAAAGCCCCAGCGCGGCGAGGTTCTCGCCGTCGGCGAGGGCGCCTGGGTCGATGGTGCTCGCGTGGCACCCGACGTCGCCGTGGGCGACGACGTCTTCTACGCCAAGTTCGGCGGCACCGAGGTGCGCGTTGATGGTGAGGACGTGATGATCCTGAGCGAGAACGACATTCTCGCCAAGATCGGCAAGTAGACCCGACTACCGGGCATCTGAAGAAAAGAGCGAAAGGAACGGATACGGCCAATGGCCAAAGAACTCAAGTTCAATGAGGACGCCCGCCGCGCCCTCGAGCGCGGGGTCAACACCCTCGCCGACGCGGTCAAGGTGACCCTGGGCCCCAAGGGCCGCTATGTGGTCCTCGACA
>JAHEIS010000065.1 GCA_024639225.1 Actinomycetes bacterium | reverse complement strand
CACCAGGAGCACCCAGGCATCGAAGATCCTCAGCAGGGCGGAGGATCCGTAGGTCCGGTTGACCTCCGCACCCAGAACGTCCCGGTACCAGGCAGCGGACGTCGCGGTGTCGCTGACCACAAGGATCGTCGTGATCGCCGAACCGCCACCGGGAAACGCGTCCATGCGGTGAATCTACGCCTCCTCGCGAATCGACGTTGAGTCGCGACTGAATCGTGAACAACCGCCCGGCCCCCAGTCCTCGGCTGCCGCGCGAGCGGCCCTGGCCCTCTCGCGACAACCCGCGTCATCCTCGGGCTGTGTCCCGGGCCTCACCGATCACCGACTCACGATCATCCCGGGAACGTGATCGGCCGGGGCACCGCCCTGCGCCCACCGCGGAAAGTCGAAGACGCCGATTGTCGGCTGCATCGGATAGTCGGGCGCCCATGACACCCCATGCACAACGGTGCCATCGACCTGGAACGCGACCCCACCGCGATTCGGGTCGACCCCAAGGTGGGGTCGGCCGAGACGTAGGTGGGGTCGGCCGAGACGTCGAACGCAGCCGGATGATCGGGAATCCCCGCGAGGGCGCGGAGTCATCGAACGCCGTGAGGCGGTCCGCACTGCGGCCCATGACCTCGGGCGAGTCGCCGGACGCGGAGGGGCGCCACATCCCCGAGCGCGACGCGCCTACGGAGCCGAGCCGGCGACGTCGTCGAGACGCTCCTGGTTCTCTTCGATGAGACGCCCTTGGTCCTCGGCCTGACCGGCAGCGTCGAGGCCCCGCTCGAGGCGAGTCTCTCCATCGCCGCCGCACGCGGCGACCATGGCGATGAACAGGACGAGGGCCGCGGCGGAGACGCCCCGCCCGCCGCCCTGCTGGGTGGACTTCGCGATCATCGACCTTCTCCCGGTTCGGACCCTCAGAGGTCCATCGACCGGAGTTTCAGGTGCCTTGAACGCAGTCCGCCGTGACTTCCTTGATCAGGGTCCGCCCGATGCGCCGGCTGCGGTCGTCGGCGCCGTCGAGCTGCGGGTCGAGGACGGTACTCAGGTCGTCGGTTCGACGAGCTTCCGCGTCGTCGAGTGCGTTCGCCGCGCCGTTTTCGCGGGCTGCGGCCGTCGCCGCGACGCTGTTCGGCTCACCGCGCGAGAGCAGCCGACTGGCCGCTCACACCGGGGAGGGTGTTTCCCTCATTGAGCCAGAGCTCCTCGAGCAGACTCACGGCGGTGTAGTCGAACTGGCTGCCGGCACGCTCGCGGCACTGCCCCATGGCCTCGGCGGCCGTCAGCGCTCCGCGCCACGCGCGAGTGGCGGTCATCGCCGACCAGGCGTCCGCCAGGCCGAGGATCGCGCCGCCGGCCGAGATCTCGCCGTCGCGCAGACCCTTGGGGTAGCCGCTGCCGTCGGGGCGCTCGTGATGCTCGCCCATCCACTTCAACTGCTCCTCATCGAGGACGTCGAGGGCCATGGTGAGCCCGGCCGTGACGTGCGCCGAGACGGCGCCCCAGTCGACGAGGGAGAGTCGGCCGCGCCTGTTGGTGATCTCGCGGGAAACGCGCATCATCCCGACGTCCTGCAACAGCGCTGCCTCACGCAGGCGCGCCCGATCCGTCGAGGACCATCCGGCGCGCTTGGCGAGAGCGTCGGCGACGACCGCGACCCGCCGGGAGTGGGCGGCGAGCGCCGGATGCCGTCGCGCCACGGCGGACACGAGACGGTTGACCATCAGGGCGCTCTCGCCCGCGGTGGGGTCGTCACCCACGCTTGAGGAGCCGGCGCCATCAGAGGCGGGGAACCAGTCGATCATGTCCCCCAAGACGCCGTGTCCCGGCGAATGTCAGGTGCTTCCCCGCCGAAACCGTCGAGAGGTAACAATTTCCAAACCGGGACGCGGGGGCGGCGGCGGCGGCCGGAGCGACGACGCGCGGTTAGTCTCCGCCGCATGGCCGACGGCGAGTGGAGCGACTGGTACCGGCGGGAAGACCCGACAGGCTGGGTGCTGCCTCGCATCCTGCGCGACCGATCCGAGGAGCGCGGCGATGACCCCTTCCTCCGCTTTCAGGACGGCGAGTGGTTCAGCTTCGGACGGGTGAACGAGGACGCCAATCGCGTCGCGAACGGCCTGCGGAGCCTCGGCCTGAAGCGGGGCGAGTCGGTCAGCGTGATGTTGCCCAACTGCGCCGAGTTCATTCCCTTGTGGTTCGGCATCCTCAAGGCGGGCGGGGTGATGAGCTCGATCAATACCGCCTACAAGGGTGAGTTTCTCTCGTGGCCGATCAACCTGGTCGAGTCGCGCCTTCTGATCATCGCCGACGAGTACCTCGACCGACTCTCAATGATCAAGGGCGAGCTCACCCGACTCGAGCGCGTCGTCGTCGTGCCGACCGCCGGCGATCCGGTCGCGGCCAGCGACCACTTCCTGCCCGTCGCCGAGGTCATGGACGCCCCCGCCTCCGAGCCGGACGTCGACTGGTCGTGGACCGACGACGCCCGGATCATGTTCACCTCCGGCACCACCGGGCGCTCGAAAGGGGTCATCAAGCAGAACGCGGCGGACTACTACTCGGCGCGGAGCGCGATCGAGGCGATCAGCGTCACGGCCAAGGACACGCTCTTCTCGTGTCTCCCACTGTTCCACAGCAATGCCCAGGTGATCAGCGCCTACCCCGCGCTGATCGCCGGGTGCCGCGTCGTGTTCGCCGAGCGGTTCTCGGGGAGCCGCTTCTGGCAGCAGGTGAGCGACGCCGAGGCGACCTCGTTCACGTCGATCGGCGCGATGATCTACTTCCTCTGGAACCAGCCCGAGTCGGAACGCGACCGTGCCCACCGTGTGACGCGGGTTCTCGCGGCGCCGGCGCCGAAGGACATCTACGAGCAGTTCGAGGAACGCTTCGGCATCCGCTTCGTGGAGGGATACGGACTGACCGAGACCGGAGTGGTCACCTGGATGCCGCCCGACCGTCCCCCGCGGCTCGGCTCCTGCGGCACGGCGGCCCCGGGCTATGACGTGACCATCGTCGAGCCGGGGACGGACCTGCCGCTGCCGCCAGACACTCCCGGCGAGATCGTCGTCGACATGAAGATCCCGAACATCGTCATGAGGGCCTACTACGGCATGCCCGAGAAGACCGCCGAGGACTTCCGCAACCTCAAGCTCCACACCGGTGACCTCGGCCGCATGGACGAGGACGGGTACGTCTACTTCATGGACCGCGTGAAGGACTACATCCGTCGCCGCGGCGAGAACGTGAGCTCGATGGAGCTCGAGAAGATCGCCGCCGAGCATCCCGCCATCGCCGAAGCCGCGTGCATCGGGATCCCGGCAGGTGAGGGCGCATCGGCCGAGGACGAGATCATGCTGGTCGCCGTCCCCGCCGAGCATGAACCCGATCCCGATGAGTGCCTACGGTGGATGGCGGAGCGCATGCCCTACTTCATGGTTCCCCTCTACCTGCGGTTCGTCGACCAGCTACCGAAGACGCCCACCCAGCGCGTTCAGAAGATGCACCTGCGCGAGGCCGGGGTCACCGCGCAGACCCACATGCGGGACTGGGCGCCGCAGCGCTGAGCGATCCCACGCCCCCGGCGGCGGGCAGGTGTCAGAATCGGGGGAACCGTCCATGTCTACTCCACTCGACATCCGTCTGGATCTCTTCTCCGAGACCAGCCACTCACCCGCGCTCGTGGATCTCGTGGGCGAGGAGGCCGCGGCCGAGGTCGCGGACTTCTGCTTCATCGCCAACCCCTACTACCCGACCCCGGAGATGATCGCGCAGCTCGCCGCGCGGATCCCGGACCTCATCAAGACCTACCCCTCGAGCAATCCCTCCCTCTCGGTGGCGATTCTGGCCGGAGTTCTCGACGTCGATCCGCGAGGGCTCGTGATCGGAAACGGGGCGACCGAGTTGATCGCGGTGATGTGCGATCTCGTCGAGGGGGACCTCGGCATCCCCGTGCCGACCTTCAGCGAGTATCACGAGAAGATCGACCCGGATCGGGTGAGCTACCACCGCCTCGACGCCGAATCCGGCTACGCCCTCGATCTGGACCGCTACCGGCAGTGGCTGGCGGAGACCGGGGCATCGGTCGCGCTGATCATCAACCCGGGGAACCCCACCGGGCAGATCTTCTCGCGCGCAGAGATGGAGGGCTTCCTGGCCGGCGCCCGGGGCCTCGAGCTCGTCGTCGTCGACGAGTCGTTCATCGACTTCGCCGCCGCCGAGCCGCCGAGCCTCCTACCCGTCGCTGACGAGTATCCAAACCTCGTCATCGTTCGCAGCATGAGTAAGCACTGTGGCGTGCCTGGCCTGCGCCTGGGCTACAGCTACTCGAGCAACCCCGGCTTCACGAGCCGCCTGCGCCGCGCATTGCCGACCTGGAACATCAACTCGATCGCCGAGTACTTTCTCGGACAGCTCGCGGCAACCGATGAGGACTACCACTCGAGCCGCATCGCTCTGATCGCGGACGTGGAACGGCTGTCCGCCGGTCTCGGCGCGATCCCCGGCCTGCACGTCCTACCGACCGGAGCCAATTTCATCCTGGTCCGTATCGAGGCCGACATGACCGCGGCCGAACTCCAACTCGCACTGCTGCGCGACCACCGCTGCTATGTGCGCGACTGTGCCAACAAACTCGGGATGGACGAGCACCACATCAGAGTCGCCTCGCAGGGCCGGGCCGCGGACGCGCGCCTCATCGCCGCCGCGCGGCACATCGCCGACGAGCGGGGCTGGGGGTCGGACGGTGGCTGAACCCCGCGTCCTCATCGCGACTCGCCGCGAGCAGCGTAAGGGTCGGCCGATCCAGTTCGTCGGCGAGGCGCACTGCGCAATGCTGCTGAGCCTCGGCGCACTGCCCCTGATGACGCCCGGCCTGGAGACAATGGCCCCGCACGTCGACACGCTCTTCGAGCTGTGCCACGGGTTGCTGCTCGTCGAAGGTGGCGACGTCGGCCCCGAGCACCGGGGGTCCGAGGGTGGCCCGGCGATTGGCCTCGTCGAACTCGACGCCGGCAAGGACGAGCTCGAGATGGAGCTGCTCCGGCGGGCGCTCGATGAAGACATGCCCGTCCTCGGCATCTGCCGCGGTGCCCAGCTCATCAACGTCGCCTACGGAGGCAGCCTTCACCGGGACATCGGCAGGGACGTCCCCGAGGCGATCGCCCATCTGTCACGCAGTGACTACGACGGCTACCGGCACCCGGCGAGCCTCGTCCCCGGCACCCGGCTCCACGACCTGTACCGCGAGGACGAGATCGCCGTGACCTCCGTCCATCACCAGGCCAATCGCACGACCGGCGGCGGCCTGACGATCGCGGCGCGCTCGCCCGACGGACTCGTCGAGGCCGTCGAGGACCAGGAGAGACGGTTCGTGGTCGGCGTTCAGTTTCATCCCGAGCGTCAGCGCGACGAGCACCCCGGTCACCGGGCGCTCTACTCCGACTTCGTCGCCGCCAGCCGGGAGCACGCCGGAGGGTGACACCACGGCCGGGCACGGGTCCGACGCGATACGCCAGAGTGGTCGGGTGCCCGAAGGCCACACCATCCACCGCCTCGCTCGTGATCTGAACCGGGACCTCGCGGGCGCCCGCCTGGCAGCGACCTCGCCCCAGGGACGCTTCGCAGAGGAGGCCGCCGAGCTCGACGGGGAAGCGTTCGCCGTCGCCCATGCCTGGGGCAAGCATCTCTTTCTCGAATGGACCCGAGCGGGGCTCGTTCACGTCCACCTCGGGCTGATCGGCAAGATGCGACGGCGCGCAGGCTGCCACGAGCCGCGGGGGAGCGTCCGCTTGCGCCTGGCCGCAGATGCGCTCTGTTGGGATCTGACCGGACCCATGGTCTGCGCCCTCATCCCGGACGCCGAGCGTGACGAGATCCTCGCCCGGCTCGGGCCGGACCCCCTGCGCGAGGACGCGGACGTCGACCGGTTCGTCGAGACGGTCCGCGGCAGCGGGCGCTCCCTCGGAGTCCTGCTGCTGGACCAGGCCGTGATCGCCGGGGTGGGCAACGTCTACCGCGCCGAGGTGCTGTTCCTTCTCGGCCTCGACCCGCGCACGCCCGGTCGCGCCCTCACGGAGGCCCAGGCTCGGGAGCTGTGGGAGGAGATCCGCCGCCTGCTACGGATCGGGGTCCGCCTGAACAGGATCGTGACGCGTGACCCCAGCGAAGTCGACGCCACGCCGGCGAAGATGCGCTCGGCGGACCGCCTCTACGTCTATAAGCGTGACGAGTGCCGGCGCTGCGGCGCGGACCTGCGTACCGACACCGTCGGCGGTCGTTCGATATGGAGTTGCGACCGCTGCCAGGCGGTCGCAGGGCAGGCGTACGTCTAGGCGGCGAGTCCGATGAGGGATCCGACCTTCACGTCGCTCAGCAGCGGGTGATTGACGGGCGCGGACGCGTTGACCGAGTACCGATTCCGCCGACCGTGACGAGTACGCGTGAGGTACCCGGCATCGACGAGGTCAGAGACGATTCGCTGGGCAGCGCGCTCGGTGATGCCCGTCTTGTCGGCGACATCCCGGAGGCGAATCTGGGGATCACCCGCGATGACGATGAGTACATGCGCGTGATTGGTCATGAAAGTCCACGACATGGCGAGTTCTGAGTCCTTCGACGGATTTAGGGGAAACGCGGACTGGGGGGGTGATTGACCCGCGTGAGGGTCAGCGTACCTCCAGAAGTTACTGTCATGCGTCCCGGCGGAAGGTCGTTTCGCAGAGTGAACCTACGATCCTGCGGCCCGCGTTCCGAAACTGACCACAGGTCGGGCTAAAGCCCTGGCACCCTCCTGCCGATCAGGGCGCAGGTGACGAACGCGGCCGCCTTCTTCCGGCCGAGCCCCCCGTCAGAATGTGCGCAGTTGTTCCGTCAGAGAAAGGGTCCGGATGAACTCAGAGCGAGCAGACTCCTACGGTCGCGTCATGCGCGTACTCCGCCATGACGGTCCCGCCCGGCTCCACGGTGACGAACAGGGCTTGATCCGCGAGGCCGCTGACGCGCTGCTCTTCACTGAAGAGATCGACCAGGTCGCCGACGAGCGCCTTGCCGAGGTGATCACCCTGGGCGAAGAACTGGTCGAGTGTGGCCGTTGGACCGAAACGGCCTTCAACCGCCTCATCGACGATCTCGCCGCCTGTGGGCCTGGCCCCGCGCCGGTCGCCGCCTAGCCGGATCACCTGAAACCCCGCCGGTACGAGAGCACCGGCGGTAGCTGCGGTTCTTCGGCGGAAGAGGGCGCCATGGTCCGTGTTCGCGAGCCGCCGGCCCGGGAGCCGGTCGTAGCTGAGCGCCGGCCACAGCGCCCGTGAACGAGGGGGCTGCGCACGGCAGGGGGAGCGAAGGCGCGAGGCTGGTTGCCTCCCTGCGAAACCCATTTCACGGCGGAAACGGTCGGAACCGACACACAACGCCCACGGCGCCGTGTTCTCTGGCGTCTCCCTGCACCCGGAGCCGGATGATGCCGCGCAGGCGCCGTTTGCCGCGAGCGAACGACCGTGGCCGGTTGGTCGTCGGCTCCCCACTAGACGAGGCGGCGGTCGGTCGCCCAGCGCGTGAGTTCGTGGCGGCTCGAGAGCTGGAGCTTGCGGAGGACCGACGAGACGTGGTGTTCCACCGTCTTGGCGGAGATCCCGAGGCGCAGGGCGATCTCCTTGTAGGCGTAGCCACGGGCGATGTAGCGCAGCACCTCGCGCTCTCGCGGAGTGAGCTGGTCGTACTCAGGGTCGTTGCCGCCCGAGCCATCGCCCCCGCCGAAGGTGTCGAGGACGAAGCCGGCCAGGCGCGGGCTGAACACCGCGTCCCCGTCGCGGATGCGCTGGATCGCGTCAACGAGGTCCTCACCCGAGATCGTCTTGGTGACGTAACCCCGCGCACCGGCCCGGATGACCGCGATCACATCCTCGGGCGCATCCGACACCGACAGCGCCAGAAACCGCGTTTCGATCTTCCGCGCGGTGACCGATTCGATGACCGCTCGGCCGCCGCCGCCGGGCATGTGGACGTCGAGCAGAACGACATCGGGCGCCTCGGCGGCGATCAGCTCGATCGCCTCTTCGACGCTCTCGGCCGTGCCACAGACCTCGACCCAGTCGCCCAGCTCGGTCTGGACGCCCGCGATGAACATCGGGTGATCGTCGACGATCACCACGCGCACTTTGCTCACAGCTCCTCCTCGATCGGCATCGTGATCTCGACTTCCGTGCCACCGCCGGGACGGCTCGTCACCGTCGCCTGACCCCCGGCGCGCTCCACGCGGCCCCGAATCGACTGGGCGATGCCCCGACGATCCTCGGGCACGGACTCCAGGTCAAACCCCACGCCTCGATCGCGAACGAACACGCGGGCGTCGCGCCCGTCGATCTCGGCGTAGACGGAGAGCACCTTCTCCCCGGAGAACTTGGCCGCGTTCGTCAGAGCCTCCCGCGCGGCGAGGCTCACCGCCTCGAGGCGTTCGCCCATCAGGGCGTCGCCCACCTGGACGACCTCGATCGTCACCTCGTGCAGATCCTCGATGTCGGCGGCGACCGCGCTGAGCGCCGCCTTCAGAGTCCCCGACACCGGTGGCGCGTCCTCAAACAGCCACGAGCGCAGCTCCCGCTCCTGACGGCGTGCCAAGCGGACCGCCTCTCCCGGCTGACCGGCGTTGCGCTGGATCAGGGCGAGCGTCTGGAGCACGGAATCGTGGATGCGCGAGGCGACCTCCGCCCGCTCTTCCGAGCGGATGCGGGCCCGGCGCTCCTCCTGGTAGTCGTCGAGCAGTCGGCGCACCCAGGGGCCGAGGATGAGGGCCGCGCCGGCAAGCGCGAGCAACGCCGGCAGGAGCGCCTGGCCGGCCTCGCTGAGCGAGCTGCCCTCCGCCGCAAGGAGCGCGATGCCCGCCACGACGAGCACGGCTCCGAGAGCGAGCCGGATGAGAGCCGCCCGGCCACCGACGACGTCCGCCAGTCCGGTACCACGGGCGGCACGGCCGGCCTCATGGTCCGCGCGCTGCCAGAGGATCGCCAGACCGATCGCAAGGAGCACGACCGGCACGAGTTCATTGTCCGGTAGCACGCCAAGGCTTCGGAGCAGGAAGGAGGTCCCGACCGCGAGGACCCCGATCGCCCCGACCTGGAAAAGGGTGTCGGCGCGGGAGGTGCGACCGACGGACGGCCCGGACGGCATGAGGGCCCACGCCGCGAGGTAGCCGACGATGCCCACCCCTCCGGTGAATCCCAGTAGCACGAAGCCGACGCGGACGGCTACGACCGGGAGGCCGTACGCGGTGGCGATTCCCGCGGAGACGCCGGCGATCATGCCCGCGGAGCGATCGCGGACCAGGCGTGGCGGGCCAGGGACCGCTGCCGTCTGGTCGCTCATGGCTGAGCAGCCGTGGTCATGGGGCTATCGTGACAGAGGGCGGGGATCCGGCTACCGGTCATGACCCTGGATGACACCGGGGTTATCCCCCATTGGCGGACGACCCGGCGGGGCCCACGATGCGGAGCATGTACGCGGTGGCGAGGACGACCTGAGCATGGCGCTGGCGGGAATCCGCCGACCCTCGGAGGGTCGGGTTCTCGGTGGCGTCTGCGCCGCCATCGGCGTCGAGGCGGACCTGGATCCCGTGGCGGTGCGCATCGTCGCCGTGGTCTTGGCAGCGCTCGGCGCCGGGGTGCCCCTCTACTTGATCGCGTGGGCCGCGCTGCCAACCGACGAGCGCGAGCGCCGGCGTCTCCATCCTGATCGACCGATCCCCGCGTTGATCGTCCTCCTGATCGTCGCGGTCGCCGGGAGCCTGATGGCGGAGGCCACCGTCGCGGTACTCGCGGAGGCGACCGGCTTCGGGCCGGCGCGGGACATCGAGCCCGCTCTGTTTCTGATCCTGCTCGGTCTCGGGGCCCTGTGGTGGCGGGAGGCCGCGCGCCTGCCCGAGCCGGCGCTGCCCTCCCCTTCCCCGGCGATGGGCGATCCGGCGGCCGCCGCCCGACCGGCTCCGCCCCCCACTCCGCGAACGGTCGGCGATGTCCTGTTCGCCCCGACCGTCGTTCTGATCGCGCTCATCGTCGGCGCGGCTCCGACCCTTCTCCCCGACCGCTGGCTCGGCGACGTCGGCCCCGACCAGGCGCTCGCCGCGGCCGTGCTCGTGCTCGGTCTCGGCCTGATCGCCGGAGCGTTCCTGCACCGGGGTGCGTGGATCATCCCCTTCGGCGCTCTGGCCGCGGTGATGCTCGCGGTCGTCGCCATCGCGGGCGTCGACTTCCGCGGGGGGACCGGCGAACGGATTCTTGCTCCCCTGAGCGCCGGGGGCGTCCCCGAAGAATTCCAGCTCGCGGCGGGCACCGCCGACATCGATCTCCGCGGCCTGCGCCTCGGCGGGAGATCCGTGACGCTCGACGCGCGCATCGCAGCCGGCCGGATGACCGTCCGGCTCCCGCCGGAGAGCGCGGTCGTGCTCCGCGCCCGGTCCGGATTCGGGCAGATCATCGTCGAACCCGGCGAGCGGACCCCTACCCGCCTCGATCTCGTCGGCGACACCGAGCCGACCGGGGCATCGGGCCGGGAGGTCGTGAGCGGCATCAACGTCGAGACCGACCTGGAGCTGCCCGGCGATGAGGGTCTCATCGAGATCGAAGCCGACGTCGGCTTCGGCGAGATCAAGGTGTCGTGGTGAGCGGCCCCCGCGTCCCGAGCCTGCTCATCGGTGGCCTGCTGTGCCTGATCGGCGGCGCCTACCTGCTCGACTCGGGCCCGACCGGGCCGACGGCGCTTGCGCTGCTCGTCGTGGGGCTGGGGGTTGCCGCCCTGCTGGCTCTGCTGCTGCGCAGGGGCGCGCCGACGCAACCGCCGCCGGATGCACAACGGCCCCCGGACGCCTGAGGCACCCGGGGGCCGCGGTTCGGGCGTCCCGGCTGAGGAGGCCGGGAGAGCCGGAGGGTCTACTTCGCCTTCTCCGATGCGGCGTCGAGCAGCTTTGCGGCGTGCTCCTTGCCACCGAGACCGAAGGCGATCGCCGAGCCCAGCGCGATGGCGCCCAGGATCAGCGTGAAGGCAGTCTCGACGATGTCCTCAGCGATCTTGAGCTGGTCCAGGGCCATGAAACCCGTGAGGACGAGGATGACCGCCGGCGTCAGCGCCGTGACGATGGCGCCGTACGAGGTGCCCGAGGTCACGTTGCCGAGCAGATCGCGGACGAACCCCGCCGCGAACACACCGACGACGACAATCGCCAGCGCGCCGACGACGTTGGGCAGGTAACCCCAGACGGCGGCGATGCCGTCGTTCACGGACTCGATGTTCAACACACCGAGGGCCATGCCGATAACGGAGAGCCAGATGAGCCAGAACACCGCCAACGCGGAGATCTTGGCCAGCGTCCAACTACCCATCCTGTCGACCATGTCCTTGGCAGGAGTCTTGGCGACATAGCTCTCGAGATCGAGCTTGCCAAGCAACCGCCCGACGATGTTGCTGACGACCTTGGCGACGATGTAGCCGACGATCAGAACGAGTAGAGCTCCGACGAGTCGGGGCAGCCACTCGCCGATGGTGGCGAAGAGGGTGTCTGCCGCTTCCTGGAAGCTGTCGGAGATGCCCGCGGGCATCACTAGCGAATCCATTGTGGTCCTCTCTTGTGCGGCCGGGACGGCCGACGATGAATTCCGGTGTGGCGAAGATCAGCCCAGCGGAAGGGCCCTGTCATCTCCGCCGACAGGCATTACCTGTCGGCGGTTACATTACCTTGGCACCGGGGACGGATACGAGAGCGCGCCCGGCCGGCGGCGTAACCGGCCGAGGGTCGGGACCTGTCGGAACAGCTGCCCACTCACGTCCGAGGTCAGCGATTGCATAGGGTTCTCGCATCCATCCAGGCGCCCACCGGGCCCTGCTTTTCTCACACGTGGACAACGACGACACCCTCGTCCGGCGCACCCTCGCCGGTGACCTCGAAGCCTTCGACGTGCTCGTGAGGCGACACCGCGATGTCGTCTACCGGGTGGCCGCGCGCATCGTCGGGCCGAACGATGCCGAGGACGTGGCCCAGGACGCGATGCTCCGCGCCTTCCATCGCCTGCGGCAGTTCCGCGGCGATGCGCCCTTCAAGTCGTGGCTGCTGCGGATCACCCACAACACGGCCCTGAACTCGCTCGACAAAGGGTGGCGCGACCGCGAGGCGGAGTCGGTCGACGAGCTCGATCTGCCGGCCGATTCACCCGTCGACCGCACCCGGGCGCCGGTCGCCAACCTCGAGGCCGGCGAGAGACGGTCGCGCTTGGCACAGAAGATCGGCCTGCTCAAACCCAACCACCGCAGCGTCCTCGTGCTGCGAGACCTCGAGGGTCTGAGCTACGACGAGATCGCCGAGGTCACCGACACGCCGGTCGGATCGGTCAAGGGTCGCATCCACCGCGCGCGGAGCGAGCTGATCGACCTGCTGCGCAACAACACCTACGACTGGGAGCTGCCGGCATGACCGATGCTCCGGAGACTCCCCCCGAACAGGCGCGCCGGTTGGCGACCCTATTCGCTGAACTGCAGCAGGAGACACTGACCCCCGCGGCCGGGTTCGAGGAGTCGGTGGTCGAGACGGCCCGTTGGCAGCGGGTGGTCAACGGCGCGCTGGGCGTCGTCTTCACCCTGGGCGGCGCCTTCGGCGACGCCGTTTCCGTGCTGCTCGGCCGCAAACCACCGACGCACTAGATCTTGGAGCTGTTCGTATGACGTTGTCTCCGGTCGTTCTCACCAGCATCACCGATGAGCTGTTGGCGCCCTTCGCAGGCTTCGTCCCCCGCCTCGTGAGCGCCGTGGCCATCCTCGTGATCGGCCTGATCGTCGTGCGCCTGGTCGCGCGCGCCCTCCACAAGGGGTTCGAAGCAGCGAAGCTCGACGGCCTCGGTGAGCGCACCGGGCTCAGCGACACGCTGGAGCGCGTGGGCCTCGGGCGCAGCATCACGCCGCTGGTGGTGGGGACGCTGAAGTTCTTCCTGACGCTGTTCGTCGTCGTCGTCGCCGTCGGAGTTCTCGGCGTGCAGTCGCTCGAGGAGCCGATCAACCAGCTCGTGCTCTTCATACCGCGAGCGCTCGTCGCGCTGGTGATCATCGGCCTCGGCATCGCCGCGGCGGGCTCGGTGCGCAAGGTCGTCGACCGCCTCGGCGACCAGCTCGGGATCAAAGGACCGCTCGGAACCCTCGCCGAGGTAGTGGTGATCGCGGTCTTCGTCATCGTCGGCGCGAGCCTCGCCGGGATCCCGACGTCGATCTTCCTGCTGTTGCTGGCCGTACTGCTCGGAGGAGCCGCGCTCACAGCCGCGCTCGCCTTCGGCTTCGGCAGCCGCGACGTGGCCCGTCAGATCACCAGCGGCCGCTACATCGGGGACGACATCACCGCCGGCCAGACGATCTCAGTGGGCGACATCACCGGAGAGGTCGTACGCATGGAGACGACGGCCACGATCATTCGCGCCGCCGACGGCCGTCTCCTGCGCGTACCCAACAGCCGGTTCATGGACGAGGTGGTCACTCTTCCCGACGCGTCCGGCGGCGGGCCCGAGAGCCCCTACTAGCGGACGGCTCCGGCGGCCGCTCCCGCTGGCAGCGAGGGCATCCACATCCTCTCAAGCGCGGCGACCGCGTCCGGGCAGAACTGGTTGCCGGACTCGCGGCGGCACTCGACCAGGGCCTCCAACCGGGAGACCGGCCGACGATAGTGGCGGG
>JAHEIS010000162.1 GCA_024639225.1 Actinomycetes bacterium | reverse complement strand
GCCCGGTGCTGACGGTGCTCGCCGCCGCGTCGACCGAGGACGCGATCGAGATCGCCAACGGCACCGAGTACGGCCTTGCCGCCGGGGTCTTCACCCGCGACATCGACCGCGCGTTGTGGACCGCGGACCGCCTGGCCGCCGGACAGGTCTTCGTCAACGAGTGGTACGCCGGCGGCGTGGAGACACCGTTCGGGGGCATCAAGCGCTCGGGCTTCGGCCGCGAGAAGGGCCAGGAGGCACTCCGCAACTACGTGCAGACCAAGAACGTCGCCATCCGCGTCACCGACCCCCGCGGGAGCTGACAAGACCATCGGCGCGGGCGGAGACGCCACCGGTCGTCGGACACGAGCGCGGGCGTGCGCCGAGGCCCGGCAGACCTGACCGGACTGATGCCACGGCGGCTGCAGGCTGCGCTGCGACCAAGCCGAAGCGTGGCGCCGGGGCTCGCTGGCTACCCGAGTCGACTGCTCATCGACCGCGGCTACTGACGACCCGCTATCTCCCGGCGGATGTCGTCTTCGGTGATTGGCCTCCTGAAGTATGTGTTCCATCCCTGCAGGGCCACGCCGAGCCCCCAACCGAGGATGGGCCAGATCGGCCAGAAGTACCCACCGCTGAACGACCAGATGAAGACCAGGAACGCGTTGACGAGCACGTACACGGCAAGACTCGTGCTGAAGTCCCTCTTGGCCTTCACTCGCTTGATGGCAGCTTGTCGACGCTCCGTGTCGTCCATGTCAATGCTCCTTCGACGAGACCGCCTTCACACACGACCATGGGCCCATCTGCGGCTCGAACCCAGAGTCCAACGGCCCACCTCTCGGGGCAATCGACCCTGCGCGGACACCACAGGGAGACCTGAGCGTCAGGCCGTCTTCGCGCTCCCTCGGGCCGTGGATTCGTGTGCCTCGACCGTCGGCGCTGGTGAACGAACGCCCGCGCGCCGCGGGTGGCACAGGAGGCGAACCGGTCGCCGGGGTGCAGCGTGTGGGCGTACAGCCGGCACGGACTCCCCGGACGACACTGCCCGGCATGATGGGTATATGGACTCCGAAGGGCTCGGGCGCTTGCTGATCGTTGCGGGCGTCGTCGCGATCGCCATCGGTCTGCTGGTTCGCACGGGAGCGCTGGGCTGGTTCGGCAACCTGCCCGGCGACATCCGGATCGAATCCGAGCGCACGCGGGTGTTCATCCCGATCACGTCGATGCTGATCGTCTCGGTGACGCTGAGCCTGCTGCTGTCGCTGCTGCGACGCTGACGCCGTCTCACCGGCCGCCGGGGATCACGAGCTCCTGACCGACCTCGATCACGTCGGGGTTGGCGATGTTGTTGGCCTCGACGATCGCTTCGACAGTCGTGTCGAAGCGTCGTGCGATGTCGGACAGCGTGTCACCGGAAACGACGACGTACATCTCGTCCGCGCTGTCCGCCCCCTCCGACGCGAGGGCTTCGCTGGGCGCGGCTGCCGGTGCAGAAACCGCCGTGCTCGGCGCCGCGCTCGGCTGCTGCGAGCCGTCGTCGCCGCCGCCGCACCCGACGGTCGCCAGCGCCAGCACGACCATCCAGCTCGTCCAGCGGCTGATGTGCGCAACCATGTCGGACCTTTCCATCCGCTGTGCGCCCGGCTCGACGTCGGTCACACGTCCAAGTGTGCACCACCGTGCACGCATACCGAGCATCTCGTCCCCAGGGAAGGCCCGGTGCAGCGGCCCGATGCACCGCCCGATGCGATCGCCGTAGCATTCGACGATGCGCGATACCGCACACGCCGACCAGACCGGTGACCTGCCCGCGACGCCGGTCGCGCGACGGCGCCTGGTCGAGACCACCGGCGGCACCGTCACCGGCGCCTTCGGGCCGACCGAATGGGGGCTGCTCGGCGGCATCGCGGCGATCTGGGGGTCGTCGTTCCTGTTCATGGCGATCGGCCTCGAGGCGTTCCGGCCCGGTGTCGTGACCATGGCAAGGGTTGTGCTGGGCGCGACAGCGCTGGGACTGGTGCCACGCGCCCGCACGCCGATCGCGCGTGAGGACCTGCCGAGGGTCGCGCTGCTCGGCATCACGTGGGTGGCGATCCCGCTCAGCCTGTTCCCGATCGCCCAGCAGTGGATCGACTCGTCGGTCGCCGGCATGATCAACGGCGCGGTCCCCATCGCGACGGCCGTCTGGTCGACACTGCTGCTGCGGCGGCTCCCCGGCAGGATCCAGATGTTGGGGATCGCGCTCGGCTTCGCCGGTGTCGTGGCGATCTTCCTGCCGGAGCTACGCGGGTCGGCCGCGACGGCGCTGGGCGCGGCGCTCGTGGTCCTGGCGATCGTGCTCTACGGTCTGTCGGCGAACATGGTCGTGCCGTTGCAGCAGCGCTACGGGGCGTTGCCCGTGCTGCTGCGCGCGCAAGTGGTGGCGCTGGTTGTCGTCGTGCCGATCGGTCTGTCGCAGCTGTCCGGCTCGACGTTCGCCTGGGGCCCCGCCCTGGCCATGGTGCCCCTGGGCATGCTGAGCACCGGGCTGGCATTCGTCTTCATGGCCACCCTCGTCGGGCGCGTGGGCGGCCCCCGCGGGTCGGTCGCCATCTACTTCGTGCCGATTGTCGCCGTCGCACTGGGTGTCGCGGCACTGGGCGAGGCCATCGAGCCGCTCGCCGTGGCCGGCACCGCACTCGTGCTCGTCGGCGCGTGGTTCACATCACGCCGCGAACGGTGACCGTGCGGCAACGACAGCGCCGGGGTTGACGCCGCCCCCGCACCGGTTCGCGCGCCTGGCAGCTTCACGATGTCGCACGGTGGTCGACGGGGCAGCGAGTGGACCGTCGAACGACCGCGTCACCGCCCCGACGCCAGAAACGCGTGAGCCGGGGTGTCTTCGCCGAGCTCGCAGCCGTGATGGTTGCGTTCGGGGTGACGGTCGGCGCCCTGTTCCCCCCGGCGATCATGCTGCTGGGCGTGCCGCAGTCGGTGACCGTACGGCCGGTCGTCTACGCGGCGACGCTGACGGCGGGCCTCATGGTCGGAGCGGTGAACTACCTGCTGGCGCGCCGCGTCGTGGGATCCCGGATCCGCACGCTCGCGGCACGTATGAGACACGTCGGCGACGTCATGCATGAGGCGGCCCACACCGGCGACTGGAGTCGATGCACGCCCGCCAACTGCATGCTGCCGGTCGATTCCGCCGACGAGATCGGCGACGCCGCGGCCGGCTTCAACGGGCTGCTCGAGGCCGTCCACGACGCACGCGGCGTGGAGAGCTCGCTGTCAGGCTTTGCGTCGGCGATCGCCACGCATCTGACACTTGATCGGCTCGCGGACGTGATGCTGCGCAACATGCTGGCGTGTCTGGACGCCAGCGGCGGTGCGCTACTCACAGCGGACAGCGGCGTCTGGACCGTACGCGCCTCCCAGCAACTGCACGCCGAGCTCATCGCGGCACCCCCGGTCCAGGTCGCGCTGGCACGCAGGTCCGTCGCTGTCATTCCGCCGTCCGAGCTGGTGGCGACGTCGGCGAACGACCCCCAGCAGCCCGCGTTCGTGGTCGTCGTGCCGCTCCAGCGATCGACGGCCGACCTGGGTCGGGTCGTCCTCAGGTTCAGCGAACATCCGGCGCCGACCACCCATCGGCTCATCGACGTCCTGCGCGATACCGCGTCGGTGGCGCTGCACAATGCGCT
>JAHEIS010000161.1 GCA_024639225.1 Actinomycetes bacterium | reverse complement strand
TGATCGGTGAGAAGGCGTACATGCCCAGGATGTGAACCGAGATGACGAAGCCGATGATTCGCAGGCCGTTGTGCCCGTCGCTGAGGTGGAGCGGGGTGACGGTCATGATCCCGACCATCACGATGTGGGCGATCACCAGGCCGCTGGTGGCGAGGGCGACCCGGGACGAGGCGCGGATGGCGGCCCAGCCGGTCGCCAGCGATGCGTCCTTGCGCGTCGGGACGACCTCACCGCCGGATCGGGCCAGGAGCAGCGGGTCCGGTCGCAGGCTGCGGTCGACCACGACCGCAGCCAGGGCGAGGACCAGCGCGCTGAACAGATAGGTGCCCACGTACTCCGCCGCGCCGACGGCGGTCGCGACCGGCTCCGCCACGGAGGTGGCCAGGATCGGCCCGAGCACCGCGCCCGCCGTGGCGGCCCAGATGACCACGCCGATCGCGCGCCCGCGCGCGCCCGGTTCGGCGAGATCCGCCGCGGCGAAGCGGGCGGCGAGAGCGACCGCGTTGCCGACTCCGATCGTCACGGTGCCGATCACGACGACGACGTAGAGCTCCGCGCCCGCCGCGCCCGCAACGATCAGTCCGCCCGCCGCGGACACCCAGAGGCCCAGACCGAGTCCCGGACGCCGACCGCGGCTGCTCATGATCCGGGCCAGCGGTACGGCGCCGAGTGCCGCGCCTACCGTCAGCCCGGCCGCGGCGATCCCCGCCAGGCCGTCACTGCCGGTGATGTCGTCGGCGAGGACCGCGGACGCCGAGAAGGCCGCGGCGGAGGCGGCGGTCGCCAAGGCCACCGCGATCCCGAGCACCCAGAGGGTGCGTCGCTGGACCTCCGCGCGGACCTCGGGCGTCGTCGGAGTCACCGGGCGATGCTAGCGAGGCGCGCGTCACCGGCGGGCGCGATAGTGGGGCCATGACCGGTGCCGCATCCCCCGCCGTCACGCCCGCCGAGGCCCGCTCGGCGCTGGGGCGCCTCTGGCGGTACGCCGCCCGTCACCGCCCGCGGGTCATCTGGGCGACGACGATGTCGGTGCTGAACAAGCTCTTCGACGTCGCCCCGGAGATCCTGATCGGCGTCGCGATCGACGTCGTCGTCAACGGCGAGCGATCGCTCGTCTCGCGCATCAGCGGCGTCGACGACACATGGGGCCAGCTTCTGATCGTCGCCGCCGTCAACGTTCTCGCATGGGCCGCTGAATCACTGACGGAGTACCTCGCTGCGCTGGCCTGGCGCAACCTCGCCCAGACCATCGAGCATGAGGCGCGGATGGACGCCTACGCCCAGGTGCAGGACCTGGAGATGGAGTACTTCGAGGATGCGTCGACGGGAGGCCTGCTCGCCATCCTCAACGACGACGTCAACCAGCTCGAGCGTTTCCTCGACGTCGGCGCGAACCAGATCATCGTCACCGTGGTCAACGTGATCATCGTCGGCGTCGTCTTCCTGATCGCCTCGCCGTTGATCGCGCTGGTGGCGTTCACGCCGATCCCCCTCATCCTGTGGGGCACGTTCCTCTATCAGCGCCGTCTCGAGCCGCGCTACGCGGCGGTCCGCGCCCGGGTGGGCGATCTGGCGGGCACGCTCTCGAACAACCTCGGTGGCATGGCCACGATCAAGGCATTCACGGCGGAACAACGTGAGGTCGCGCGGGTCGCCGGCGAGTCGGAGGCCTACCGGGACGCGAACGCCGAGGCCATCCGCTTCTCGAGCGCGTTCATCCCCCTGATCCGGATGGCGATCCTCGCGGGGTTCACCGCCACCCTCCTCGTCGGGGGCTGGGCGGTGATCAACGACCGCCTGGCGGTCGGCTTCTACTCGGTGCTCGTGTTCATGACCCAGCGCCTGCTCTGGCCGCTGACCCGCCTCGGCGAGACCTTCGATCTCTACCAGCGTGCGATGGCCTCGACCCGCCGCATCCTCGACCTGATCGACGCCGAGCCGCAGATCGTGCCGGGCAGGGGCTCGCTGCCCCGCCCGGTGCGGGGCGAGATCGTGATGCGCGATGTCCACTTCGCCTACGCGGACGGTCCGCCGGTCCTCGTCGGCGTCGACATCGCGATCCCCGCGGGCGAGAACCACGCCGTGGTCGGGCTCACCGGCTCCGGCAAGAGCACGATCGTCAAACTGCTACTGCGCTTCTACGAGCCCGACAGCGGCGAGATCACCCTCGATGGACACGCGATCGAGGACCTCGAGTTCGATGAGCTCCGAGGGTCGGCGGGGTTCGTGGGCCAGGACGTCTTCCTGTTCGACGGGACCGTGCGCGAGAACATCGCCTACGGCCGCCCCGACGCCACCCCGGCCGCGGTCGAGAAGGCCGCGCGCCTCGCCGAGGCCCACGAGTTCATCGCCCGCCTGGGGGAGGGATACGACACGATCGTGGGCGAGCGTGGCCAGAAGCTCTCCGGCGGCCAGCGTCAGCGCCTGTCGATCGCCCGGGCGATCCTGCGTGACCCGGCCGTGCTGATCCTCGACGAGGCCACCTCGTCGGTCGACAATGAGACTGAGGCGGCAATCCAGCGCTCGCTGGAGGTCGTGTCGCGCGGGCGGACGACACTGATGATCGCCCACCGCCTGTCGACGGTCCGCGGCGCCGATCGCATCCATGTGCTGGAGGAGGGGCGCGTGGTCGAATCGGGGACGCATGAGGATCTCATCGCCTCCGGCGGTCTCTACGCCGCGCTCTGGCGGGTCCAGACCGGCGCGGATCTCGCGCGCGCCGCCGGGGATGCCTGACGACCGCTGGGTATGATTGCATAGTTGCGCTATCATGCAAGCTATGAGCGACGAGTGCTGCTGTGACCTGGAGACCTGCATGCGGCCGGAGATCTTCCGGGCCTTGGCGGACCCCCGCCGGCTCGAGATCCTGGTCGGTCTGACCCACTCCGCGGGCTCGGCCCGCACCGTGGGTGAGGTTGCCGCCAGTGCGCCCGTCGATCTGTCGGTCGTCTCACGACATCTGGCTCACCTACGCGACGCCGAACTGGTCAGCGCTGAACGCGATGGTCGCTCGGTCCGCTACGCCGCGCGGGGACGGGAGCTGAGCGCGCTCCTGCGCCGGATCGCCGATGCGATCGACACCTGTTGTGGAGGGTCCTGCCGGTGCGGGGAGGCCACCGCCCCGGCGCCTTCGGAAAACCTCGAGGAGGTGAGCTCATGACCCGGTTCATGGTCCCGCGCGTCGCGCACTGCTGCGAGGGCGCGGATATGTGGTCCCCGGCATGACCTGAAACTGCCGGCCGAACGGCTCCCGGGACGCCGGGGGTGTCGGCTCCAGACCGCGAGACAGCCTCGGATCACCGCCACGGGAAGGACCCGATGAGCATCACCGATGAGAGGACTGCCGGAGCAGATTGTGCCTGCGGCCCTGACTGCGCCTGCGGGTGCCGGGAAGGCGGCCCCTGTAGCTGCGCCGACAGCTGTGCACGAGACGACTGCTGCTGAGCACCAGCGCGTCGCGGGCAACCCCCGCGGCGCGTTGAGAGTCACTCGCCCGGCTCGAGGGTGACGAGGACGGCGCCGGCGGACACGGAGGCGCCCGGCTCGACCTCGACGACGGCGATCGTCCCGGCCCGGTGGGCCGTGACCTCGTTCTCCATCTTCATCGCCTCGATCACCGCGACGACCTGACCGGCGTCGACGCTGTCGCCCGGCCCCGCATCGACGCGGAGCACCGTGCCCTGCATCGGGCTGAGGACGGCGTCAGGATCAGCCGAGGCCCCGCCGCCGCCCCCGCCGCCGCCCCGGGACTTGCGCTTCCGGGTCGGGGTGGCAGCCGCTCCGTCATCCGCGGTCGGATAGCGCAGCGCGACCTCGAAGCGGCGCCCGGAGACCTCGGCGGTGAACATGCGCTC
>JAHEIS010000064.1 GCA_024639225.1 Actinomycetes bacterium | reverse complement strand
GAGAGCATCGCCTCGGTCCAGGGCCCCGACCCGGCCCGGGGCACGCTCAGCGCCGATGGTCGCACGGCGATCGTCCTCGGGGGCGCGGGCGACGATCCGACCGCCATGGTGCGCGCCGCCGACGACCTCAAGGGCGAACTGGCGGCTCTCGCCGCTCCCGGTACGACCGTCTCCGTCACCGGCGCCTCGGGCATGTGGTCGGACTTCAACTCGGCCAACAAGGAGGCCATGCTGCGGTCGGAGCTGATCTCCTGGCCCGTCACCCTGGCCATTCTCATCATCGCCTTTGGCGCGCTGGTTGCCGCCGGCCTCCCGCTGCTCCTGACGATTCTCAGCCTCGCCGCGTCCGCCGGGTCCCTCGTCCTCGCCGCGCAGTTCTTCGACGTGTCGATCTGGGCCATGAACTTCGCGCTGATGTTCGCCCTCGCGCTCGGCATCGACTACGCCCTCTTCATCGTCGTCCGCTTCCGCGGGGCATTGCTGGGGTCCGGGCGGGACCGGGTGGAGGCTGTGGCGGTGACGATGGACACCGCGGGCAAGGCGGTGCTCTTCTCGGGGCTGACGGTCCTGATCGCGCTCTCGGCCGTGATGCTCGTCCCGAGTCCGGCGTTCCGTTCCATGGCCCTTGGCATCATGTTGTCGGTGGTCTTCGTGCTCGGGGCCACGCTCACGCTGCTGCCCGCGGTGCTCGCCCGGCTCGGTGAGGGAGTGAATCGCGTGGCACTGCCGTGGGTCAATGCCGGCGAGCACCGGTCTGAGCGCTTCGCCGCGTGGGGCCGCCGACTCTGGTCCAAGCCGGCGCTCTATGGCGTGCCGGCGCTGATCGCGCTCGTCGCGCTCTCCGCTCCAGTGCTCGGCCTGCGCACGGGGATGCCATCCATTGCCGTCGTTCCGTCGGAGGACTCTTCACGGGTCGGCTATGAGCAGGTCGTCGACGCCTTCGGACCGGGCGCTCCGGGTCAGCTCCAGCTGGTCGGCGCCGAGGCCGAGATGGCCGAGGCCTGGCGTATCGCCGCCGCCGACCCGGGAGTCGCCCAGGCATCGCCGCCCTTCGTCGGCGCCGATGGGCGTGCGATGGTCCAGGCTGTGCCGGCCGTTGATCCGTCCGATCCCGAGCTCGGCGCGACGGTCGATCGGCTCCGCGAGACGCTGCCGGCGACCGTCAGCGTGGGCGGTGCCGCGGCGGAGAATCACGACCTGGAAGCCGCCTTGGGCCGCTACACACCGCTGGTGATCGGGGTGGTTCTCGCCCTCGGTTTCCTCTTGCTCCTGTTCGCGTTCCAGGCGCCGTTGGTCGCGGCTATCGGGGTGGTCACCAGCCTGCTGGCAACCGGCGCGGCGTTCGGCGTCGCTCGCCTGATCTTCCAGGAGGGGCACCTCTCCGGCGTCCTGGGTTTCGAGTCGCAGGGTTTCCTGAATGCGTGGGGTCCGGTGTTCTTCTTCGCGATGATCTTTGCGATCTCGATGGACTACACCGTGTTTCTGCTCTCGTCCGCCAAGGAGCACTGGGATCGCTCACACGATGCCCGTGAGGCGATGGTCGGCGGAATGGCGCACTCCGGACGTGTCATCCTCGCCGCGGCCGCGGTCATGGTCGCGGTCTTCTTCACCTTTGCTCTGTCGGGCCCGCTGCCCCCGAAGGAGATGGGCATCATTCTCGGCGTCGCGGTCCTCCTCGACGCCCTGCTCGTTCGTCTGCTTCTGATGCCTGTCGCGCTCCGACTCGCCGGACCGGCGGCCTGGTGGCGGCCCCGCTGGCTCGCACGTGCCCTTCCTGAGGTGCGCTTCGGCCACTGAAGAGGACCGTCGACCGCCGGAGACCCGCAACAACGCCTCCGGAGGCCAACGGGATGATGAGGGGCTTTGTCGGCGCAGCCTCGCGGTCAGTCAGACGTGAAGCGGAGGGGCAGCTCGCCACGAGCCGCGGCGCCCGGCTCGTCGGCGCGGACCGCCCCTCCGGCCGGCTACCGCGCCGCGATCACAGACGCGCCATTTCCCACCCGCATCGACCTGGCCGCGACACGAAACCGACCGGGGTGAGACGTGCGCACGTGCGACCCTCCGCCGGGGTCGGGGGTCCGGGGACAGACCCCGGCCTCGGTCCGCTCATGGTGACCACATCACCACCCGTTCCTTCAGCCGCACCCGGACGCGAACGACCCGCGGCACGAGGAGCTGACAGCCGACGAGCAGGCCCGGCCCGGCGCCGGGAGAAGCCGCGTCGGCGTCCCGGTGCCTAGCCGAGACTGACGTCGAGCACCATCATCAGGACGAAGCCGACGAAGAAGGCCATCGTCGCCTCTCGCTCGTTGCCCCGAGCCGCGGCCTCGGGGAGAAGCTCATCGACGATCACATAGAGCATCGCGGCCGCCGCGAAAGCGAGTGCGAAGGGAAGAAGCGCCTCGCCGTAGGACACGGCCGCGTACGCCGCGAGCGCGGCGGGCGGCTCGACGAGCCCGGTGACCGCACCGATCGCGGCTACCCGGCCACGTGGCATCTTCGTCTCGAGCAGCGGCGCGGCGGAGGCAAAGCCCTCCGGGATGTTCTGGACGCCGATCGCGACAGCGATCGGCAAACCGAGCTCGGGCCCGCCGGCAGCCAATGCGACGCCGACGGCCATACCCTCGGGGACGTTGTGGATCGTCATCGCAGCGAGGAGCAGCGTGGTTTTCCTCGCGACCGCGTTGGGCGGCGCGAGGGCTTCGTTGCGCTCGGTGAATCGAGGGTGCAGATGAGGGATTGCCCGGTCTGCGGCCATCAGGAAGACTGCACCCAGGCCGATGCCGACGAGAACCTCCCAGAGGTCGCCGCGCTCGAGCGCCGGCAGGAGCAGGCTGAAGATGCTGGCCGCGAGCATGATCCCCGCCGTGAGACCGAGCAATGTGTCGAGAGCGCGCTCGGACGGGCGCCGGATAAGGAGGAGTCCGGCGCCACCGATACCGGTCGCCAGCCCCGGCGCGATGAGGATCGCGAGATCCGTGGAACTCACGACATCCTCCCGACACCATCAGCGCCCGGGTGCCGGGCGATAGCCCGGTCGGCCCATGGCAGAGGACGCGGAGCGGCGCGCCCGGACGACACCGACCGAACCTCGCGCCGTCCGTGCGTGAATGGTAGACGAGAGTTTCGGCAACACCCGGCGACGAGGACGGCAGCGCCATCCCCCGCGGCAGCGTCCCGGGCGGGCGCTATCTCAGGCGCGTGCGGAGCACCGGCACCGCTCGCCGGGCCGGCAGCACGCCCGCCGGAGCGTCGCGCAGAGATCAGTATGGACCTCAGGCCCCGACCCGCCTTCCGGAGAGCGGGGGGACGCGACCGGGTTCCGAAGTGGACGCGGAGGCCAGCTCCGCGGGTCCTCGGACTTTCCGTAGGACGGTGCCGTAGACGCGCCGGATGTGGGCGAGCCACGATGGGCAGAGAGTCACGGTTCTGGCCACGAGAGCTTCGCCGTGAGAGGAGCAAACACCATGTCCCATGCCCCTGCCCCCGTTGCCGAGGCCGGCAACGCGCTCGGTTCCGGGTGAGCGCGATGTCTGACCAGTTGCCCTTGGAGCCCGTCCCCGACGACACGCATTGCGAGTACTGCGGCATGTCGTACGAGGGCCGGGAACAACGCGACTCGTCGTCGGACGAGCCGGGACCACCATCAGGCTCCCCGGCGCCGCGGGGCGCTGAGCAGGACCGACCGGAGATCCCACCCCTCACGCACTGCGAGTACTGCGGCCTCGAGTATCCCGAGTCGCCTGCGTCGCCGGCCCCCGGCTGACCGCCCGGGGCCGGCGACGCCCCTACGCCTCGGCCTGCCGGGCAGAGAGGTCGCCCATAACGCCGATGAGGTCCTGTGTCGACAGGACACCTACTGCGTCACCGTGTGCGTCCACCACGACGAGATGAGCAGTGCTGTTCTCGCTCATCTGGCGCACCGCTCGCAGCAGGCGCGCGTTCTCGCCGATGGTCACGCTCGGAACCGGAGCGACGCTCCACGCCGGCGAATGGGGCTTGAAGTACCCCGCTACGAGGTCCCGGTCGGACACGACGCCCCACTGGCTACCTCCGGTCGTCCCGGCATCGGGCTCGACCAGAACCGAGTGGGTGCCCTTGGCGGACATGATCTTCGCGACCTCGTGCAACTCGGTGTCACGCGGACACGAGATCAACTCCTTGTTCATGGCGTCCCGGACATAGATCTCGTCGAGCTCCGTGTAGGGAGCGAATGGCACCGATCGCTTCATGGGATCCTCCGTGGCTTGGTGATCTGACGACCGCGTCCATGCTCGAACAGCGCGGCCCCGGCGACCAGCGGACAGCCGCGCGAATCGGCGTGGACTGCCCGCGTTCCCGATGCGGCAAAGACCTGACTGATGGGCGGCCGGGAACTGTTCTCCGGAGGCCGGCGGGCCGAGCAGGGCCACGGCGATCGCACCGAGTCGAGCGGCGGCGGGTCGGCGTCACGCAACCACCACGATTGCACGCGAGCCGATCCCGAGCACGGCCAGGTTGGGGAGTTGAGCTCGCACCTCAGTCGTCCGGAGCGCGGCCGGCAGGCGACAGGCCGACACCGACCATGACAGCGAATCGCTGGGGCTCCGGCACCTCTTGAGCGAATGGAGGATGACGGGTTCGAACCGACGACCTCCGCCTTGCAAAGGCGGCGCTCTTCCAGCTGAGCTAATCCCCCAAGAGCGGCAAGAGGGTAGCATCGCGCCGGCCTGTTCCCGGTGATGCGAGGTATCCGACGATGAGCACCAATCCGCCTGCGAGCGCCCCTGAGGTTGACGCGCTACTCGATGAGATCCAGGCGAAGCTCTTCGAGATGCTCGGCCAGGTCGGCGAGTACCGGGAGCTGCTTCAGGGCGCCGGAACCCGACCCGACCGCGACACGAAGATCATGCTGCGGGCGCTGCCCGGAGCGAAGTACCACGTCGCCAGCACCTACGTTGACGCGCAGTGGAAGGTCATCGGGGCGGCCCTGAGCGAGATCTACCCCGACGACGAGTAGTCAGTCTCCGTAGATCTCCGCCAGGGCACCGTCCAGGTCGGGGTGGATGAACGTGTAGCCCTCCTCCCGCGCCTTGGCAGGAACGGCGTTCACGCCGGTCGTCAGCACTTCCGCGCCGTCGCCGAAGAGCAGGCGCAGCGCGAAGCCCGGGGTCGGAATGACGGCGGGGCGGTTCAGCGCTCGGCCGAGCGCCTTCGCGAAGCGGGCCTGCCGCACGGCCTCCGGAGCGACGAGATTGATCGGCCCGGTCAGCGTCTCCCGATCGAGCGCGTGGAGGATCAGGCCGGTGGCGTCGGCGTGGTGGATCCAGGGAAACCACTGGCGGCCGCCGGCGATCGGCCCACCGGCGAACAGCTTGGTGGCCCGCCGGATCGGCTCCAGCGCCCCGCCGCGCGGATCGAGGACGACCGAGGTTCGCAACATGACCACGCGCGCTCCCCGATCCGACGCCCCTTGGGCCGCCTGCTCCCATTGCTCGGCAACCCGCGCGAGAAATCCCTCTCCGGAACCGTTGGTCTCGTCGACCTCGTCGTCTGTCGCCCCGTAGTAGCCGACAGCGCTCGCGTTGACGAGGACCGACGGGCCCTCCTCCCAGCCGAACGACTCCGCGACTGCTCCGGTTGTCTCGACGCGACTGTCGCGGATCTCACGCTTGTAGGCATCGGTCCAGCGTTTGCCCGCAACCGGCGCGCCGGCGAGGTTCACGATGGCGTCGGCGCCGGCAGTGATTCCTTTGGGTAGCGGCCCCTCAGCCGCGGTCCAACGTGCGTCCGCGAACCCGGAATCATCCGGCTCGCGGCGGCCAACGGCCAGGACCTCGTCGCCGCGGGCGCGCAGGGCGTCGGTGACCCGCCCGCCCATGAGACCGCTGGCACCGATCACGACGATTCTCATGCACGCTCCTCCACGTTCATCCCGACGCGAGTGGCATACGCGCGTCCTCCACCAAGCTCAGCACGTCGTCCGGTTCGGCGCCCGGAGGAACCGTGATCTGGCCCAGGACAAGCGACCTGGAAGTGTCAGGGCCGAGGCGAGCACGGATGCGCTCGACGGGAGAAACCCGACCCAGCGCGTCCGCATCGGAGAGCAGAACGATGATCCGGTCGTGGCGCAGCGGCCAGACACCGTCGCTGTCACGGAGCGTCTCGCTGAGAAAACGCCCCAGATCACCCAATCGCGGTGCGCTCTCTGGATCGACGATCTCCACCATGAGGACCGTCAGCGGCCTCCGCAGGCGCCGGGAGATGTCGAGCGCGCCGGTCAGCGCCTCATAGGCCGACTCCGGCGAGACGGGCGCCGCGGGCGCCGCACTCGGCACCATCGGCGGGCGCCGGGACCCTTGATCGCTACGCCGCCGGGAGGGCATCGCGACCAGTCTCGCAGAGGGTGCGGCGGGCTTTCAGTTTGAGGCGGTCGGCGGCTCGCCGTGACCATAGGGCCGAGCGGTCTCGGGGTGGCGCGCGAGAAGCTCGGCGATCGCCGCCTGCTCATCGTCGGTCAGAGGGGTGGCGGCGAGACGTGCGTCGGCGCTCGCCTGCGCGGCGTCGCGGCCACCGATGATCGCGGACGTGACCTCCGGTCGGCGGAGCACCCACGCGACGGCCAGCTCGGCCAGCCCCCCCGCTCGCCCGGCGTCGTCGGCGATCCCGGCCAACTCCCGGCTGACGGCCACGCGCGTCTTCCAGGCGTCGTCGGTGAAGAACTCGCTGCCGGCGCGCCAGTCATTCTCGGCGAAGGTGGTGCTCTCGTCCATCTTGCCGGTGAACAGGCCGTGCGCGATCGGGCCGTAAGCCAGCACCCCGGCGCCGTGCTCAGCGCACCACTGCAGCTCACCGCCCTCGATCTCCGGGCGCATCATGTGGTAGCCGGCCTGGAAGGCGTCGATCTGGGCGACGGCGCCCGCCGCCTCGAGCTGGGCCCGGTCGTAGTTGGAGACCGCAATCGCACGCACCTTGCCCTCGCGACGCATGTCGTCGAGGGCGCCGATGGTCTCGGCGGGGTCGACGCCCGGGACGGGCCAGTGCACGTGGTAGATGTCGACGGAATCCCTAGCGAGCGCGGTCAGACTGCGCTCGAGCGACATCTTCAGGTAGTCCGCCGAGGCCTCGCGCCAGATGCGCAGACCCTCATCGAACTCCCACGCGACGCCGCCCTTGGTCGAGACGATCACGTCGTCGTCGCGCTCGGCGACGACCCGCCCCACGACCTTCTCGGCCCGACCCTGGCCGTAGATGTCGGCGGTGTCGATCCAGTTGATCCCGGCGTCGAGCGCAGCGTGACACGCCGCGGCGGAATCGGCATCGTCCGCGCCGCCCCACCGTCCGCCGAAGACCCATGTGCCGAGTCCGATCTCGGTCAGCTCGATGTCGGTGGTGCCCAGTCGGCGCGTGCGCATCGGTGCAATCCTACGATGCCGCCGCGGGGCGAGCCCGCCGGCGCGGCGCGAACCCCGGCCCGTATCCTCCCCGGGCCCCCACGCCGGACAGCCGGCGACGATCGCCGCGCGACGCGCGTGGCCACACCCGGAGGAATCGGTCGATGATCGAATCACTTATCAACTCACTCGCAGGCCCGATGGCCGGCGCGATCTCCGAGCAGACCGGTATCCCCGAGGGGCTCGTGAAGACGGGCGTCACGGCGGGGCTGCCCCTGCTGATGGGCGCCCTTGCCCGGAACGCCAGGAAGGAAGACGAGGGTGAGGCCCTCATGGGCGCGATCAAGCGCGACCACGACGGCCAGGTCCTCGGCGATCTCGAGGGCTACGTCCAGCGCGGCGGGAACATCGACGACGGCCGAGGCATTCTCGAGCACACGCTGGGCGACCGGCAGGACACCGCGGTGCGGGCGCTCGCCGAGAAGACCGGCATGAGCATGGAGCAGGCTGCCGAGCTCCTGCCGATGCTCTCACCTCTCGTCATGGGTGCCATAGGCCGAGAGCAGCGCGAGCAGGGTCTCGACCGCCAGCAGCTCGCGGCGCGCCTCGAGCGCGAGCAGCGCGAGGTCGCGGAGCGGGATGAGGGCGGCCTCGGCGGGATGGCGGCGCTGCTCGACCGGGACGGAGACGGCGACATCATGGACGACCTCGGAGACCTCGCCGGCCTCGCGTCGAAGTTCCTCAACCGCTAGAGGCAGGCGATCCCGGCCCGCTGATGCGGGCGGGTTCAGCGGCGGATGCGGATGGTGCGACTGACCGCCCGCTCGCCTCGGCCCTGTCGGCCGATGAGCCGGGCGGTCACCCGGTAGACCCCGGGTGCCGGGCGCCGGAGGCGCAGGCGCGCCGTCCGGCGACCACGCTCGGTCCGGACGACCTTCTGGCTGACCGGTCGCGATACCACCCGGAGGACCGGCGGGATGCCGGACTGGGAGACCCCGTCGGCGTTGCGATTGGTCGCGAAGGCGCCGCGGATTGTACGCACCGGGCGCAGCGTCACCTTCACCCGACCCGCTCGGACCGTGGCGAAGGACACCTTCAGCCGAGGAGCCCCTTGTCGCACGGCCCGCTTGCCGCGGATCGCGCGCACGCTTCCGGCCCGGGGGCGCACCCAGCGACGCACGACCCGGGTGTTGCCGGCCCGGTCGGTGATCCGGACGCGGATGCGGCGGGGGCGTTGTGAGACGTAGCGATGGATGACCTCGGCCCCGCGGGCAGCGCGGCCGTTGCCCAGCGACCAGGCGATCGACCGCGGCGCGACGCCGCTGACATCGTCGATGACGTTGGCCGACAGGCGGACGGTCCCCGCTCGTGCTGTCCAGGAGATGACCGCCTTCGGCCTGCCGCGGTCGACGGTGATGGTGTGCCGGGCCGGGCCGAGATCCTCGGCGACGCCCTCGGGGGCGATCGCCAGGATCTCCACCGTGTGCACGCCGGGCGCGAGCTCGACGGTGAAGCGGGAGTCGGCGCTCGGCGCGCTCCAATCACCCTCGTCCACCCGCCAGATGAACTCGGTCGCGTTGGCCAGGCTGACCCCGTAGGTCGCGGTGCGGCCTCGGTGGTGCTCCTGCGGCGTCGTGACGAAGACGACGTTGGCACGCGGTGCCTGACCGGCGGAGAACCGCTCGACCACGGCCATGGCGTCGACGCGGCCGGCGCCGTAGATGCTGTCGGCCCCGGGGCTGCCCAGGTCGGTGGCCGTGTCCCGCAGGATCTGATGCAGAGCGGCCGGGTCAGCCTCGGGATTGAGCTGCTTGATGAGTGCCGCGACGCCGGCGATGTGCGGCGCCGCCATCGACGTCCCGTTCTGATAGGCGTAGCCACTGTCATAGGCCGAGAGGATCGAGGCGCCCGGCGCGGACACGTCCGGCTTGTTGAGAATCGTGCCGGCTGCGGGCCCCTGGCCGTCGAGATCGTCCCAGACGACCGGACCGCGGCTCGAGAAGTCCGCCGCGCCACCGGAGGGTTCGAGGGCGCCGACGGCGATCGACTCCGGGTATCCCGCGGGGCTTCCGATCGACTGCGCGCCGGGCCCGAAGTTGCCGCCGGCGAAAACGGGGACCATGCCGAGGCTGATCCAGCTCTGGACCATCCCCCGGAACCACGGGTCGTCGGGGTCGGTCGCCGACCAGGAGTTGTTGACCACATGCGGGTGGTCGGCGGTTGCCGGATTCCCGTCCGGGTCCGTCATCCACTGGGCCGCGGCGAGGAGGCTGCTCGCAGAGCCGGCGCCGCGGGAGTCCATGGCCTTGGCCACGACCGCCGTCGCCCGGGGTGCGACGCCGATCGGGGCTCCCGTCGTCGCGCCTCCGAGGACCGTTCCCAGAGTGTGCGTGCCGTGCCCGTGGTCGTCGTACGGAATTGACCCGCCGTTGATGAAGTCGCGCCATGCGACGACCTTGCCGGCGACCGCGGGGTTGTCGGCGGTGACGCCGGTGTCGATGTTGCCGACCCGGATGCCCTCCCCGGTCAAGCCGTGGGCGCTCCACACCTCGTCGGCGCGGATGGCCGCTATGCCCCAGTTCCCTGCCCCGGGCGACGCCAGCGGAGCGCCCCAGGCGCCGCTTGCGATCTCGTTGACGGTGACGGGCCGGTCGATGTCGATCGTGGCGACGCCGGGCTCATCGGCCAGCTCGCGGACCTCGTCCGGGCTGGCGGAGAGCGCGGCGGCATTGACCAGCCAGAATTGATCCTCGATCTCCGCGCCTGACTCCTCGAGCACGTCGTTCTGCGCGGTGCGCGCCGCGCGGCGCATCGCGCGGATGAGAGCCGCCCGCCGACCCTCGTAGTCGTCGGCATCGACGTTGTCGTCGAACGTCGCGATCACGGCGATCTCGTCGCTGGGAGCCGTCGTCGCCAGCGCGTCGGTCAGATCCGGTGAGATCTCGCCCGCGGCGGCCGTCGCCGGGAGGCCGAGTCCGAGGACGCAGGCCGCGGCGAGGCAGGTGTTCCTGAGGGCGCGCGGCAGGCGGCGCGGCCGACGATCCGTGTCGAACAAAGAGGGGCCATCCGTGGCCGAGTGTGCAGTCTGCTGACACCCTGGTTATCGACATCCCACGGGGGCTCTTGACCGAACCGGGCGCCCTCTCGTGGGCCCACGCAACCACCGGTCGCCCCCCTCGGTCGGGCCGGGCTACAATCAACGAGCGTATGCCGGCCTTCATCTGTCCCCGCTGCGGCTCCCGCGAGAGCAACATCGAGCGCAACCAGCAGCACCAGCCCCGCGGATGCTCGTCCTGCGGTTTCGGCTTTCTCTTCGAGCTGCTCGAGGACTACTACCCGAGCCCGAAGACCGCGCTGATCACGTGCGACCAGGAGCGGCGCATCCTCGCTGTCGGCGGATCCACCTTCGCGGCCACCGGCTACAACGAGAGCGATCTCATCGGACACGAGGTGCTCCAAGCCCTCGGCGTCCAGGATTACGAGGGCGACGACCCGGCCGAGCGCTGCCTCGAGTGGGGCGTCCGCGTGCTCGATCTCAAGTGCCGCTATCAGCCGGCCGGAGAAGGGGAGCTCAAGTCCGCGACGGTGGATCTCTTTCCCGCCTACGACGAGGACGGCGGTCTCCTCGTCGCTCTGACCCCAGCCTGAGCGGCGGCCTGCGCCCATCTCCGGGCCCGGTCGTCGGAATCGATGTCGCCGACCGGCCTGCGCGAGAAAGGGCGAGCACATAAGGTTCACGGAACGCTGCGGATCGGTCGGATCCGCGTCCCACGATCAAGAGAGGTTCCTGAAAATGAGAAGCCGACGCTTTCTCTGGCTACTGGCCGTACTCGCGCTCGTCGCGGCGCTGGCCGTCGCCTGTGGTGACGACGATGACGATGGTGACGCAACTGACGCCGATGCCGGCGATGGTGCTCCCGCTTTCGCGACGGTGTCCGAGGGCAATCTGACCGTCTGCACCGACGCTCCCTACCAGCCCTTCGAGTTCGAGGGCGAGGATGGTGAGTTCACCGGCTTCGACATGGAGCTGCTGCGGGCGATCGGCAACAACCTCGGACTCGAGCTGGCCGTCAACGTCCAGCCGTTCGACGGCATCTGGCTCCAGCCCGAAGCCGGCACGTGCGACATCGTCGCCTCGGCGATGACGATCACCGAGGAGCGCCAGGCGGCGGCCCTCTTCTCCGACCCCTACTTCGACGCGAACCAGTCGCTGCTGGTCCGGGCCGATGAGGAGCAGGAACTCGACAGCCTCGACGCGCTCGCCGGCAAGACCATCGGCGTCCAGTCAGGGACCACGGGCGAGGATTACGCCAACGAGAACACCCCCGAGGGTGCGACGGTCAAGGCCTTCGAGGGCGGGGACGCCCTGTTCCCCGCGCTGGCCTCGAGTGACATCGACGCGATTCTCCAGGACTTCCCGGTCAACCTCGACCGTGCGAACCAGGACGAGAACTTTGCGGTCACCGATGAGTTCGAGACCGGCGAGCAGTACGGCTTCGCCACCAGCGAGGACAACTCCGCGCTGATGGATGCGGTCAACGCCGAACTCGCGAACCTCCGCGACGACGGGACCTACGACTCGATCTTCGAGACGTGGTTCCCCACGAGCTGAGCGAATGAGCACGATCTCCACCGGCGGCTCGCATAGAGCCGTCGGTGCGAGGACGTGATGGTCCGTGAGTGACGCGGGCCCGCGGCTGAGCCGCACCCAGCGAACGCGGCTCTGGCGGTGGATCGGCTACGGCCTTCTCGCCGTGGTGGGTGTGCTGGCTCTGGTCTTCGTCGACTGGGGCACCCTCCAGGAGAACTTCTTCGACCCCGAGATCGCCCGTGACCTCTTCCCCGAGGTGATCACCGAGGCCGCCCGGGCGACGCTGATCTTCTCGACCCTCGGCTTCTCGATCGCTTTCGCGCTCGGGCTCCTGCTGTCGGTGATGAAGCTGTCGCCGGTGACGCCCTACCGCTGGCTCGCGACGATCTACATCGAGGTCTTCCGCGGACTGCCCGCGCTGGTGACGATCCTCTTCGTCGGCTTTGGGCTTCCCCTCGCCACCGGCTTCCGCCTGCCGGGCACATGGACCACCGGCGCCGTCGCCCTCGGAATCGTCGGCAGCGCCTACATCGCTGAGACCCTGCGGGCCGGCATCCAAGCGGTGCCGCCGGGGCAGGTCGAAGCGGCCCGTTCGCTGGGCATGAAGCCCGCGACCGCGTTCCTGACGGTGACGCTGCCGCAGGCGCTGCGGGTGGTGCTGCCGCCCCTCACAAACGAGTTCGTGCTCTTGCTCAAGGACAGCTCGCTGCTCTTCTTCCTGGGGACGACCGCAACCACGAAGGAGCTCGCGAAGTTCGGACGCGATGCATCGATCGAGCAGTTCAACTCCACGCCCCTGATCGTGGTCGGGCTCGTCTATCTGGCGATCACGGTCCCGCTGACCCAGGTGGCCGCATGGATCGAGAGGCGGTTGAGTACCCGATGAGCACAGCGGAGGGACCCGTGGTCCGGATCACCGGTCTCCACAAGAGGTTCGGAGCCAACGAGGTGCTCAAGGGCATCGATCTATCCATCGCGCGCGGCGAGGTCGTCTGCATCATCGGCCCGTCCGGGTCGGGGAAGTCGACCCTCCTGCGCTGCGTCAACGGACTGGAGGAGGCGTCGGAGGGCTCGATCGTCCTGCTCGGCGAGGAGGTCACCGACCCGGATACCGAGATCGACGACCTGCGCAGCCGCGTCGGCATGGTGTTCCAGCTGTTCAACCTCTTCCCGCACATGTCCGTTCGCCGGAACGTGGAGGTCGGCCAGCGCAAGGTGCTGCGCCGCTCCGCGCGCGAGGCTCGCGAGGTCGCTGACCGGATGCTCGAGCGCGTCGGCCTGTCCGAGAAGGCCCGAGCCAAACCGGAGACGCTCTCGGGTGGGCAACGCCAGCGAGTGGCCATCGCGCGCGCCCTGGCCATGGATCCGGAGATCATGCTCTTCGACGAGGCCACGAGCGCCCTTGATCCCGAGCTGGTCGGCGAGGTGCTGGAAGTCATGCGCGAACTGGCCGAAGAAGGCATGACGATGCTCGTCGTGACGCACGAGATGGGCTTCGCGCGGCGTGTCGCCGACCGCGTGATATTCCTCGACGCGGGGCTCATCGCCGAGGACGGCCCTCCCGACAAGGTCCTGGTCGACCCGCAGAGCCCCCGGATGCGCGAGTTTCTCAGCATGGTTCTCCAGGAGCACGACGGCACGGAGTGACGAGTCGCTCGGCAGCGGCGGATCATCCGTGAGCCCGATACTCGAGGGGATTCCCATGACATCGCGCACGGTTCTCGTGTCCGCCCTTGCGATCAGCGCGAGCCTCGCCCCGCTCGCCGGATGCGGCGACGATGACGCAGAACCCCCGGCCACCGACGGCGTCCGGGCGGCCGAGTCCGACGCCCGGTCGATCACGGAGGACGGCTCCCTCGATCCGAGCGCCTCGGCGGACGCGGACATCGGCATCGCCGGCGGGGGGTCCTGCTCGGCTCCCTGGACGTTGCCGGGCAGCGCCCCGGACGGCGTGACGATCGAGGGCTGGGCCTCCGCATCCTTCGAGAACGAGGACGATGAGCCGATCGTGATCGCGGCCATGGCCGGCGAGATCGGGGTCGAACAGTCGGCGATCGAGTGCTTCTTCGGTGAGACCGACGACGTCATCGCCGAGGACGGCGCGGGAACCGGCGCGGAGGCCGCTGGCCGGGTGGCGAGCACGCCGCCCGCCCGCGGCTCCTCCGATGACGCGACGCCGGAGGGCTTCGGCTGGTGCGGCGCCAGCTGGCAGCCCGCGCTCGCCACGGACACTCTCCCCGACGGGGCACGGATCGATCTCAACGCCAACGCCAGCTTCGGCCCCGAGCTCCTGCTGGAGTCGGCCCGCACCGCGCTTGCCGCCGCGTCGGGGCAGCCCGCCGCGAGCATCGAGTGCTCTCACGAGATCCCGCCGGTCGGCGAGTGCTTCGTCGAGCTGGGCGCTGGAGCCGACGGCCTGCCCGACGGCGCCCGCGTCGAGGGCAACGTGTTCGGCACGTACGTCCGCATCGGAGACAAGGCGCGGGTCAAGGCGGCCGTCGCGGCCCTTGG
>JAHEIS010000160.1 GCA_024639225.1 Actinomycetes bacterium | reverse complement strand
GTGACGGGCGCTTCGGCAAGTGGCTCGAGGGCAACGTCGACTGGGCGATCTCCCGCAACCGCTACTGGGGCACGCCGCTCCCCTTCTGGCGCTGCGCGTGCGGCGAGTCGGAGGCGATCGGCTCGTTCGCGGAGCTCCGCGAGCGGGCCCGCGAGGGGGTGGGCGACGACTTCGATCCCCACCGCCCCTACGTCGACGATTTCCACCTCACCTGCCGATCCTGCGACGGCATCATGACGCGCGTTCCGGAGGTGCTTGACGTCTGGTACGACAGCGGGGCGATGCCCTTCGCCCAGCAGGGCTACCCTCATCAGACGGACGACCTCGCGGGCGTCTTTCCCGCTGACTACATCTGCGAGGCCCTCGATCAGACCCGCGGATGGTTCTACTCGCTCCTGGCGGAGTCGACGCTCTTGTTCGATGAGACGAGCTTTCGGAACGTCGTCTGCCTCGGCCTGATCCTCGACGGCGACGGCCAGAAGATGTCCAAGAGCAAGGGCAATGTGATCGAGCCCTGGACCGTCATCGAGCGCCAGGGAGCCGACGCGTTCCGCTGGTATCTGTTCACGGCGCAGAGTGCAGGCGAGTCCTTCCGCTTCAATCTCGAGGCCGTCGACGAGGCGATGCGCCGCTTCCTGCTCACGCTCTGGAACACCTATGCCTTCCTGGTCACGTATGCGTCACTCGAGGACGGTTGGGAACCCGACGCGACGGCCGCGGGGACGCCGAACGATCTCGACCGCTGGATCCTCTCCCGCCTCGACGCGGCCGTCGACACCGTGACGGCGGGCCTCGAGGACTTCGACGCGACGGCCGCCGGTCGGGCGATCGAGGCCTTCACCGACGATCTCAGCAACTGGTACGTCCGCGCCTCGCGGCGACGCTTCTGGGGGACGGACCGCCGGGCCGCTGCCGACCCCGCGGACCGCCAGGCGGCATTCTCGACTCTCCACGAGTGCCTCGCCACCCTCAGCGCCCTCAGCGCGCCCTTCTGCCCCTTCGTCGCAGAAGAGATCTACGGGAATCTGGTGGCGGTCCATGACCCGTCCGCACCGGAGAGCGTGCACCTCGCCGACTGGCCATCGGCGGCCGGTCACCGCGACGAGGCGCTCGAGTCCGCGATGGCGCTCGCGCAGCAGACGATCACACTGGGACGCGCCGCGCGAAGCGAGAACGCGCTGCGCACCCGCCAGCCGCTGTCGGAGGTCGTCGTTGCCGCAACCGCCGCGGATGCCCGGGCCATGGAGCCGCTCGCCGGATTCATCCGAGACGAACTGAATGTCCGTGCGGTCCGGTTCGTCGTGGACCCGGGAGTGCTCGTCAACGCCGGGATCAAGCCGAACTTCCGCACCCTCGGACCGCGCTTTGGCAAGCGGATGCCCGCGGTCGCCGATGCGGTGGCCGGGCTGGACCCGAACCCGACCGCGCGTGCGCTTGACGAGGGGCGTTCGGTGATGATTGTGCTCGACGGCGAGGAGCACGAGCTCACGCCGGACGATCTGCTGCGCGAGGTCCGGCCCGCCGAGGGCTACGCTGTGGCCGAGGGAAGTGGCATCGCGGTGGGCCTGGTGACAGACCTGGATGACGATCTCCGCCGCGAGGGGTGGGCGCGGGAGATCGTGCACGCGATCCAAGGCGCCCGCCGGGCCGCCGGGCTGGCTGTCGAGGATCGGATCCGCCTGCATCTGGATGGCTCCGGGCTCATCCGCGAGGCCATCGACGAGCACCGGGCGGCGATCGCTGAGGAGACCCTGGCGACCGGGCTGACGGTCGGCCACGGCGCGCCCTTTGCGGGGGACCATCGCGAGGAGACCGTCCTCAACGGCGAGCCACTCGCCGTCCGGCTTGAGCGGACCGACGGCACGGCGGCGGCTTAGCTGACCGCCACACCGGGTCGGGGCCTGTCGCCGCGGCGATCCGGGTTGGCCGGCGATGGACCGGGGCGGGCGGACCGTCGATGATCTCAATCGCCTGTCGTCCCCGTTCCCGGTGGTCCCGGGAGTGGCGATCACCGAACCCGAATCCCGGAAGATCCTCCAGGTGGACACAAGAAATGCGGTCAGGCGGGGCACGGGCGGTGGCCAGGATGCGCCCGCGGGGCCCGCGCCATGAACGAGGAGGATGTCCGCGCCCTCGACGCCGAACGTCCAGGCCGAACGTGCGGTGCCCCCGTGGCGAATCAGGCGCTCATGTGCAGCGAGCGCGTAGGCGCGCGGGGAGGCGGCCCCACGCCGCCCGGTATTCGCTTGTCGAAACCCGTGCCGGATCAGATCCGGCGGGGGAGTTACCGCCCTTGGACGCCGCCAAAAACGTCACCACGGCGACCCGTGAGGGCGTCGTCGTCGGCGCGGAGCCGCGACCACACGACCTCGCTGTCGAGCCCGAGCGTGTCGATGATCTCGCCGAGGCGAAGGACCATGCGCACATCCGCGAGCTGGAGACCGACGATCTTGCCGTCGCCTCTCACGATCGTCACCCCTTCCTCGACCTCTTCGGTGTCGAGGGGAGCGAACGGCTGGATGTTTCCGAGACTGAAGTAGAGCGTCTGCATGGGCGGATCCTAGCTGTGACGCCGACCAATGACGGCCGCCGTACACCGTTCGGGTCGCTCCGCGGCGGCCCGCCACGAATGCATCACCCTGAACACGGTGCTACAGCCACGCCACCGGCGGGGACCGGAGTCCCCGCCGTCACGCGGCGTTCATCGTGCGCGGCTCTTCTCAGATGGCGATCGCCGGACGAACCGGGCGACCCCATGCTCCGGAGACCGGGCGACGGCGCGTGCGCCGCCGGCCACGGCCCCGGAGAGCCGAGCACAGGCTGAGCGCGACGCGGAAGCCGCTGTCGTTCTCGGAACCGGTGAGAACCATGGCGCCGGCGGCGCGGCTGCTCAGCTCGCGGACGACCGGCGTGGGCCGATCGGCGATCATCAGCAGCGGACGCTCGTCTGCGGCCAAGGCGGCAGCGACGTGGTCCCAGTCACCGTCGCCGCGGAAGTCCGCGACCAGAAGGTCGCCATCCTCAGCGAGGTACGAGCTGGGCTCGGCCGTTGCGGCGTCGCAGCCGAGAGCGTCGAAACGCCCGACCAGACCGGCCCGCTCGGTGCCGTTCTCTCCGACAATCAGAACTTGAATTTCCGTATTCATCGTCTTTCCCCGTGTCTACGAGTTCAGCGGGTGACGCCGTCCGGCGCCCCCTTGGGCACAACGCTTTGGCACAGGACGCACTACGACCTGTGGCACGGGGAGCGTTTAGCCAGGTCTGAATACGACGGCGCGATAGCCGAAGAGCGGACGCTCGGCGGTGGCGCGCAGCGGTGATGACTGCGGCCGTGGGCGTCCGATGCTGAGCGCCAACGCCAGGAGGAAGCCGACTTGGAAGAGAGCGACCAGGATGGCGTTTGACGATCCGTCGACCGGGAGCACGAACGAGGCGAGCCTCTCGAGCAGTCCGGTCGGGGCGACGTCCTCGATGGGGACGACGTCAGGAAGGAAGGCGGTGACGGGAGCCGCGAGCGGCGCGGCGGTGGCGGTGGCCTCTTCGGCGACGGCGACGAGCCCGCCGAAGACGGACTCCCCGGCGGCCTCCGGTGAGGAGAGCTGGGCAGATGCCTCCGCGGCGACCAGCGGGTTGACGGGCTCCGGCTCGATGGCGATGGGCGCGAACCCGACCGGCTCCGGCGCGATGACGTGCGGCACGACGTCCTTGGCCAGCGGCGCGATGGGCGCGGGAGCGGGCGTCGGAAGGTCGATGACCGCCTTGGTCTGGGTCGCGGCGGCGACGGCGGGGCCGGGCAGCTCGATCAGCTCGGGGCCGGGGGCCGGCGCCGACGCGGGCGGCGGGAGCTCGATGGCCGGGGCGGGCACCGGGACGGGGGCGGAGC
>JAHEIS010000159.1 GCA_024639225.1 Actinomycetes bacterium | reverse complement strand
AGAGCTGTGCGCTGGTGCCGACGATCAGCTTGGCCGGGGCGCCGGAGATCGGCGCCACCCCGACGGCAGCGGCAGCGCCCACTCGGATAGCGGCGGCAGCGGTGCGCGGGTTGCGCGGGTAGGGGCTCGTGCTGTCCTGGACGACGTACTCGAAGCCGTCAACCCCGCTGAAGCCGGGATTGGGGCGGTACCTCAGCGACGGGCTCGTAAGCGTGACGCCGGTGGGGACGCTGAGGGTGCCGTTGGCCGGGGGCGTGACAACGCGGAAGACCCGAGCGCCGGGAGAGCCAAATTGCTCGGATCTCATGGTGAGTCCGACCGGACTCTGGAACGCCGTCGCGCTGCTGATCGCCTGGGCGTTGTAGCCCGGAATCGTGGTGGGGTCGTCGGCGAAGGCCACGCCGTTGACCTCGTTCGCCTCCACCAGACGATTCTCGGGGTCCGCCTCGGCCGCGAGGTAGTACTCACCCGGAGCGGTATCGGAGACGTCGACCCTCTGCGTCGACAAGATGGAGGGGTAGGTGTCCCTCCATCCCGGCGAGATCCCCATCAGGACGCGCGTCGCCTCGGGGTCGTTCTCGGCGCAATTGTCGCCCCCACCGTTGTACTGCTCGACGTAGCCGAAGGGCTCGTCGATGCCAAAGAAGAGGGGGGCGAGGCCCGGCGGATCTCCAAAGGCCCCCTCCACATCCCACAGGCAGACTCCCACGTCCTGGCTTGGCGCAACTTGCGCGATGCGCCGAGAACTCCACAGCGAGTATCTGAGGGCGCCTTGGAGTTGGAAGTTGAAGCTGCCGGTCACCGAGTCGTAGGTCACCGGCGGGGTTGCGACCGCTGCCCATCCGGTCCGCTCGTTCGGGTTCTCAGAGAGTGAGGCCGGATCGATCGGCGGAGCGCCAACGCCACCATCGCGGTAGTCGTCCGGCTCAAAGACGTACTGCCGCGGCTCGAGACCCGACCCGGCGTGAGCCGCGGGATCGCCCTCGACGTGCAGTGGCCCGGGGCCGGCGTTGCTCAGATACCCGTTGAACCGAAGGACGAGAGCGTCGTCGGGATCAACCTCAACGGCGCGTTGATTGTCGGGGGCCTCGGATAGGAGATCGGGAAGCGGCAGCCCAGCTGGTCCCGCCGTCGCGGTCATCGGCATCCCGGCAAGCGCGGCGGCGCTGACCAGGGCGGATGAGAGTGCTGTTCGAGGGAGGCGCTTCATTTGCTGGCCACGGGCCCCGGGGTCGTCGACCCGGTCGGCATCGCTTTACCCTAGGCCGAGTGCCGGATCGCGGGCTACTCGCCGGACAGCGCGCGCTTGGCGCGCCCGAGCGCGGGACGTAGTCGCGACTGGGCGAGCCACGCCGCGCGCCCTGCAGCCGTGGGCGAGAAGAGGGTCAACTCGAGGTACTGCCGGCTGGACGTCGCCCATCGCGCCTTGTAGGCCTCGGACATGTCGCCCTCGAGGTCATAGAGCTCGATCGCAGCGTCGCCGAAGGCGCGCTCGATCTCGGTCGCCAGCAGCAGCATCCCGGGCGCGAACTTCCTCAGCTCCCGCTCGTAGCCCATCTTGAGGCCGTACTTCACGCCGTGAGCTTCGATGTTGAGCTGGAAGGCGATCGGGGCGCCGTCGAGCCTCAGGGTCGGCACGCGCAGCCAGCCGCGCTCGGCGCTCCAGCGCGCGAGCGCCAGATAGAGCTCGCGCTCGTGGTCGCGCTGGGCCAGGGCGCTGCCCTCCTCGCCCTTCCAGCCACTGGCCTCGAGCTCCATGCACTCGGCGAGCAACGCTTCGAGATCGTCGATCTGCAGGCCCGGGTCCTCGGTGAGCGCGCCGATCTCCTCGAGGCGGCGACGCAGTCGCCGCACCTCGCCCCTGAGCTTGCCGCCGCGATCGGCCCAGTAGTCGTCCCACGTGCCGACCGTGTCCACCATGGGACGATTGGCAACCTGGCGGGTGGAGATGTTATGGCCGCTGTCGGCGGCCGCCTGGGTCACGGCGGTGACCGCGTCGGCGTCAGCGGCCATCGGGGCCAGCACGAACGGGCGCGCGTCGAGCTCCAAAGCGGAGGAGGCAACCCTCGCGGCCGTCGCCGCGTCAACGGCGACGACGCCGAAGTCCTCGGCCTCGGCCATGCCGGTGGCTCGCCCGTCCTCATGGAGGGCGAGCGGCATGACGCCGGCCAGCTGGCCACCTTTCCGAACCGTCGCGACCTCGATCGCGGCCTCAGGGGCGTAGCAGCGCGCCCACGCCTGCACATACTCGGGATAGAGCGAGGGCGGAGCGCCGACGTGGTCGGCGAGGGCCGTCCACTCGCGTGTCAGCTGCGCGTCGATCGCGGCGGATGCTCCGCGACTCGGCGAGAATGGGGCCGGTGTCGAGCTCATGTCTGCCACATGGGTACCAGCCCAACGGGGAGGGGCATACCCACTACCGGCTAGCCCGCCGCCTCGCGCGCAGGTTCCGCGATCTTCGATCGGCGTCTCAGGGGCACGGTGATCAGGCCTGACGGCGCGCCGTCTCCAGCAGGAGGCGTCGCTCGGCAGCGGCCACATTGCGACGGGTGCGCTCCAGGGCGTCGATCGTCACGGAGATCGCGTCGATGCCCGCCCGTACGAGCAGGTCGGCGTACTCGGGGTGCACCGACGGCGCCTGGCCGCAGATGGAGGTGCGAAGGCCGAGCTCCTTTGCCGAGCGAATCAACATCTCGATCGCGGCGACGACCGCATGGTCGCGCTCGTCGAACGTGTCCGCCAGCAGCTCCGAGTCGCGATCGGCCCCGAGCATGAGCTGGGTCAGATCGTTCGAGCCGATGGAGATCCCGCGCGCGCCGATCTCCGCGTAACTCGGGAGATGGAACAGGACCGAGGGCACCTCTGCCATGACCCACAGCTCGAAGCCCGGGCGATCCATCAGGCCGGCGTCGTCCAGCAGATCCCGCGCCGCGGCGAGCTCGTCGGGAGTGCGTACGAAGGGGATCATCACGTGCAGGTTCCGGACGCCCTCGTCCCACAGCCGGGCTATCGCCCGCAGCTCGGGCCGCAGCGATTCGGGGTCGTGGCTGTACCGCAGCGCGCCCCGGTAGCCGATCATCGGGTTGGCCTCCTCCGGCTCGAAGCGATCGCCTCCGGCCAGGCCCCGGAACTCATTCGAGCGGAAGTCATAAGTCCGGTAGGTCACCGGGCGCGGCGCGAAGGCCCGGGCGACCTGGCCGATCGCCGCCGAGAGCCTCTGCACGAGCGCATCCTCGCCCTGCTCTTCGACCACGAGCTTGGGGTGTCGTCCACCCAGCGCCTCAAGGATCATCATCTCCGCCCGCAGAAGGCCCACGCCGTCGGCGTCGCTGCGCGCCGCCCGATCGGCCAGCGAGGGCTCGCTGACGTTCAGCAGGACACTGGTCGCGGTCACCGGAGACTGGGGCGCGGACGCGGTCTCTGCCGGGGCCGCCCCCGCGGTGGGGCGCCGAGGCGCGGCATCCCCGGGCAGCACTCGCCCCTGATGGGCATCTACGAGGATGCGGTCGCCGTCGACGATCTTCTCGGTGGCCTCACGCGTGCCCACGATGCAGGGCACGCCGAGCTCGCGCGCGACGATCGCCGCATGACAGGTCATACCGCCGGTATCGGTCACGATCGCCGCGGCGCGGCGCATCGCCGGCGCCCAGTCGGGCGCCGTCATGCGGGCGACGAGCACATCACCGTCCTCGAGGCGCTCCGACTCATTGGGGTCGCTGATGATGCGGGCGATACCGACGGCCTCGCCCGGCGCCGCCCCCAGACCGGTGACGATCGCCTCGTCGGTCGACCCATCGTCGGTTTCGGCCGGCCTCGCGCCGGTAGCGGTCACCGGCCGCGCCTGCAGCATCCAGATCCGGCCCGCGTCGTCGACCGCCCACTCCATGTCCTGGGG
>JAHEIS010000063.1 GCA_024639225.1 Actinomycetes bacterium | reverse complement strand
GAGAGGGATCGGCGCCTCGCGGGCGCGGATCGCGCGGCGGCGACTGCCGCGCGCGCGCTCGCCGAGGCCGCGCCGGCCCCCGCGGCTCCCCGCCGTGAACCGCGGGTCGGCGACCTGGTCGTCGATACGGCGATGGGTTTTCGGGGCACCCTGGTCGCGATCGAGGGCCGCGACGGATTCGTCCAGGCCGACAGCGGCCGGATGCGGATCGCCCTCAACCGACTCTCGTCCGAGGGCAGGCCGGCGCCCGAGGCCGACAGCGCGCCGGTGCTCCCGCCCGCCCCCGCGCCCGTTTCGACCGAGCTCGACCTGCGCGGCATGCGTGTCGAGGAGGCCCGGATCATGGCGCGGGACCACATCGATGTGGCCGGGGCGGCAGGGCAGGCCCACATCCGGATCATCCACGGCATGGGCACGGGCGCCCTGCGCGCGGCGGTCCGCGAGGAGCTGGGGTCGCACCCGCTCGTCGTGCGTCTCGAGGGCACGTCGCCCGGGCAGGGCGGCGACGGCGCCACCCTCGTCCACCTACAGGACGAGGGTGCGAGCTAGACGGTGACGAGCCGGACCCATGACGGGTCCGGGCAGATCAGTCGGCCTCGGGGTCCCGGGCGGCGACGCCGTCGGCCGCGGGAAGATCGCGTACGAACTGGAGGGGCGTGACGGTGGGAGCCATCGTCGCGAACGCCTCGTCCTTCCGCGTGACGCCGACGGTGTAGACCGGCACGTCAGTCATTCGGGCGAGCATCGAGGCGGCGTCACGCGAGCGCGGGACGGCCTTGTACGTCGAGACCAGAGCCGCGGTGGGCTCGTGCTTCTCGGCGGCCTTGAGCGGGGTCGGCCACGTCGGGTCGATGACCTCGACGTCCCAACCCATCTCGGTCAACTCCTCCACGGCCTTTTCAGTGCCGGGGAAGCGGAGCGGTCCGTACTTCTCCTTGAGCTTGTCGGAGTTGTACTCCACGGGATCCGTGGGAACGGTGATGAAAAGTAGTTTTGCCATGGTTGAGGAGGTTACCGGTTCCGGGCGCGCCTGTGCCGACGTTCTTGAGACGCCAGAAGATTCCTGTGCGAGACAGATGCGCGTGGCACCCCTTGTCGGATAGGGTGGCGGTGAGCGCACGGTCCATGCCATGCCCTCGATTCCTTTCGACTACGCGACACAGATTCTCAAGGGGGCTTAATGTCCGTTTCCGCGGCCGAAATTCCCGATACATCGGTACTCCAGTCCATCGGTGATCGGCGCAGCATCCGGTACTTCGATCCAGAGAAGAAGGTCGAGGACTGGAAGCTCCAGGCGTTCCTCCAGGCAGGCCGCCTCTCCTCCTGTCAGGGCAACATCAACGCGACTGAGGCAATCGTCGTCCAGCGTGAGACCTGCGACCTCTGGGACGAGATCGAGGAGTGCGTCTCCGGGTTCAACGTCCAGATCATCAACCAGTCATCGCACCTGATCTTCTGGCTGACGAACCTGAACGCCTGGTACGGCCGCGCCAACGACGGTCTGTCGACCCTCGCTCTCTCCGGCGCGCTCACCAAGTTCCACGGTTGGAACTACGAGTTCACGATGACCCAGACGGTTCCCCGTCTGATGAGCTTCCCGACCGAGCGCACCGAGAACCTCCTGCGCTTCGAGACCGGTCTTGCCGTCGGCAACGCCATTCTCGCCGGTTCCGGGCTCGGCCTCGGCAGCATTCTCATCGCCTTCGGCCGTAAGCCGGGCGGGATCGAGAAGGCTTTCGGCCTCGGCCCGCACCTCAAGCTCACTTGGGGCCAGGCCATCGGCTACCCCAAGGAAGACGCCAAGGCCGGCGGTCAGCGTCCGCGCCTCAAGTTCGAGAAGCTGTTCCACAAGGACGAGTACGGCACTCCGCTCATGCCGGACCCCGCCGTCGACGACGCGCTTCGCGAGAAGGGCATGCTCCAGGAGCAGGCTCCGCTTCCCGGGCGTATGGAAGAGCTCGACGCGCTGGCCAGCGAGTTCGGCCGCGAGCCGGGCGTCGTGTCGTGGCCCGAGCGTGAGGTCAAGCGCCTCATGAACGACGAGGACTGGGACTTCGGTCCGAACATCCGCGCCCGCGCGGAGCAGGTCATCGCCGAGGGCGGTCTCCCGGACTACCCCGAGGAGATGAAGGAGACCTTCCGCAAGCTGATGGAAGAGCACAACCTCGACGTGAAGAAGTACCTGGGCGAGTAGCCCCCCACGTCAACGAATATCGACGGCCCCGTCGCTCCGGCACGGGGCCGTCGTCGTTTTTCGAGCGCCTTCTCCGTGGATGTACGCGATCTCAATCACGTCGCCCTGAGCGTCGCCGACCTGGAGGCCAGCGTCCGTTTCTACGGTGACACGCTCGGCCTGCGAGCGCTGCCGCGCCCGGACTTCTCCTTTGCCGGGGCCTGGTTCGCGCTGGCCGACCGGAGCGAGCTGCACCTGATCGTCGGGGACGGCGACATCGGCAGCGAGGGCCCTCGGGGAAGCCACTTCGCGCTGACGGTCGATGACCTCGCCGTCGTCGCCGAGATGCTGACCGCCAAGGGCATTGTCCACGACATGCTCACCCGACCCGACGGCGTCGGGCAGATCTTCATCCAGGACCCCGACGGGCACTGGATCGAGTTCACGTCACTCCCGGGGTGAACACGGAGGACAGCGATGGCCAAGATGATCCACTCAATGATCCGCGTCGCCGACGAGGATCGTTCCCTCGACTTCTACCGGCGCGCGTTCGGCCTCGAGATCGCCCAGCGGGTCGACTTCGACAGCTTCAGCCTCATCTACCTGTCCAACGGCGAGACCGGCTTCGAGCTCGAGCTGACCGTCAACCACGGGCAGGCGACGGCATACGACCTCGGCGACGGCTACGGCCATCTCGCCGTCAGCGTCCCCGATCTGGATGTCGAGCACGCCCGCATGGCGCAGGATGGGCTCGCACCCGACGAGCTCACGGCGCTGACCCACGGAGACTTCTCGGCCCGGTATTTCTTCATCAGCGATCCTGACGGCTACCGGATCGAGGTCCTCGAACGGGGCGGGCGCTTCCTCTAGAGGTTTCTCGCGTCGGGGCTGAACCCGGCCAACTCTGCGGGTTCACGGCTCATGGTCGGCTTCGTCCTCGCCGATGGCAGGGTCATGGGAACAACTCTTGAGCTGCCCGCGGCACTCGATGTCGAGGACGTCTTCGTGCTCCGCCGTGTGAGCAACGACCAGATGGTCAATCTCGATGGAATCGGCCGTGGCGAGCGCTGGGCCGGAAACATCACCGTCGATTCCGTGCGGGAGCCCCTCATCGCCCAGTCGATGGCCACGCCCGGCGTCCTCCGCGGGACGGGGGAGACCGCCATCCGCGTCTTCGGACCCTACGGGGCCACCGGTGCCGCGCTGACGATGGTCGGCGACCACCTGGTCCAGGCGTCGCAGGTTCTTGCATCAAGCTCGGTGGCGGCATGAGCGACGCCGGGCGTCCCGCCGCCTCAACCTGTCGGGAGGCTCTCGGCGCCATCCTGCGCGTGCAGGAGTTCATCGCCGCCGGAGTTCCCGTCCAGCGGGTACTGCAGGAGATCTGTGCCGAGGCGGTCGACATCCTGGGTGCTGACGCGGCCGCCATCGTCACCACCGCCGACGGCGTCGGCAATCGCGCCTTCGCGTGGCGGACCGATGAGGGCCGTGAGCTGATTGACGCGGCGAGTCCCGCCTCGCTCTGGGCGATCGGGCAGAGCGCGTCCCGCGGCGAGCTCGACGTGGCCGCGCCGGTGTCGATCAGAAAGGAAGCCGGTCAGGCATCCGAGCTGATCGCCATCGGCACGCCCCTCCACGCCGAGGGCCAGGCCCTCGGCGGGATGTTCCTGCTCAGCGCGTCCATGCCGCCCGACCGGTCCGATGTCGACGTCCTGAAGGCGCTCGCCGGCCACGCCGGCATCGCGCTCGTCGACGTCAAGAGCGCGCGGCGGGTGCACGAGGCGATGCACGACGCGATCACCGGGTTGCCGGGTGAATCACTGTTTCACGACCGGGTCGAGCACGCGCTGGCCGCCGCCGAGCGGCGAGGCGTGTCGACGGGCCTGCTGTCGATCGATCTCGACGTCTTCAGCGCGGTCAACGACCGGGTCGGCCACGAGGCGGCCGAGGGTGTCCTGCGTGACGTCGCCAAGGCGTTGACCGCCGTGGGCCGCGCCGCCGACAGCGCCGCCCGCCTCGGCGGCGACCGCTTCGGCGTCTTGCTCGAGGACGCCGATCGCAACGGCGCGCTGGCCGGAGCGGACCGTGTGGCCGAGGCGATCGCGGAGATCGTCGAACTCCCCCAGGCCGGCGGCGGCCTCGGCGCCAGCATCGGCGTCTCGGTGGCACGGCCGGGTGAGTGCTCGCGCGAGGGGCTGCTCCAGCGCGCCGAACTCGCGATGCGGGAGGTCAAAAAGAGCGGCCGCGGCGGCCTGCGCCTCTACCACCCGGACATGGGCGGGCCCCGGATCGACCCCGCCGCCCTCACGCTCGCGCTCAAGGAATCCCTCGAGCATGGAGACATGCGCGTGCACTACCAGCCGCTCGTCTCGCTGCTCACCGAAGAGATCGTGGGCGTCGAGGCGCTCGCGCGCTGGCAGCACCCCGAGTACGGCATGCTGCCACCGGACGAGTTCATCTCCGGGGCCGAGACCAACGGCCTGATCCTCCCGCTCGGCCGCGAGATCCTCGAGGCCGCCGCCGCCGATGTGGCGCGCTGGCGCCGCGAGATCGAATCGGCCGCGCGCATGACTCTCAGCGTCAATATCTCTGCGCCCCAGCTCAAGGGTGGTCGCCTCACCGGCGAGATCGCCCGGGCGCTGGATGCCACGGGCCTGCCGGCGGAAGCCCTCACCCTCGAGGTGAGCGAGAGCCTGTTCATCGGGGACGACCCGAGCGTGGGCGACCGGCTCGCGGAGTTGCGCGATCTCGGCGCAAAGCTCGCGATCGACGACTACGGCACCGGCTGCTCCTCGCTGGGCTACATCCAGGAGTACCCCTTCGACATCCTCAAGATCGACCGACGCTTCGTGCGCGGGCTGTCGGAGAACCGCGACGGTGCCCCGCTCGTGCAGTCGATGCTGACGCTTGCCGAACAGCTCGGGATGCGCGTCATCGCCGAGGGCATTGAGAACGCGATCGAGCTCGCCCAACTCAAGGCCATGCGCTGCGAGATCGGGCAGGGCTTCTACTTCGCGCGCCCGGTGCCGGCGGATCGACTCGCCGAGTTGCTGGCCGACCCCTCGCAGATGCTGTCCGCCGCCTGACGTCTCGCGATAGCCTCGCCGACGAGCGAGGGGAGTCGGGGCAATGGGTGAGATCGCACGCGGCGGGTTCGAGGTCACGCTCGAGCCGCAGCCGCCTGAGCCGATTCAGGACGGCGGCCCGCCGAACCGCATGACGATCCGCAAGCGCTTCGTCGGCGGCATCGAGGGTGATGCGACGGGGCAGATGCTGTCGGCGACGAGCGACGTCGAGGGCTCGGCCGGCTACGTGGCCATCGAGCGGATCAGCGGCACGCTCGCCGGCCGCTCCGGCTCGTTCGTTCTCCATCACATCGGCACGATGGATCGCGGTGAGCCCGCGCTTGCCATCACCGTCATCCCCGACTCGGGTACCGATGAACTGGAGGGCATCCGTGGCTCGATGCTCATCGACGTGGTCGGAGGCGTTCACTCCTACGAGTTCACCTACGACCTCCCGGAGGACTGACGTGCGGGCGTCGGTGTTCTGCGGCGTCTCGCTGGACGGCTTCATCGCCCGTCCCGACGGGTCGGTCGACTTCCTCGACGGGCACGGCGACGTCGAGGGCGACCTGGGGTTCTCGGCCTTTCTTGACTCGGTCGACTGCATGGTGATGGGGCGCAACACCTATGACTTCGTCGTGGCCTCGGGCGCCGAGTGGCACTACGGCGACACGCCGGTCTTCGTTCTGACCACGCGCTCGCTCGGCGGACCCTCGCCCGAGGGCGCGACGGTCGAGCCGCTCCAGCTCGGGCCGGAGGAGACCATGGAGCGGCTCGGCGCGACGGGCTTCACCCATGCCTACGTCGATGGTGGCGTCGTCGTCCAGCAGTTCCTGGCGGCCGGCCTGATCGACGAGCTGATCCTGACCCGCGTACCCGTGCTCATCGGCGAGGGCATCCCTCTGACGGCTCCGGATGCCGGCGACGTGCCGCTGGAGCACGGGGGCACCGACGTGTTCGGTAACGGCTTCGTCCAGAGCCGGTACACCGTTCGGCGCTAGCGCGCACCCGCGGCAAGCCGCGCCGAGGCCGGATCCCGGCGCAGCAGCCCCATCGCCGCGAGGCCGATCAGCGGTCCGGGCAGGAGCACGAGAAAGGCCCAGCGCCATCCGTCGGCGTCGGCGATGGCGCCGACCAGCTGGATCGAGATGATCGTGATCAGAAAGCCGATGGCGAGCTGGATGGTGAGGGCGGTGCCGACGTAGCTGCGCTCGGCGAGCTCACCCACCGCCGCTGAGAACTGCCCCGAGTCCCCGATCACCGAGTACCCCCAGATCAGCGCGAGCACGGCGACGGGGGCCGGATGCGCGCCGAACAGCGCGACTGAGCCGACGATCGCCAAGCCACTGGTGGCGAGCATGGCGATCGTGACCGCGGTCCGGCCGAACCGGTCGGCCACCAGCCCCCCGGAGATCGCACCTGCCGCTCCGGCGACCCCGATCGCAGCGAACGCGAGCAGCGAAGTACCCGTCCCGCCCCCGATGCTCGCGGCGAGATAGATCGGCAGCCACGCCCACACGGCGTAGAGCTCCCACATGTGCCCGAAGTAGCCGATGTTCGCCAGGCGGAGCGGCCGATCGGCGAATATCCGCGCCGCGTAGCCGAGCTGCAACTTGGGCGTGGGTGCGCGATCCGGCCCGTCGCTCAGCGTGAGCGCGACCGCACCGGCGGCTAGCGCAAGCCCGCTTCCGACCAGGAGTGCCAGCTGCCACTGGGGCGCACCGAAGGCGGAAATGAGGTGCGGCACGCCGGAGCCGAGGGTGAGGGCTCCGACCACCGCGCCGAGGGCGAGGCCCAACCGGTCGCGGAACCAGCTGGCCGCGACGACCAGCCCCGGTGCGTAGATCCCTGCGAGAAAGACCCCGGTCGCCAGCCGGAGAGGCAGTGCCACGGCGAGGCCGTCGGCGAACGCGGCGACGGCGGCATTGGCACCGGCGGCGCCGACGGCGGACGCCGCGATGAGAAGCCGCGGACTGACCCGATCGGGAAGATTGACGAGGGCCGAGGCGAGGGAGCCGACGACAAATCCGACCTGAACCGCCCCGGTGAGGCTTGCGGCGCCCGTGGCCGAGATGCCCCACTCCTCGCGGAGCTGTGGAACCACGGCTGAGGCGCTGAACCACACGCTCATCGCGAGCACCTCGACCAGGATCAGCGCCCCGAGGATGCGCTGGCGCATGCTCACGGTGGCGTCAAAGCGTCAGGGTCCACGCGTGACAGTGCGCTGCCGAGCCCGTTCGTGTCGGCGCGGTCACCCGAAGGTCAGCGGTCGCCGGAGATTCTGCGTCGGGAATCGCATCGCGGTGACGATCCTCGGCGCGCATCCTCAGAATCTCCGAGGTCAGAGGGGAGTGACCCGCTGGCTCCGGTTCGGCCAACCGGTCGCCGACACAGTCCGGGTGGCGACCGGCTTGATTCCCAAGTGTCTCGTGCTGCTCGGTCGTCCAGCCATGAAAGGAGCCCACGGCCTCAGCTGCCTCGAGCGGCGCTAGATTCCCCGACAGGCGCCCGTAGCTCAGTTGGATAGAGCAGGGGACTTCTAATCCTCAGGTCGCAGGTTCGAATCCTGCCGGGCGCGTCTCCATTATTCCTGCAAAGAACCGGTTTCTGCAAGGGGTTGGGAAGGTAGTCAACCGGTGATTAGAGCATGATCTGAGCATGGATCTCGGGGAATCTGGCGGTACGGGTCCGCAAGGCGGGGGTCACACGGAGTCCTCCTGAGGCTTCTGTCTGGCAGTCCTTGACGCAGGTATGAGCGATGCACGCGAGGCGGCGACCGCACCCTCGTCGCGGGCTGGGTGGTCGCGCCCCCGATGCTGTTGGAGTGAAGCGCTCGTCGGGGGACCGCTAGGGATGATCCTCGGCCTCTGCAGCAATCGCGTGGGAGTGGCCTTCCATGTCAATGAGCACGTCGAGCGGATCTGGTCGATGCTCCCGTTCGACTCCTCAGCGGATCAGCTCTACGAGGAACACGTGCGCGACGGCGACTCGCTAGATACCCGTGCGCTTGACTTCATACGACGCGAGCTGGGTCAACCGGGCCTACGGCTCCTGCTGCTGACCGGGGACGCCGGACACGGCAAGACACATCTCTGCGCGCGCCTGCTCGCCGACCGCGGACTCGGTTCCGATCAGTTGTCACGCGCGCTGCTTGAGCGGTGCGACGGACGATCATCAATCGTCCAGCTTCCGAATGGGCGCGGGCTTCGCATCGTCAAGGACCTCAGCGAGCTCGATCGCGCACAGGCGCGAGAGGTGCTCGCCGATTCCCTCACCGATGAAGCAACGTTCCTCGTTGCGTGTGCCAACGAGGGTCGCCTGCCTCCCGCACCGCCGCAATCTCATGGTCGTGCTCGACCGAGAGCCTCACGTCGAGGTCACGCCCTAGCCGCCTGGACCCCTCCTCGAGCCCGACCAGCAGGCCTCCGCACCCGGAGAAGAGGTCGACGACCCGCACCGGCTTCCCGCCAGTCAGCCTCGGCGGTCGCGTCTTACGCCGAAGAAAGCGTCTGTCGCCCACCGCCTCATCGCTCCTCTCGCCACCAGCTCACACCGACATCATTACCAGGGAGTCCGGCGTCACCGCGTGCTGAGTCGCAGAGTGCCCATTGTCGGCCTTCATCGGCTGCATCGCGAGAACGATACGTGCACGTGGTCACGGTGGCGCCCGTCCAAGTTGAGCGCCGGACCGTCGGTCCAGGCGAAGCCCTGGGCGCGCGATCGACTGGGCAGGGTCAGCTGGGCCGAACTCCTACCGACCACCGTGGACCACCAGTACGTCGCATGGCGCATGGCGCACCAGGTAGTTGGCCGTGCTGCCGAGGTTCGCCATGATGTCCCCCTCGCGCTGGCCGACTACCAACAACGAGGCGTCGTTCTTGTCTGCCCACTCGCACAGCGCCTCTCCGGCGTTCGCACCCTCGAGGATCACGCCCTCCGATGAGGGATTGCGCGAGGCGCACTCGTCCAACCAACTCTCGGCATCCTTGAGGCGCGATTCCGTGGAACCTCCTAGCGGCTGGCCGGACTGGCTGTCGCCCATGATCAGCATGGACGGGTTCACCACATGCACGATGCTCAGCCGCGCACCTTCGAGAGCGGCGGCTCTGGCCGCACGGGCCTCGATGCCCTCGAAGCTCTCCCTGCGATCCGCACAGCAGACCACGTGCGTGTAACCGGCGGCGCCCATTGGTGATCCCTTCTTCGGGCCTGATTTGTCCAGAGCCATTCTTGCATCGGGCAGCGGACCCGGCCGTCCTACTGGCTGCCGGGACTACTGCAGCCGCTGGATCACATCCGCAGCTGCGACTCACGATCCGAAAGTCGCAGGTGCGAATCCCGCCTCCGCCCTCCACCTGACGCGAGCAGCCGGAGGGACTCAGCTCCGTGACCCCAGCGGCACCATCCCAAGGCACATCCAGCGGCATGGCCGGACCTCCTCGTGTCGCTGGGGTCAGCCGGTGCCACTCTCCGGCCGGACAAGCCCCCGCGAGGAGCGTCCTGTCAGCCGCTTCGGCGGTCAACCTTTCGCGCCGACCGGCTCATAGGGTCTAGCGGCTGGGAGCACCGTAGATCTGTTCGATTGGGGCTGGGTCGACGAACATGCGGATGCCCGCGATCAGCCCGTCGCGGAACTCGACTTTGGTCACCATGTCCCAGGTGACCAAAGTCGAGTTCCCAAAGAACGAGGCGGTCTCCGTCTGGGCGTAGTAGAGCGTGTCGTCGGCGACCGCGATGTCAAACGGGACGCCGGATCCATCCTCGATGACTTCGTGCTCTTTCTCGTAGTCGTAACGGTCAATGATCTCGTCGATCCCATTGCGCTCTGCGAACAGCGGTCGAAGTGGCTCCCACGAGGGGGTGTAGTTGGACCAGAAGGCGATGTCGTCGGACATGAGCCCGGTCAGTTCTCGAACGAACTCGGCGGCGGAGATCTCCTTGGCTGCATATCTCGCAGTGGCTTCCGACAGCGCGTCGGCGACAGCCAGAATCACGTCTTTCTCCGTCGCCATGACACCTCACCCCGCCGTTCGACAGACCGACCGTAGTCGAAGCCCTGTCGTGTGCGCCCCTCAGTGCCCGGACACGTGCTGCTTCGCCGGCGGGGCGGCCTTGCTGTCCGCCCGAAACCCCTGTGCTCACGCGGTTTCCGCTCATCGACATCCGCGGGACGGCTGCGGCCTAGAGTCATCGGCACATCCAGCAGTCTCCACCACATCCTGCCTTAGAGCGAGACTGCGCCGAGGAAGCGACATCTCGCATGAAATGCGGCTTCGGAGCCGCGACTCTACCCATCGTCCCCGAAGCGCTCGTCGTAGTCCTGCATCGACGCGCGGACTACGCGCATCGCGTGCTCGTGGCCGTACAGGTGGTCGATCGACACCTCCGACTCCTCGCCCGGGGTCAGCTTGTAGGTGAGGAAGTAGTGGCGCAGGCGCTCGACCATCACCTCGGGCAGGTCGGTGATGTCGCGCACCTCTGACCAGGCCGGGTCGTTGACGAGGACGGCGATGATCTTGTCATCTGCCTCGCCGTGGTCGACCATCGGCAGGCCTCCGACCACGCGGGCGGGGATGATGACCTCCGCGTGGTTGATCTGGCGCTCGCTGAGCACGCAGATGTCGAGCGGGTCGGCGTCGCCGCGGATGGCCCCGGGCATCAGCTCCTGGCAACGTCGGCCGCAGTAGGTCCGGGGCACGAAGCCGTACAGCGCCGGTGGGGCGGAGGAGGTTCGCTGGGGGCGGTCCACCCGCAGGTAGCCCGTCTCCTTGTCGACTTCATACTTCACCAGGTCGAACGGGGTGATCTCGATGAAGGCGTTGACGATCTCGGGCGGATCATCTCCCACGGCGAGGCCGTGCCAGGGGTGGGGGCGCCAGCGGTAGAACGGTTTGGGAAAGCTCATGTCTCGCAGCTTAGGGGGCGTGGCGGAGAGCGCACGGGACGCCCGCGGGGTTTCCGGCTCTCGATAGCGCGCGCGGTCGGGACGATCGGCGCCAGGCGGAATGTCCGGCGGAGCGCGAGCGCCACTCAAGAGGATCGCGGGGACGCGTCGCCGATGCATGGCGATGAGGAACCCGGCCGGCCTACGAATCAGCCCGATCGCCGGCCGGACCCGTTGGCTGAGGGCGACCGCGGCCCGCTCCGGTCGCTGCCCCGCGAAGTAGATCGCGCGATCGCCCTCGACGACCCCGGCGGCCGGGGCGATGAACTGCGCCGCGAGCGACGGCGATGCCCCGCATTCTTCGGACGCTCCCCCGGGAGTCGGGCCGACTCGGCGCAACGAACGGCGCAGCGTCACTGATGCGCATTCCTGAGGAAGAGTTGGCGCGCGGTCGCTTTGCCTCGCGAGAGCCACGCCACGCGCCTGCACGCTCGCGAAGCCCGGGCGGTCGGAAGAGCGATCGTTTGGGTCGCATTCCATCGCGCTGGCGCGTCCGACTCGGCCAGTGACTGCCCTGGGTAGCTTCGGGCCTCATAGCGTCGGTCCGAAAGACATGCATCGGGAGGCATGGGCAATGGCAGATGACTCGGTGTCCGATGGCTGGCTGGTGGAGTTCTGGGAGCGTCGGGGCGATCTGCTCACCACGGTGCTGCTCGCGGCCGCGACCGTCCTCACCGCTTGGGCGGGGTACCAGTCCGCGAAGTGGAGCGGGGTCCAGGCGATCGCCTTCAGCGAGGCGGGGGCAAACCGCACTGAGTCCACCCGTGCCTCGACCACGGCCGGCCAGCAGTCGGCGATCGACGTTACCCTCTTCACCTCCTGGCTGGACGCGGCGCAGGACGTCGCGGACGAGCCGGAGTTCCAGGGCGACGACGAGATCTCGCCTGCTCTGGTGCGCCGTATCACCGTGGAAGGAACCCTGGCCGCCTTCCTCTTTCAGCGTTTCCGCGACGAGTTCAAGTCCGCCGTGGAGGCCTGGCTGGTCACCGATCCCTTCGACAGTCCGGATGCCCCGCCGACCCGTTCGCCATGGAGGAATACCAACTCGCGGCGGCGGCAGAGGCGGACGAACTCCGGCTGGCCGCCGATGGCCGGGCGGCCGACGCCCGGGATAACAACCAGCAGTCGGACAACTACGTGATCCTGACAGTCCTGTTCGCGTCGGTCCTCTTCTTCGCGGGCTTGAGCATGAAGATGTCGGCCCGCTGGTCCCAGATAGCGATCTTCGCCCTCGGAGTGGTGGTGTTCCTGGTCGCGGCCATCTCCCTGCTGGCCCAGCCCGTCGAGTTCTCGGAATCCCTGCTGAGCGACGCGTCTCCGCCCGCGACCGCGATCGCAGCCTCCGAGCGTCCCGCGGAAGGCGTCGGGCCGTCGGGGGCACTCCGGACGCCGCTCGCCGCGGGACATGCGGAGGTCGGGCCCGTGCCGGCCTAGGACTCGAGGAGCCTGTCGGGCCCGTGATCCCGTCGTTCCGGACCGCGGCCGTCGGGCGCTGCGTCAGACGGCCTCGGCTTCGCTCAGGTCTGGCGCCCGAGTCAGGAAGGCGGGAACGGTCGTCCGTCACGACGACGCACGTCCGGGTCCTGCCCGACTCCCCGGCTCGGAGGCCGGGCGGGGTCAGACGCGCTCGGCCTTCAGGCGCTTGACGCTCTTGGCGCGCTCACCGGCGTTCAGGTTCACTTTGCGCAGTCGGACGTTCTTCGGCGTCACCTCGACGCATTCATCGCCGGCGATGAACTCGAGCGCCTGTTCGAGGTTGAGCTTGCGCGGGGGCGTGAGGCGGACCGTGTCGTCGGCGCTCGCGGCGCGCATGTTGGTCAGCTTCTTCTCGCGGCAGATGTTGACGTCCATCTCCTCGGGCCGCGGGTTCTCGCCCACGATCATCCCCTCGTAGACCTCGGCCCCGGGCCCGACGAACAGGCTCGATCGCTCCTGCAGCAGCGTCACCGCGTGGGGCGTCACCGAGCCGTGGCGGTCGGCGACGACGCTCCCGGTCGTGCGCGTGCGCAGCTCGCCCATCCAGGGCTCATAGCCCTCGAAGACATGGTGGAGCATCCCGGTCCCGCGGGTCTCGGTGAGAAAGAGCGTCCGGAACCCGATCAGCGCGCGGGCGGGGGTGACGAAGTCCAGGCGGCTCCACCCCGCGCCGTGGCTGGACATGCCCTGCATCTGTCCCTTGCGCTCGCCGAGCAGCTGGCTCACGCCACCCACGTGCTCTTCGGGTACGTCGATGGTCAGCCGCTCGGTCGGCTCGTGCAACGTGCCGTCGATCTCGCGGGTCACGACCGCCGGCTTGCCGAGAGTCAACTCGAAGCCCTCGCGGCGCATCATCTCGACGAGCACGGCAAGCTGCAGCTCGCCCCGACCCTGGACCTCCCACGCGTCCGGGCGGTCCGTGTCGAACACGCGCAAGGAGACATTGCCGACCAGCTCCGCGTCGAGTCGGGCCTTGAGCATCCGGGCGGTGAGCTTGTCGCCGTCCTCACCGGCGAGAGGAGAGGTGTTCACGCCGAGGGTCACCGACAGCGTCGGCTCCTCGACGGCGATCACCGGCATCGGCCGGGGGTCGGCCGGGTCGGCGAGCGTCTCGCCGATGGTCACGTCCTCGATGCCGGAGATGGCGATGATCTCGCCGGGCCCGGCCTCATCGACCTCAACGCGGTCAAGGTTCTCGGTCACGTAGAGGTTGTCGATGCGGGCGTTCTGCACCGTGCCGTCGGCCCGGCACCAGGCGATCGGCATGTTGCGGCGGATGGTCCCGTTCTGCACGCGGCAGATCGCGATCCGGCCGACGTAGGGCGACGCATCGAGGTTCGTGACCCAGGCTTGCAGTGGGTGATCAGGGTCGTGCTCGGGCGCCGGGATGGCCGTGAGCAGCGTGTCGAACAACGGCGTCAGATCCTCGCCGGGCTCGTCGGCCGTGAGCGTTGCCGTCCCGGCACGTGCATTGGTGTAGACAATCGGGAACTCGATCTGGTGCTCGGCGGCGTCGAGATCGAGGAAGAGCTCGTACGTCTCGTCGATGACCTCGCCGATCCGCGCGTCGGGGCGGTCGATCTTGTTGATCACCAGCACGACCGGCAGGTCGAGCTCCATGGCCTTGCGCAGCACGAAGCGGGTCTGGGGGAGGGGACCCTCGGACGCGTCGACGAGCAACAGAACGCCGTCGACCATCGTCAGCGCCCGCTCGACCTCGCCGCCGAAGTCGGCGTGACCCGGCGTGTCGAGGATGTTGATCTTCGTCTCGCCGATCTGGACCGCGGTGTTCTTGGCGAGAATCGTGATGCCCTTCTCGCGCTCGAGGTCCATCGAGTCCATCACCCGCTCGGCCACGTCCTCGTTGCTGCGAAACGCGCCCGACTGCCAGAGCATCGCGTCGACGAGCGTCGTCTTGCCGTGGTCAACGTGGGCCACGATGGCCACGTTGCGCAAGTCGTCACGGAGTGCCATCA
>JAHEIS010000158.1 GCA_024639225.1 Actinomycetes bacterium | reverse complement strand
CACCTCCTGAGCGGGCCGGCGGGCTCAGGACGAGGTCAGCTCGAGGGAGCCGCGCCAGCCGCGCAGGAAGTCGGCGGCCGCCATCCGGGCCTTGCTCGGCGGTTGGAGCTCAAGCAGCTCGAGCGTTCCCTTGCCGCATCCGAGCAATAGCCTGCCGTCGCGAGATTCCAGCCCACGGGCGCTCTCGGCCGCCTCACGGGCGCGCCACACCTTGAACACGTCGCCGTCGATCTCGATCTGAGCACCGATGTGCGGGCTCAGCGCCCTGATCTGGTCGGCGAGCTCGCGTGCAGGACGACGCGGGTCAAGAGGCCGGTCCTCGTCCGTGATCTTGGGGGCGAGCGAGACGCCCCGCTCCGGCTGGGCCTGCAGCTCGAGATGGCCGGCCTCCAAATCGTCGAGGGCGCTCACCAGGAGCTCGCCCCCTGTCCCGGCCATCCGCATCAGCATGTCGCCGGCGTCCTCTCCGGAGCCGATCGCGAGCTCGGCAGTCGAGATCATCGGCCCGGTGTCCAGGCCGGCGTCCATTTGCATGATGGTCACGCCGCTGACCTCCAGCCCGTCCATGATTGCCCGCTCGACCGGCGCCGCCCCGCGGTATGCGGGCAGGAGTGAGAAATGCACGTTGATGCAGGGCCAGCCGCCCAGCACGCCATCGCGCAGGATCTGGCCGAACGCGGCCACGCAGAGCGCGCCGACCTCAGCCTGACGCAAACGGTCGAGCGCCTCGTCGGCGTTGATCGACTTCGGCCGAATCGTCGGGATACCCAATTCCTCGGCGCGCGCGGCCACCGGCGTAGGGGTCGCTGAGCCCCGCCGACCCCGCCTGCGGTCGGGCTGGCTCACGACGAGGGCGACCTCGTGGTGGGAGGCATGCAGGGCATCCAGCACGGGCACGGCCGGCTCGGGGCTACCGGCAAAGGCGACACGCATCATGGGTGAGGCTACCAACGCGTGTCACGATGTCGCGATGCCCCTGTCTCGCTCGCGCCCCGCGGCGTTGTTGATCTGGCTTGCCGTGGCCGCCGTCCCTGCCGCCGGGTGCTCGGACGACCAGCCGGACCTCAGCGCGACCGATGGCGCCGATGCTCAGGAGATGACCTCCTCGGCGGGTGGCGGAGTCCGCTTATCCCAGGTTCTGTCGGGCCTGGAGGGTGCGCTGCTGGTGACGGGCCGGCCGGGTGACTCTCGCCTGTTCGTCGTCGAGCAGCGCGGGCTGGTCCGGACCATCACGGCCGGCGGGGTGGAGCCCGAGCCGTTCCTCGATCTTCAGGACCTAACCGAAGCCAGCGGCGAGCGTGGCCTGTTGGGGCTGGCGTTTCATCCGGAGCATGAGGCCAACGGGCTGCTGTACGTCAACTACACCGACTTCGATGGCACCACCAGGGTGGTCGAGTTCCAAGCCCCGTCGGCCCAAGGTCCGGCAGACCCCGCCAGCGCCCGCGAGGTGCTGGCGGTCGAGCAGCCTTTCGCGAATCACAATGGCGGGCATGTGGCCTTCGGGCCTGACGGGATGCTCTACGTCGGCCTGGGCGATGGCGGCAGCGGCGGAGACCCCGAGGACAACGGCCAGCGACTCGACACCCTGCTGGGATCGATTCTCCGCATCGATGTCGGCACCCCGGGCGCCGGGGGCATGCCCTACGCCGTTCCACCCGACAACCCCTTCGTGGCCCAAGCTGGCGCCCGTCCCGAGATCTGGGCCTACGGGCTCCGGAATCCCTGGCGGTTCAGCTTCGATCAGCTGACCGGTCACCTCTGGATCGGTGACGTCGGCCAGGACGAGATCGAGGAGGTCGACCGGATCCCGGCCACCGGCGAGGGCGCCGGCGCGAACTTCGGCTGGAATCGATTCGAGGGCAACGCGCCCTTCGACCCCGAGGGGCGTGCTGTCACGGGCGGCACCGCGACGCCGCCCGTGGCTCAGTACGGCCGCGAGAGCGGCTGCTCGGTGACCGGTGGATACGTCTATCGTGGGGAGGCCGTGCCCGATCTCGACGGCCGGTACGTCTATGGGGACTTCTGCACGGGCCGCCTATGGACCCTGAACGCCGATGGCGACCCCGGGCAGCCGCAGGAGATCACTGAGGCGATCGGAGGGCCTCTGACCAATCTGCGCTCATTCGGGGTCGACAACGGCGGCGATCTCTATGCGGTGACCGGCGACGCGATCGTGCGCTTCACCGCATCCTGAGCAGCACCTCGGCACCCGCCTGCGGAGGCCGAGGGCCGCGTCCGCGGCGTCATGGATACGTATGCTCGGCGGGGTGGCCGGTCCGCAACCAGTCTGATGTTTCTTGCGCTGAAAGAGATGAGCCGCGCAAAGGCGCGCTTCGGCTTGCTGATCGCGGCGATCGCACTGCTCGTCTTCTTGATCCTCTTCCAGCAGTCGATTCAGAGCGGCCTTCTGACCTCGTTCACCGGCGCCATCAAGAACCAGAGCGCGCCGGTTCTCGTCTACTCGGTCGACGGCCAGCGGGTGCTTCAGGCGAGCATCATCACCCCGCAGATGGATGGCTTGGTTCGCTCGGCGGATGGCGTCGGGGACGTCAGCCCCATCTGGCAGGGCACGTTCACCGGCTCGCCGGGGGGGGACACCGCAACGGACGAGAGCTTCGACACCACCCTCATCGGGTACGAGGCAGGTCCCGACGGTGAGGGGCTCGGCGCGCCGACGACGCTCGCCGAGGGACGACTGCCGAGCGGCCCCTTCGAGGCGGTGGCGAGTGCGGCAGACCAAGAGCGCGGCTATGCCATCGGCAAGACCGTGCGGATAGTGCCGGGGGACCTCGAGATCGCGATCGTCGGTCTCGCGGAGAACGTGCAGCTGAACGTCTCGCCGACGCTGTTTGTCTCCAGCGAGACCTACCTGGCAGCGGTGGGCGCCGTGAATCCGGACGCGGGCGCCCCACCTCCCAACGTGCTCGCGGTGGACGCAGCGGACGGGGTCAGCGACGGCCAATTGGTGGAGAGCATCAACGACCAGTCACTCGAGCTCGATGCGCTCACCCGCTCGGATGCGGCGGCGAAGACGCCGGGCGTCGCCCAGGTGCAGCAGTCGTTCACCATCATCTTCCTGCTCTACGCGCTGGTGGTGCCATGCGTGACCGGGCTCTTCTTCCTGATCGTCACGTTCCAGAAGGCGAACGCCCTCACTCTCTTGCGAGCGATCGGCGCACCGGCGAGGCGGCTCGTCTCGTCGTTGCTGCTTCAGGCCACGATCATCATCGCGGCCGGCCTCGCCATCGGGATCCTGTTCTACCTTCCGGTCTCGCAACAGACGCTCGGCGGAGTCCCTCTCCAGTTCGAGGGGCGTGCTGTGGTGCTGTGGTCGCTCGCCCTGCTCGTGCTCGGCCTCGGCAGCTCGCTGTTCGCCGCCCGGCGGGTACTGAGGATCGACCCGGTCGAGGCGACCACGGGAGGGGGGGTCGGCCGGTGAGGATCGCGCTCCTGGAGCTCGCTCGCCGACCGGGTCGCTTCGTGATGGCAGCGATGATCATGACCCTCATCGCGATCCTGCTCATGTTCCTCGGCGGGCTGCTCGACGGGCTGCTCAAGGGTGCGACGGGCGCGATCCGGGCACAGGACGGGCGAGCGATCGTCTACTCCCCGACGGCGCAGGCCTCTTTCCTGCGAAGTCGCATCGATCCGGAGTTGAGGGCGACCGTCGAGGACGTCGACGGCGTCACCGAGGCGGGCGGGCTCGGGCTGGTCCAGCTCGGAGCCCGGGTGCCCGGCAACGGCCCGCGCGATCTCGCCAGCGTCGCGCTGTTCGGCTTTGAGATTCCCCCGAAGGGAGTGCCGGAGGTCCCGCCCCCAGGCAAGGCCTATGCGGATGAGGTGCTTACCTCCGACGGCGTGGAGGAGGGCATGACCATCCTGCTCGGGCCCGCCCGATCTCCGATCGAGATCATCGGA
>JAHEIS010000157.1 GCA_024639225.1 Actinomycetes bacterium | reverse complement strand
CGCCGGCGAGCGCTTCCATACGGGCAAGGCGATGCTCGCGGTCACGGAGTGCGTCCTCTGCTGCTCGCCGCTCGGTCATGTCCGCGATCTCGTACAGCAGGCGGTGCTGCGGGTCCGAGTTGCCGTTCGGCATCAGCATGTGGCACGCGACACGGAACCACCGACGAACCCCGTCGTTGGAGACCCAACGGACTTCGGCCGGCGCGTCCTCGGGACGCGCCTCGAGCGTCAGGTCACCCGGTCGAAGCCCAGCGCCGGTGAGCCGCTCGTACGCGGCGTTCGCCCACGTCGGCTCGCCATCGCGCGTCGTCAGCAGCAGCGCGATCGACGTGTTCCCCGCAATCTGCTCGAGTAGCTCCCGATCCCCGACTTCCACGACACCTCCGCCCCGCTCGCGCCCACGGCCCGGCGACACGTAGCGCGTCCGTGATCTGACTCTGCGCCCAAGAGTCTAGCGGGATGCCAATTCGCCATGCGGTCGACGAGGCCCTCCATTCGCGCAGTCGTCGCAGACAGTTGACGACCGGACGGCCCCCTCAGGGAACGAGTTCGGACTCGGCGAGCGGAAGGGTGAACACGAACTGGGTTCCCGTCTGTGGAGTGCTGCGGGCCCACATCCTGCCGCCGTGTGCGGTAACGATGCCACGTGAGATGTACAGGCCGAGCCCGAGGCCGCTCGTCCGCACGTCTGGGATCCGGTAGTACTTGCTGAAGAGGCGCGCCAGCTCTGCTGCCGGGATCTTCCCGCCCTCATCTCCAACCACGCACCGGAGCTGGTCGCCCTCCACGCGGGCGAAGACGCGCACCGCGCCCTGCCCGTGCTTGACGGCGTTGTCCAACAGGTTGACCAGCACCTGCGCGACGCGGTCGGGATCGACCACGACGTCCGGCAGGTCCTCTGGCACATCCACGTCGAGCCGGCGGTCGGGATGCTCGACAGCAAACCGCCGCGTCAGCGGTTCGACCACTGAGGACAGCGTGACGATCCGACGTCGCAACGGAAGACGACCGGTGTCGATCCGGCTGACGTCGAGGAGACCGGCCAGCAGGCGGGTGACCCGGTCCGCGTCCTCGTCGATGGTTGCGAGCATCTGCCGACGGGTGTCGTCGTCGAAGCGGTCCCACCGTGCGAGCAGCGTCTTCGTGAACCCACGCACGCTGGTCAGCGGGGCGCGCAGCTCGTGGCTCGCCGTCGAGATGAGGTCGCTGCGACGACGTTCCTCCTCCAAGCGGCGGTCCACCCGCCGCAGCCCCACGCTCAACGCGTCGGGTCGCCCATCGGTGCCCGCGATGCGCCGCCCCGTGACGGTCACATGGGCGGAGTCGCCGTCCGTCCGGCGCAACAACAGTCGCTGTTCGGGGATCCGCGGCAGCAACACCGGATCCGCAGCAACGAGCGCGGCGCAGGCCCACCAGTCGTCACCACCCGGCTCCTCGAGCGGCAGCACCTCACGGACGTGGCCACCGATGAGTTCATCGGGCGGGCGGCGCGCCAGCCTGCAAGCGAGGGTGTTGGCGGCACGTACGATGCCATCGACGCCGACGACCACCGTGGCGTCGGGAAACAGCTCAAGGTGCCGGCTGTCGTGCTCGCCTGTCAAACGGTCCCCGTTCGGCCCGGTTCACCACGCTGCCGGGCGATCTCGAACACAACGACCGCGGCGGCCGTTGCAAGATTGAGCGACTCGGCGTGCCCGCGGTACCCCGGCCGCTCCGGACGCATGATCGGTACGGACACGGACCCCTCAACCCGACGCTGCATGGCCGCTGACAGCCCGTGCGTTTCGTTGCCGAACACGATAGCGGTCGGGCTCTCGTAGGTCATGTCGTCGTAGCGCTGTACCGCCCCCGCGACCGCGCCAAGCAGACGGATGCGACAGGCGCGACCGTGCGCGGCCACCTCTTCAGGCGTGACACCGCTGACAACCGGCAGATGGAACATCGAACCGGCCGAGGCGCGCACCGCTTTGGCGTTGGTCGGATCAACGCTGCCGGCGGTGAGGATCACCCCGTCGGCGCCGGCAGCGTCGGCCGTGCGCACAATCGTGCCGAGGTTGCCAGGATCGGCGACCCGATCGAGCACGACAACGAGGGTGGCGTCACGCAGAACCGACAGGTCGGCGCGTGGCCAGCGCGCAACTGCGACGATGCCCTGCGGTGTCCGCGCGTCGGCGAGCACGGCGAGAGCCCGCTCGGTCACCGTCAGTACCGGTACGCCGGTGTCCCGGCAGCGGTCGGCGACGGCGACGACCCGCGGTGACGGGTTCTCACTGACGAAGGCGGCGACCAGATGACCATGCGCCTCGACGACCGCGTTGGGACCCTCGACCAGCAGCTGGCCCGCCGCCCAACGCTCGCGCCGGCGCCGCAGCTTCCGTGCCGACCGGACCGACGGATGCGTCACGGGTGCGGGTACGCCGCCGCTCACAGGAGAACCGCGGCGGCCCGCGATGCGGTCGTGCAGCTCAGGCCAGAGCGTCCTTGGCGACGTCGACCAGCTTGGCGAACGCGGCCGGCTCGCGCACCGCGAGGTCGGCCAGGACCTTGCGGTCGACCGTCACGTCGGCCAGCTTCAGCCCGTGGATGAAGCGGCTGTAGCTCAAACCGTGCTGGCGCGATCCGGCGTTGATGCGGGTGATCCACAGGCGGCGGAAGTCCCGCTTCCGCGCGCGGCGGTCACGATACTGGTACCGCATCGCGTGCAGAACGGTCTCGTTGGCCACGCGGTACCGCCGGCGGCGTGCGCCTCGAAAGCCCTTAGCGCGGTTGAGCACCGCGCGACGGCCCTTGCGGGCGTGTACTCCTCGGGTCACTCGTGCCATGGCTCGACCCTACCGGTTCAGCAGCTTGCGGATCTGGGCGGCATCGCCGTTGGCCAGCTCGTCGGTGCCACTGAGGCGGCGCTTGCGCGCGCTGCTCTTCTTCTCCAGCAGGTGCGCGCGGTTCTGGCGACCGTGCAGGACCTTGCCCGTGCGGGTGATACGGAAGCGGTCCTTCGCACCCGAGTGGGTCTTCTGCTTTGGCATGTGCTTGCGCCCTTCGTCTCCAGCGGCACCCGCCGGTTGGTCCGGTCGGAGGGAGGTGGCCAGGCCTGCCGGCCGCCGCGCTGTGCGACGATACGACGAACTCGGTGCCAATGACCGTACCGGGAACACGACCACGTCGCGCGTGACGGGCCCCGCACGGTGGGAAGCGGCCACTTCCACTTCGCTGTCATCAGCCGAGCCGGCCGATGCAGGTCCACATGCTAGCGCGTCCCGCCGGCAACCGGGCGCTCCTGCGAACCGCTGGCCGGCAATGATGGCTCCGCGTCAGTCGCGACCGGGGATCCACAGCCGGCTCGCGGCATCCGATCGCGCCTGCGCGGGCTCCTGCGCCTCTTCGGTCGCCGGCCCGGTACCGGTGTCCGCGCCAGCGGGCTCGCCACCCTCGCGTTCGACCTGCACCTGCGCCACTTGGAGCTGCGACACGGTCTGGCGCATCCGATCCACGATCTGGGACGGCATCCGGTCAGCGGTCGCCTCGAGCAGAGCCGCCATCCCGTCGATCAGCACGCGGGCGTCGCCGCGACCGAGCTTGACCTCGGAGGCGGTCGCAAGGATGCCGAAGGACTGCACGACGATCTCGACCGGCTGCGCGTTGCGCAGGTTCTCGAGATAGGCCCGCATCTCCTCTTCGGTAGGCCCGTCGGTGGTCGGTTCGGTCATCGTATCTCCTTGGTCTGTGAGCGATGCGTCACGTCCACCCCGCCCATCGTAGGTATGTGGTGATGATCGGTTGGCCGGCGAGCAGCGAGATGATCGCACCCGTCGCCAGCCAGGGTCCGAAGGGGATGTGGTCCTTCCGGCCGCGGAGCCGGAACACGACCAGCAGTCCCGCGACCACGCCACCGCACAAGAAACCCGTGAAGAGCCCGAG
>JAHEIS010000062.1 GCA_024639225.1 Actinomycetes bacterium | reverse complement strand
CTGGCCGCCCCGGAAGGGGGCGTCCTCGTCCCCACCGCCCTCGCGATCGCGGGAGCGGTGGCCGTGCTCGCGTTCGGGATCTACGACCGGCGCCGCCGAGACCGGATCAGCTGAGCTCCTTGAGAATCCGGCGATGGAGCGGGGCGACCTGCCGCCAGTAGTCGGTGCAGTAGTCGACCAGGCCGCCGTCGGCGAGCAGCGGCGGATGGGGCTCGTGGCGGGCGGCCCAGAGCGCTTTGTGGCGAATCAGGGGCTCGCGTTCTCCCTCGACCGAGTAACCGCGCGGAACGCGCGTGTAGTGCTCGCCACCGATCCGATGGCCGGCCGCCTCCAACTCGCCGACCAGCGACACCAGCTCCGCGCCACGCCTCTCATCGGCGACGGCATCGCGATAGCGCGCCAGGGCGTCCCGGGAGAAGGCGTGGGTCCCGGCGCCGAGGATGAGCTCGTCCGGGGTGAGTCGCCAGAAGAAGAGTGAGTCCGCCCGGGTCCGCCTGGCCCCGACCCAGAACATGATGTCGAGGTGGTCCTTGTAGGGGGTCCTGTCCGCCGAGAAGCGCACGTCCCGATTGATGCGGGAGATCGAACCATTGACCCGCGGCTCGACCTGGACCTCCGGGGCGAACTCGCGCAGGCGCACGCCGGCCGCGGTGACGAAGGCCTTCGCGGGCGCCAGCAGCGCATCGTCCCAGCCGGCCCGGTTTGCGTCGAACCAGGCCTTGTCGTTGTGCTCGACGAGGTCGGCGAGAAAGGCCGGGCCTGCCGCCGGGAATCCGGCGAATGACGAGTCGTCCATGTCGGGGATTCTCAGGCCGCCGTTGTCACGGCGCAAGCCGAGACGGACACGGGATCGATCCGCACCAACGCTCGTCCGCGGCCTCCCTCATCCGACGGAGACGATCACCTCGTCCTCGAAGGCGATGCGGCGCTCGAGCGAGCGGTGCACCGGACAGCGCGTCGCGATGTCGCCGAGACGCTCGCGCTGGGCGTCGGTCATGTCGCCGACGATCCGCACGCGCCCCCGAATCCGGTCGAGGCGGCCGGCCGCGTCGGTGTCGCCCTCGCAGTCCACGCAGTCGTCCGCGTGCACGCGATCGTGCTCGTACGAGACCTCGACCGCATCGAGGCGGATCTCCTTGCGCCGGGCGTACATCGCCACCGTGATGCAGGTGCACGACGCGACGGCTCCGAGCAGGAGCTCGTACGGATTCGGCCCCGAATCGGCGCCGCCGAGATCGATCGGCTCGTCGGCCCGCCAGGTATGGCTGCCGTTGGTGATGGCGACGGCGAGACCGCTGGTGATCTCGGCGGTGACGGTGGGCATCGGATTCCTCTCGTCGGTGGCGGGCGGAGACCCAGTATCCCGTCCGACGGCGGAGTGTTCAGCCGGCGGTTGCCGGGACGGTTGCCGAGCGCGAGGCGAGCTCCCGCTCCGCGGCGCGCAGCAGAGGCGTGCCCAGGCCGTCCGCCGCCCGGAACACGGCGGCGCCGACGACCTCACCGTCGGTGGCCGTGATGGGCGCCCCCATTCCCAGCTCCGCGGAGCGCGCCGCCAGGTCGCCGACGACCCGTCGCGCGAGGTCCTCCCGCTCCGGATCCCGCGAGGCGACCATGACCCGACCGTGCTCGGCGAGTGCGGTGAGCATCAGAGCGGTCTCCCGTAGCGCGACATCGTCGAGGGCCGCGGCGATCGTCGCGCAGTTGTCCTCGATGCTCGACACCTCGCCGGAGCCGTTGACCGAATCGGCGCCGGTCGCGGTCGCCACGGAAGTCTCCGCGGCCTCGCCTGAGTCCTCGAGCGCCTCGAGTCGCTTGAGTCGGGCCGCCCAGAGGAGCAGGGCGGTCCCCGCCGACCAGGAGAGGATGGCGATCACGATCGCGACGAATGCGAGAGTGAGCATCGTCATGGTCCGCGATCGCCCGTCGCCGTCAGGGGCCGGGCGTGTCCTCCTGGCCGTTTGAGGGCGCCGGGTCCAGCTGGACCTCGAGGACGGCGAAGGCATCGCCTCCGGAGAAGAGCCGGGGCTCTTGAAGCGCGGCGTTCACCGCGAGGGCACCGGAGTCGGTCAGCTCGACGGGAATCCGCAGGGTCCGGCGGCCACCGGAGCGCGTGAGCCGAGGAGCGTTCTGCTCCCAGGCGATGCCCTCGAATCCGGGACTGCCCGACGGCGCCATGAACATGCGGACCGCCCGCTCACCGATGTCGACGCGGGGTCGCCGGAGGTCGATCCCGATCGGTCCGCGTGAGAGCCGGAGACCGCCGCGCAGCGAGATGACGCCGCCGTCGCCGTCGCAGGGCAGATTGATCGTGTCCCGGACGGCGAAGGAGATCCCGTCCCCCGAGCGTGGGCGGGCCGGCGACAGCGCCGAGGTCTCGATCGCCGTCGACTCGAGCGCGGCGGAAAGTGGGCCGGACGGCTGCAAGAGGGCGGATCGGGCGACGAGGCGGCACGCCGGTACGGCGTCGGGGTCGGGGGCTGCCGGGGAGGTTCCGACGGCGACGTCGGCGACCGGCGGGGCGGAGGCCTCGGCGACCTCGTCGTCGCCACGGAGGGCGTCGCCGGCCACGAGCGCGACGGCGACGAGCAACGCGATCGTGCCGACGAGCAGGGCCGTGCCGGCAATCCAGAGCGCGCGCTCTGAGGTGGTGCGTTGGGAGGGGGACACGTGAGGCTTCTCTAGGTTAGCCGCGGCTCTGGTCGGCCCACCCCATCCGGTAGTCGAGTACGGCTGTCGCGCCCTGCGAGACGCCGTCGCAGCGGACGAGTCCGGTCCGGGCGCTAGGGTCGGCGCGTGGAGTTGCTGGAAGGAGAGCGGTTGATCTGGCACGGGTACCGTGCCTGGCGATCGCAGATCGGATTCCTCCTGGCCTGGGGGCTGGTGGCCATTCTCCCCGCAGTCGCGGGCATCGCGATCCAGGGGTCCGGCGTCGACCCCCGCTGGATCGGGCTGTCCATGGTGATGCTCGCCGTCCTGATCGGCGTGGCCGTGGTCCGCCGCTTCTGGGTCCACTACGCCGTCAGCGATCGCCGGGTCCACCTCCGGCGAGGGATCGCCGCGCGCTCCGTCCAGACGACCAACCTCGGCCGGGTGCAGAATCTGAATCTGCGCCAGAGCCTCCTTGACCGCGTCCTGGGCATCGGGACGCTCGACTTCGACACCGCCGGCACCGGCGAGTCCGACAGCGACTTCGCCTTCGACGGCATCGCCGATCCGGCCGGGCTCCAGCAGCGGGTGCTCTCGGCCATGGGCAGCAACGACTCCAGCGGTCTCTGAGGGCCCGGCGGCGCACGCCGCCTGCTATCTTTCTCCGTCGCCAACGGGCGGTTAGCTCAGCGGTAGAGCACCTGTCTTACACACAGGGGGTCGGCGGTTCGAATCTGCCACCGCCCATCTCGATCGCAGCGTCCGGACGGCACACCCCCGGGGGGTGTAGCTCAGCTTGGTTAGAGCGCAGGACTGTCAATCCTGAGGTCGCGGGTTCGAGTCCCGTCACTCCCGTAACGCTTCCGGTCCGCCGGACGCCCGCCCGAAGAGCTCGCTTGAGAGCGGGTTCGAAAAGGCCTCCTCACCATTGACGGCCCTCGCGGAGCGATGAGGTCTCTCCATCCGACATGCCGAGCCGGCGCGAGGCCCCCCGCTGCCTGCCGCGACCGAGTTGGTCACCTTTGCGGGGTCTTTACGCCGATTTTCGTCATTGAGCTCTTACCTCGGAGGCAAGGTCCGCTCACGTTTCCCGCCGATAGTTCTCTAACGACACCCTCGCCGGCGACTGGCCGGCACCACCGTCCAAGGAGTCGAGATGAACCACACGCGCATCACCCTGGCGATCGCCGGTGCCGCCCTGATGGGCATGGCCACCGCCGCGATTCCCGCCGCCGCTCATGGCGGCGATCGCGACAACCGCGCCGAGAAGCCCGCCAAGGCGGATCGCGGCAAGGTCCTCCGTCGCGGCTTCCGCGGCTGCACGATCGCCGACGACCGGATGCTGACCGCCGAGAATCACGCCGGGCTCGGGCGGCTCAAGGAGCGCCTCGACGCCCGCGTCGCCGACGAGCGGATCACCCGGGAGCGCGCCGACCGGATCCTGAACCGCCGCTCCAAGAAGGTGACCATCCGGGTGACCGTCCGGACCGCCCGCTGGGCCCCCGTGTTCGACCTGTTCGGCGTCGAGGGCGACACGCACAAGGCCAAGAAGACGGCCCTCCGTGAGATGCGCCGGGACGCCGGCGGTATGCGTGCCCTGCTCGAGGACAAGAACCTCGAGATCTCCGATCTCCGCACCGCCCGCCGTGAGGGTCGCAAGGCCGGCCGCACGGCCCGTCGCGACCTGTGCAGCTCCGGCCGGGTCGAGCAGCCGGCGCCGAGCGAGGAGACCGCGCCTTCCACTGAGGACGCCGCTCCCGCCGCCGCCTGACGCGGCACCGCCCTCGGGCGGTTCCCGATGGATGACGAGCCGGGCGTTCGCCCGGCTCGTCGCCTTCCGGGCCCCGCCCGCGATCGGGACTAGACTCCGCGCTGTGAGCGACAACGCCGTCGGCGACATCACCGCGGGCCAAGCGTGGCGGGCCCTCTCCGCCCACGCCGAGCGCATCGGCGACCGCCACCTGCGCGAGTTCTTCGCGGCGGACCCGGGGCGCGGCAGGCGCCTCGCCGCCGAGGCGGCCGGCCTCTACCTCGACTACTCGAAGAACCGCGTCGATGACGCGACCCTCGCGGCCCTGATGGCGCTCGCCCGCGAGCGCGACGTCGAAGGTCGCCGCGACGCCATGCTCGCCGGCGAGCCGATCAACGTCACCGAGGGCCGGCCGGTGCTCCACACCGCGCTGCGCGCCCCGCGGGACGCGTCCGTCACGGTCGACGGCGAGAACGTCGTCCCGGGGGTCCACGCCGTGCTCGCCGCCGCCGGCGCCTACGCGGAGGCCGTCCGCGACGGCAGCCGCCGGGGGCACACCGGCAGGCCGCTGCGCAACATCGTGAACATCGGGATCGGCGGCTCCGACCTGGGCCCGGCCATGGCCGCCGACGCCCTGCTCCCGCTGGCGCCGGACGGTCTGAGAGTGCGCTTCGTCTCAAATGTGGACGGCTCCGACCTCGTCGAGAGCCTCCGCGGGCTCGACCCGGCCGAGACGCTGTTCATCGTCGCCTCGAAGTCCTTCGGGACGCTCGAGACGCTGACCAACGCGCGCAGCGCGCGCGACTGGCTGCTGCAGGGCCTGGGCGCCGGGGAGGAGGCCGTCCGGGACCACTTCGTCGCCGTGTCGACCAACGCCGAGCGGGTCGCCGAGTTCGGGATCGACACCGAGAACATGTTCGGCTTCTGGGACTGGGTCGGCGGTCGCTACTCGCTCGACTCCGCGGTCGGGCTCGCGCTCATGATCGCGATCGGGCCCGCGGGTTTCGCCGAGATGCTCTCCGGCTTCCGGGCGATGGACGAGCACTTCGCGTCGGCTCCGTTGGAGGCCAACCTGCCCGTGCTGCTGGGCCTGCTCGGCGCCTGGTACGCGAACTTCCTCGGCGCCGAGAGCCACGCCGTGCTCCCCTACGATCGCTACCTGGCGCGTTTTCCCGCCTACCTGCAGCAACTCGACATGGAGAGCAACGGCAAGTCGGTCACGCTCGACGGGAAGCCGGTGTCCTGGGCCACCGGTCCGGTCGTCTGGGGCGAGCCGGGCACGAACGGGCAGCACGCCTTCTACCAGCTCATCCATCAGGGGACCCACCTGGTGCCCTGCGACGTCATCGCCTTCCGCGAGCCGGTTCACGACCTCGGCGTCCACCACGAGCTGCTCCTCGCCAACGCCCTGGCCCAGCCGGAGGCGCTCGCCTTCGGGCGAACCGCGGAGGAGGTCGCCGCAGAGGGGGTCGACCCGGCCCTGGTTCCCCACCGGACCTTCGCCGGCAACACCCCGAGCAACGTGATCCTGGGCGAACGCATGGGCCCGGCTGCCCTCGGCGCGCTGATCGCGCTCTACGAGCACAAGGTCTTCGTGCAGGGGGCGATCTGGGGGATCAACTCCTTCGACCAATGGGGCGTCGAGCTGGGCAAGGTCCTCGCCGACACGATCGCCGAGGAGCTGCGCACCGGCGCGGTCGGCGCCCACGACAGCTCAACCGCCGAGCTCATCGCCCGCGTCCGCGACCGCGCCGACGGGTGAGCCGGGAACAGGAGAAGCGCGTCGCCGGGCGGCACGCCGCCGGTCTCGTCGAGGACGGCATGCGCATCGGGCTGGGCACCGGATCGACCGTGCGCCACCTGGTCGAGGCGCTGGGCGAGCGCGGCGCCGACATCATCTGCCTGGCCACGTCCGCCGCGACGGAGCAGCTGGCCGCTGCTCAGGGGCTGCGGCTGATGACGGCCGAGGAGGCCGGTCGACTCGACCTCACCATCGACGGCGCGGACGAGATCGATCCCCGGCTCAACCTGACCAAGGGCGGCGGCGGAGCCCACGTGCGCGAGAAGATCGTGGCCCACATGTCCGATCGGTTCGTGGTGATCGCAGATGTGGGCAAGCTCGTGCCGGCCCTCGGGCCCTTCGGCACCCCGCTGGAGGCCCTCGCCTGGGCACGGGGACCGGTGACCCGCTCCCTCAGGGCGCTCGGCGCGACCGAGGTCCGCTGGCGCAAAACCCCCAGCGACAACGGGAACCCCGTCGCCGATGCCCACTTCGGCACGATCTCCGATCCGGTCGCCCTGGCGGCGGCGATCGACGCGGTGCCGGGGATGGTCGGCCACGGGCTGTTCCCGGGCGCCTGGGTCGAGCGGGCCGTCATCGGCGCTGGGACCGAGGTCCGCGAGGTGCGCGCCGCCGACGCCGGTACGCCATGAACCGGAACGCCGGGGCGCCGCGGCGCGAAGGGAGATCAGACTGATGCAGCTTGGGATGGTCGGCCTCGGCCGAATGGGGGCGAACCTCGTGCGCCGGCTGATGCGCGACGGCCACGACTGCGTCGTCACCGACCTGGACGCCCAGGCTGTCGCGACGCTGGCCGGGGAGGGCGCGACGGGCACCACCGACATCGCCGAGCTCGCCGCGGCCCTCGCACCGCCGCGCGCCGTCTGGATCATGGTCCCGGCCGCGGTCACGGGAGCTCTCGTCTCCCAGGTCGCCGAGGTCCTCGAGGCGGGGGACGTGATCATCGACGGCGGCAACTCGTCCTGGCGAGACGACATCGCACGGGCCGAGGAGCTGTCGACGTCCGGGATCGATCTCGTCGACGTGGGCACCAGCGGCGGGGTGTTCGGCCTTGAGCGAGGTTTCAGCCTGATGATCGGCGGGCCGGAGCCCGCGGTCGGGCGACTCGCACCCATCTTCCGCTCGCTCGCACCGGGACTCGAGGCCGCGGAGCGCACCCGGGGGCGGGAGGGCGATCCGGCGCCGGCCGAGGAGGGGTGGCTCCACTGCGGACCCGCCGGTGCGGGGCACTTCGTCAAGATGGTCCACAACGGGATCGAGTACGGGATGATGGCCGCGCTCGCCGAGGGCCTGAACGTCCTCGAGCACGCCGACGCCGGTAACGAGGCGCGCGCGGCCGACGCCGAGACGGCGCCTCTGCGCGACCCGGCCGCCTTCCAGTACGACCTGGATGTCGCCGAGGTCCTCGAGGTCTGGCGCCGAGGGAGCGTCGTGGCGTCGTGGCTCGTCGATCTCACGGCGGCGGCACTCCACGAGGACCCGGCGCTGGACGCCTTCAGCGGTCACGTCTCCGACTCCGGTGAGGGCCGCTGGACCCTGGAAGCCGCGATCGAGCAGGGCGTGCCGACTCCCGTTCTGGCGTCCGCACTCTTCGCGCGCTTCAGCTCGCGCGGACGCTCGGACTTCGCCGACCGGGCCCTGTCGGCGATGCGGCGGGAGTTCGGCGGGCATCACGAGAAGACCCCGGGAGCCGAGGACTAGCCGGCTGCCGCCGCGCGTGGCCGCAACACGAGCCAGAGCCCGATTGCGACGAGGGTCATCCCGACGAGCAGGCCGGGTGTCGGGTCCTCCCCGAGCGCCGGCCAGGCGGCGATGACGGCGATGACGGGAACCAGGAAGAACCAGGCCGAGAGCTCGCCGACCGGCGCGTGGCGGACCGCCGCGTAGAAGAGGACCAGCGGCACCGCCGAACCGAGCACGCCGGTGAACAGCAGCAGGCCGACCGCCTCGGGCCCGAAGTCCGTCGGGGGTGACTCGACAGCGATGCTGAGCACCGCCAGCATTGCCGCCCCGAGGAGCATCTGCCAGCCCGCGAGGGCGAGTGGCTCCGTCACGCCGCGCAGGAAACGGGTGGCGACGATCGTCCCGAGCGCCCACGAAAGGCCGGCGCCGATCACCAGCAGAGCCCCGAGGTCTGGGGAGAACGGCAGGAATCCGTCCGGCGAGGCGACGATCGCGGCGCCGAGAAAGCCGATCACCAGGCCGACCCACTGCGCGCGGCGCAGGGACTCGCCGAGGAAGATGACGCCGAGCGCGGCCACGAACAGGGGATCCGTGTTCGAGAGCACCGCCGACAGGCCGGCTCCCTCCTCGGCGATCCCCCAGAAGACGATCCCGTAGAAGAGCGCCGTCTGCGTCAGCCCGATCCACAGCAGCGCGGGTAGGCCCACGCCGGGCAGGACGCGCCGCCCGGTCGCGATGAGGACGGCGATGACCACGGCGCCCGCCAGGCCGAGGCGGCCGGCCGCCGACGCCTGGGGTTCCCAGCGTTCCACCAGGAGGGCCGAGGGAATCCAGGCGGCGCCCCATCCGAGCATGGCGGCCAGGGCCAGTAGGTGGGAGCGCCGTCGGGCCGAGGTGCCCGGGGGCGCTGCGATGTGTCCGGTGGCGATACGCCTGTGTATCACCCACCGGGGCGGCGGCTGTCCGTCAGGGAGGCGCACGCGAGGCGGTGACGGAGCGGACCAGCCCGGCGACGACCGGCTCGGCGAAGCTCCGGCCGGCCATCGCCTCACATACGGGCAGGGCCTCGTCGCGGGCACGGGGCCCCGCGTCAGTCAGCCCGCGCCAGGTGTCCGCCATCCCGATCATGGCGGCGCCGGTCGGGATCTCATCCCCGCACAGCCCGGCCGGGTAGCCGCTCCCATCCCAGCGCTCGTGATGAGACCGGATCCACTCCACCTGGCGGGGCAGGAGGATGCCCTCGGTCATCATCGCGCCCATCAGCGGGTGTGCGCGGTCGGGATCGGCAGCCGTTCCGTCGCCGGCGCTGTAGAGCGTCCCGACGTCCTGCAGCAGAGCGGCTTCCTGCAGCAGGAAGACCTCCCAGGGGCCCCACTTCAGCTCGACGGCGATGTCCGCTGCCCGACGGGCGATGTCACCACTGCGGGTGAGTTGCGCGGGGTCGCGCGCGGCGATCACACGGATCAGCCCGCCGACGCGGTGCCCGGCATCAGCCGGATCGACGCATCCGTTCTCATCCCGGGCAGTGGCGCCCGGCAGTGGTGACGGAAAACCCTCCATCAGTCCGACAACGGCGCCCAGGGCCGAGAGTTGGACCGATCCCCGAAGAATCTCCGCGAATCGCCATGGGATGACCGGCCAGCACCCCGGAAGGGGTGCGGCACGGAGAGCTACCCGGTGTTCTCCGCGGCCGCGAACAGCAGCGCGAGGTTGTCCAAGCCTTTCTGCTGGGCGGGAGCGATGCGGCTCTCGAGGTCGATGGAATCGTCCTCGGGCTTCGCGTCCGTACGCCAGATGACCCGGCTGCGACCGTCATCGAGCTCCTGCACCTCGAAGCTTGCCTCGTGGCTCAGCATCTTGGTGCGCGAGCCCTCGATCACGGTGTACGAGTAGTAGCGGCGCCCCTCGTCGCGCTCGAGCAGCCGCTCGACCAGGTTCCGGCCGTCGCCCATCTTGACGTAGCGGACGTCCGCCTCGACGTGGGCGGCCTCGACGGGATCGAACCAGCCGAGATCAACGGGATTGCCGATGACCGCCCAGACTTCCTCGGGCGCGGCATCGATCTCGACGCTCAGTTCGTAGCTGTTGGCCACGGACCAGGTCCTCCTTCACGTGGGCACGGGTGGCGAGCCTATCGGAGCCACCGCGCGCTTTCACCCGGAAATCAGCGGTTCTCGAAAGGCAGCGCGCGCTCGAAGACCCGACGGTCCTCGCCCGGGCCGACGTAGTCGGGCCGGACGTCGCCCGCGAATCCGAGACGTTCGTGAAAGGCGATCGAGGGCGCGTTCCAGAGCGGGGCGAGCGCCCGCACGCGCGTCGCCCCCGCCGCGTGCGCCCGCGCGCCGAACTCGTGGTAGAGCCGGGTTCCGAGCCCCTCGCCGCGACGGGCGGGGTCGACGATGTGGAAGTGCACGTACGCCAGGTCCGGCTCCGCCACGGAAATGAGCCCGAGCAGGAAGCCGACGGGTTCGTCGTCGCTCTCGAGCCAGACCCCGTGCGGCCCGAGCTGCTCGAAGAACAGCCGGTGCATCACGAGGCCGACGGGTCGGCCCATCCAGTCGTCGGCCCGCTCACGCGCCGCGGCGAAGTCGCTCCCTCGCACCTCGCGGACGATGAGATCGCTCATGCCGATGCGACCCCGCGCAGTGGCCGCGACAGCAACAGGCGCCGCGCCTCGAGGCCATCCGGGCCGATCTCGATGACGCCGACGGCCGCCCGCCGCTGAGCGGCGGGCAGGCGGCGACGGAAACGCTCGGTCGCCCGGCCCGCGGCGCCGACCCAGGGGACGGACGGCTCATGCTCGGGAGTGAACCCGGCCCCCGGCGAGAAGATCAGAGTGCGATCGACGACCTCATGGCGCGGGAGATGGAGGTGGCCGTAGACGATGCAGTCAAGTGGCCCGAACCGGCGCAGCAGGTGGCGGTTGAGACCGAGATCGACAAGACGGCCGGCGAGCAGGGTGCAGACCCGGGCGAGGTACTCGAGGGGCCGGGGCCGGTTGCCGTGGGTCACGCCGATACGCCGCCCGGCGATCTCGAGCACGTGGTCGCGCGGCAGGGTGCGCCAGGCGAGCGCGCGATCATGATCACCGCAGACGGCGACGACCGGAGCGATCGCCCCCAGCCCGTCCAGCGCGGCCGGATCGGTGATGTCTCCGGCGTGGAGGATCACCTCGCAGCCCACCAGCAGCTCGTGCACCTCCGCGGGTATCCGCGGCAGATGCTCCCCGGCGTGGGTGTCGGCCACGATCCCGACCCGCAGCACCGGCGCGCGTACCGACGAGGGTCAGAGACCCATCGCGTGGTAGCCGGCGTCGACGTGGAGGGTCTCGCCGGTGACCGCCGTCGAGAGCGGCGAGCAGAGATAGAGCGCGGTGTCCGCCACCTCGTCGGTCGTGATGGCGCGGCGCATCGGCGTGCGCTCTGCGATCTTGTCGGCCATGTCACTGAAGCCCGGGATGCCACGCGCGGCGAGCGTGCGCACCGGGCCGGCGGACAGGGCGTTGACCCGGATCTGCTGGGGGCCGAGGTCCCACGCGAGCAGACGGACGATCGACTCCAGTGCCGACTTGGCGACGCCCATCACGTTGTAGCCCGGGACGGCGCGTTCCGCGGCGAGATAGCTCAGCGTGACGATCGAACCGCCGTCGGTCATGTGGGGCTCGCACCGGCGGGCGAGCCCGGCCAGCGAGAAAGCGGAGACGTCGAGGGCCAGCTCGAAACCGTCGCGGGGAGTGTCGGCGAAGCGCCCGCCGAGGTCCTCGGCACGGGCGAAGGCGACCGCATGGACGAGGACGTCGATGCCGCCGAGGGCGTCGGCAGCGCCGGTGACCGCGGCGTCCATCTCGTCGTCGTCCTGGACGTCGAGCGGCAGCACCGCCGCGGCGGGGCGCGAGAGCGTCTCCGCGAGCTTGCGGACATCGCCTTCGGTCCGCTCCCCCTGGTAGGTCAGCGCGAGCGTGGCGCCGGCCTCATCAAGCCGCTGGGCGATCGCCCAGGCGATGCTGCGCTTGTTGGCGACACCGACAACCAGGCAGCGTTTTCCGTCAAGAAGTCCGTTCACGTTTCCCCCCATCGCGCCGAGACGCTACCAGCCTCCCCCACCCGCGCCCCTTGAAGCGTGCCCGGCGGGTCGCCAGCATCGTCGAGATGACCACGCCGGTGCGCATCCTCGCGCTCATGGTCCTGACCATGGCGCTCGCTCTCCCTGCTCGAGCCGACGCCCACGCGGTCCTGCTCGAGGCCGATCCCCCGGCGGGCGAGCGGCTGGAGGCGGCGCCGGCGCAGGTGACGCTCCGCTTCTCCGAGAAGATCCGCCTACTCGATCCCCGGCTCGACGCCGACGTGACCGACGAACGTGGGCAGACTGCCCTGGCGGCCGTGCCCCTGGTGACCCCCGGCGACCAGCACGTCCTCCGCTTCGACCTGCGCCCCGGTCTCGAGGCCGGCACCTACACGGTGCGCTATCGCATCGTCGGTGAGGACTCGCACGTCATCCCCGGCGCCTTCGTCTTCGGGGTCGGGGTCGACGAGCTGACGGCGCCGATCACCGATGGGGCGGGCTCCGGCCCGAGCGAGGGCGGGATCCTCGGCGTGAGCTCACGCGTCCTGCACCTGGTCATGCTCTCGGCCCTGCTCGGCCTGCTGCTGGTGCGTCGCTTCGTCTGGGAGCCGTCGGTGCGCGCGTGGTCCGCGCCCCCCGAGGAGCGCGATCGGGTCATCACCTGGGGCCGGGAGAGTTTCTGGATGGCGTTCGGCCTGCTCGCGCTGGGCGCGATCGCCGCCGAGGGTCTGCTTCTTCTGGTGCGCAGCGCGGCGGCCGCGGGCGCCGGCGTGCTGCGCACGCTCGCTGACCCCGCGAGCATCAGCGTGTTCCTCAACGAGACGAGCTTCGGGCAGGCGGTCCAGTGGCGCGCCCTGCTGCTGTTCGTGCTCTTCGGCCTCGCCACCTGGCAGTACCTCGACGAGACGCGTCCGGGCCGACTGCGCGCGCAGCCCGGAGGTCGGCGCGGCCCGTGGATCCTCATGGCGGTGACAGCGCTGGCGATCTTCGCCGGCCTCGCCGCTGGCGCCCACGCGGCGCTCGCGCCCCTCGCCCCGCTGCAGATCGCCATGCACACGCTGCACGCCTCGGCGGCGGCGCTGTGGACGGCCGGCCTGGCCGTGATCGCCTGGGCGGCCTGGCGGATACCGCGTATCGCGCCCGGCGCCGGCTCCGAGTTGGCCTCCGGCCTGCTCTCGCGGTGGGGAGCCATCGCCGCCGGCGCGGTCGGGCTCCTGGTCGTTACCGGAGTCGTGCGGGTTGCCGGCCAGCTCTCGGCGCCCTCGCAGCTGTGGGAGATCGACTACGGCCGGTTCGTGCTGATCAAGATCACGCTGCTGGCGATCGCCGGGGCGATCGCGCTCGGCAACCGACGACTCACGCGGGCGATCACCGGACATGACGCGCCCCCCCGGCGCGCGCTACGCCGCCTGGCGGTGCGGGCGGGCGCCGAGCTCGGGGTGCTGCTCGTCACCTTCGTCGTGGTCGCGATCCTCGTGGTCCAGGTGCCGGGACGCATCTGAGCCGGGCAGATCCTCGCGTCGGGAACATGGGGACCGGATCCCGACGGTCGTCCAGTGCGGAGGTGCCCGAGAGGCGCTTCACTGAAGTCGTCGGCATGATCTGCCGAGGGAGGGACCAGCCTCCATGCCAGGGACGGCACCCATACGTCAGGACGAGGGCCCCGCAGGATGACCGCCTCAGCCAGGATGCTCATGCTCGCCGTCGGCGTTGCCGGCGCCCTCGCCGGTGCCGTCGACGCGCCCCGTTCGGATGGCGCGCAGGGCATCACCGCCCCCAACCCGTCGTACTCCTGGGCCGCGACGGTGATCGCCCCCACGACCGCGCGCCGGGCTCCGCGGACCTCGGGGCGGCGGATCGTCAACCTGCAGCCGGTCGCGCCGCTCGGCCGAGGTGCGCAGGTCCTTCTGGTGCGCCGGACCTACCGTGATCGCGGCGGGCGGCTCTGGGTGAGCCTCCAGCTGCCGATCCGGCCGAACGGCCGCCAGGGATGGGTCCCGGCCGACACCCTCCGCTTCCGCAAGAACCCCATCCGCGTCGCGATCAACCAGAAGTCGCGGACGCTGACGGTGTTCCGCAACAACCGCCGGCTCTACCGCCTCGACGTAGCCGTCGGGGCCCGCTCAACACCGACGCCGGTCGGCCGCTTCGCCGTCGCCGAGTTCATCCGGACCCACACGCCGGACAGCTTCATCGGCCCGATCGTCTTCCCGCTCACCGGCTACTCACGTGTCCTGAACGAGTACGCCGGTGGCAACGGCCGGGTGGCGGTCCACGGCACGTCCGCGCCCCGCCTGATCGGAACCCGCGCGAGCCACGGCTGCATCCGCCTCCGCAACCGGGACGTCATCCGCCTCTCGCGCCTGTTGCGGCCCGGAACCCCGGTGGTCATCAACTCCCCGTGAGCATCGGCCCCGGCCGCCGGTCGGCGGTCGCGTTCGGGCCAGGTGTCAGGCTGCACGAACCGACACCGGTCAACTAGGCTGGTCGTCCCGATCGCGACGGTCGTCCATCGCCCGCACAGGCGTCGCTTCGCGCGCACGGTATCCATCTCCACCGGCCAGCAAAGGACCTTTTCCCGATGAGCAGTCTTTCTCTTCCCGACGGCGTCGAGATCACCGCGGACGTGACCGACGCGTTCGCCGAGATCCTCACCCCTGACGCGGTCGCCCTGGTCGCGAAGCTCCACCGCGCCTTCAACGGCCGCCGCACGGAGCTCCTCGCCCGTCGCCAGGAGCGTCAGGCGGACATCGACGCCGGGAAGCGTCCGGACTTCCTGCCCGAGACGGCCGACGTGCGC
>JAHEIS010000156.1 GCA_024639225.1 Actinomycetes bacterium | reverse complement strand
CCCCGGCGAGAGAGGCGACCCAGATCGATCGCCACCGCGGCGGCCACGAGTGGGCCCGCCAGGCACCCTCTGCCGGCCTCGTCGACCCCGGCAACGAGGCCGCGAGACAGACCGCGGTCGTGTGCGAACAGCCGTCCTGATGGACGGCGGCGACGCCTACGCCCGCTGCTTCTCGCGAACTCGGGCCTGCTTTCCGACCTTCTCACGCAGGTAGTAAAGGCGTGCGCGCCGGACGTCACCCTCGCTGACACGCTCGATCTTCTCGATCTTCGGCGAGTGGAGGGGGAAGCTTCGCTCGACCCCCACGCCGAAGCTCTGCTTGCGCACGGTGAACGACGCCCGGTTCACCTTTCCTTGGCGCTTGATCACCGTTCCCTCGAAGACCTGAACGCGCTCCCGCGAGCCCTCGATGACCCGGAAGTGCACGCGCACGGTGTCGCCCGCGCGAAACTCCGGAATATCGTCGCGAAGCTGGGCGGCTTCGTAGCTCTCGATGACTGACACGGTGGTTCCCTCGTGCGGTGACCGTCCGAAAAACGGCGGAGAGCATACCACCCCGGTATGCGTGAGGCGCCGTGTGAGGTGAGTCGCTGCGCGCTAGGCGGCGTGCGCCTCGCGACGGGAGCCGGATGCCCCCTGCCAGCCGGGGCCGCTCAAGGGTCCGCGCGCCACTTCATCGCAGTCGGTCTCGCCGGCGTTCTTGGCACCGAGCGCCGCGCACATGTGCACCGCGCGCGAGTAGCCGGCGTCCGACTCGTCGCGGAAGCAAAACACCACCGGGCCGACGCCGGACACGCGGCGCGGGTCCTCGCCGACGACCATCATCGGCGCGTCGCTGGCGGGCAGGCGGTCGGGCACGACCAGCGGATCCTGACCGCCGCCATCATCGATCGCGATGACGTCCCAGGAGCGACCGCCCGGGAGGTCGCTGGCGAGGTTGGCGCATACGACGCGATGGCCCATGCGGGCAAGGCGGGAGGCAAGCCCGTCCTTTCCTTGGGATCCGATGACCAACACATCGATGTTCTGCACGTCGTCCCCGTTTCTTAGTGGCGGCGGCCGGTTCAGGTTCGCTCTCTCATGCGATCCGTCGCCATCCAGGACGCGGGCAATTGGCAGTTGTCGGGGTCTTTCTCGCCTACAGTTGTAAGACCCAGGTAATGAGGAGAACCTCAGCCGCAGGCCAATAGCCGGCAGGAACGAGTTCCGGCGTGGGACCGGCAAACTCGTCTGCTACTCGCTCCGCGGCCCATCGGCCGGGCCCGGCGACTGCTGCGACTGCTCATCGCGCCAGCGGGCGACGGCGGCGTGGTCGCCCGACAGCAGCACCCGCGGCACTGCCCAGCCGCGGAACTCGGCAGGCCGGCTGAAGTGCAGATGCTCGACCCGCCCTTCGAGGGCCGGCGAGAACGACTCGTGCTCGAGACTGTCGACGTTCCCCAGCGCCCCGGGCAGCCGCCGACCCACGGCGTCGATCACCGCCATGGCCGCGGTCTCGCCTCCCGCCAGCACGAAACCACCGAGCGAGAGCTCGTCGGAGGCCAGATATCGGTGCACCCGTCCATCGAAACCCTCGTAGCGTCCACTCAGGAGCGTGATCCGCTCGTACTGGGCGTACTCCCGCACGATCGCGTCACTGAAGGTGCGCCCGCGGGGCGTGAGCACTACGACGTGACGGTCGCGCTTCACATCCTCGGCGGCCGTCCCGTAGACGGCTTCGAGGGCGGCGGCGACGACATCGACCCGGAGCACCATCCCGGCGCCGCCGCCGTACGGCGCATCATCGACCTGCCCCGCCGGAAGGGGGGTGTAGTCCCGGTAGTTGAAGCACCGCAGCTCGAGCTGGTCGCTGCCGCTCGCGTTGGCCAAATGGCGTGGACGCCGCATCCAGTCGAACCACTCAGGGAAGAGGGTGAAGACGTCGATCTGCATCAGGCACCACCGGGCAGGGCAACCGCCCGCCCCTCGATGACCGTGATGACCCGCGCCTCCAGGTCGACCGTGCAGACGGTCTCGTCGACGAGGGCGACCAGCATCCTTCCCACCTCACCCTCGACCACCAGCAGGTCATTCGCCGGACCAGCCTCGACGTCGACGACGGCGCCAAGCTCGCTGTCACCCTCCACGACGGTGCAGCCGATCAGCTCGCGGACGTAGAAGGTCCCCTCACCGAGCGGCGGCAGCCGCTCGGCAGCGACGTGAATCGGCTGGCGGCCGAGAGCGGCGGCCTCGTCGCGGCTGTCGACGCCCATGAAGTGGAGGATTGGGCGGTCAGCCGTCCCCGCGATGCTCGCGACCTCTCGCTCGGCCCCTCCGACCAGGACGTGCTCGCCGACGCGTAGGGTGGAGAGAGTCCGGCCGGTCGGGCGGGCGCGAACGGCTCCGCGCACGCCGTGGGGGCGCGCCACGTGGCCGACCAGGACCGAATCGGCCCGGCTGATGCCGCTAGGCCTCTTCGATCTTGAGCCCGACCCGGCCGAGATCGCGCTCGCGCGCCGCGGCGCGCACCAGTTGCCGCATCGATTCCGCGACGCGCCCGCCCCGCCCGATCACGTATCCCATGTCGTCGTCGGCCACTCTGAGAGTGAACAGCAGCTCGCGATCGCTCTCGCGACTGCTCACCGCGACGTCGTCGGGGGCATCGACGAGCACCTTCGCGATGCCTGCGACCATCTCCTCGACGCGCTCTTCATCGGACATGCTCAGCTCCCGGCCGCGGCGATCTTGAGCAGCTTCTTCACCGCGGGCGTCGGCTGGGCGCCCTTGGTGATCCAGTCATTCGCCTTCTCGACGTCGATCTCCACGAAGGAGGGGTCGGGCTGGGGGTTGTACCGGCCGATCGTCTCGATGTTGCGTCCGTCGCGCGGCGAGCGCGAGTCGGCGACCACGACCCGATAGATCGGGTTCTTCTTGCTGCCCACACGGGCCAGTCGGATCTTTACCACGTTCGAGTCTTCTCCACGTTGTTCCCCGTCTCGCAGGGCTTTTTGGATCTCTTCGGGCACCAGGGAGCAACGAAACCCTACTGCGACCACCTCGATGCGAACGGGATCGTACCGCCTCGACCCATCGACGGCATCTGACGGGCTCCCCCGCAACGGAGGATCGCCGCGCGGCGCCATCGGCCGGTGGCTCTCCGGCCCGGGCCCAGTGCCTCTCGAGCCGACGCCGGACTATCCTGGCCGCCCAAGAGGTCCGCGCTCCTGCCAGGAGGACGTCATGCTCACGGTGATCAAGCTCGGGATCTCGGCCGCCATGCTCTACGTGGTCAGCAAGTGGTGGCGATGACCATCACCTGAGAAGGACCGGCCTGGAGCTCTGACCACCTCTATGCGCTCATTCCTGGCAGTGAGGGCATCCCGCCCTTCCCGAACTGCTTCATGAGCTTCTTCATCTGCTTGAACTGAGAGAGGATCTGATTGACCTCCTGAACGCTGGTGCCGCTGCCGGCGGCGATCCGGCGGCGCCTGCTGCCGTTGATGATGTCGGGCTTGCGGCGCTCATCGGGGGTCATGCTCTGGATGATCGCCTCGATGCGGTCCAGACGACCGTCATCCACCTCGACGCCCTTCAGCGAGCCACCGACACCGGGAATCATGCCCAGCAAGGATGAGATCGGCCCCATCTTGCGCACCTGCTGCATCTGGGTCATGAAGTCCTCGAGGGTGAGCGAGCCCCCCTTGATCTTCTCCTCGATACGCTTGGCCTCGGTGACGTCGACGGTGTCCTGGGCCTTCTCGATGAGGCTGAGCACGTCGCCCATGCCAAGGATGCGCGAGGCGATGCGATCGGGGTAGAAGGGCTCGAGGGCGTCGATCTTCTCGCCGGTGCCAACGAACAGGATGGGTACCTCGGTCACCGCCCGGACCGAAAGCGCCGCGCCGCCGCGGGCGTCGCCGTCGAGCTTGCTGAGCACGACCCCGGTCACGTCCACGGTCTGAGTGAACGCCTCGGCGACGTCCACCGCGCTCTGACCGGTCATGGCGTCCAGC
>JAHEIS010000061.1 GCA_024639225.1 Actinomycetes bacterium | reverse complement strand
ATCAGGACGGCAACCACCGAGTCCACCTGCACGCCGCGCAGCCGACCGATGTCGGGGCGGGTCACGGGTTCGAGATAGGCCACGACGGCGAGTGTCTCCATGGCCGCCGGGGACAGCTTGTCGTCCGGAGGGCGCTCGCGCAGACGGTCGCAGACGGCCGCCAGCTCATCGTGGGTGCGCATGGAATAGCCGCCGGCCACCTCGGCGATCTCGATGCCATGATCCGTACCGAAGCGCTCCCGTAGCTCACCGATGGCCCGCTGCACCGGGCCCGGGGCGGCCGTGGTCAGCTCGCAGAGGTCGGTGAGCGACAGCGGCGCGGGGCTCAGAAAGAGAAGGGCCTCGAGCCATCGGCTCAGCTCGCCCGTGTCCTCGGGCACCTCGAAGTCGGGTGCGTCGCTCACGATGCCGGGACGATCGTGATGTCGCCGAACGCGACCGGCTGTTCGAGTGCGACCTCGCCGCGGCGGGCGAGTTCGAGGGCCGCGACGAGGGTCATCCCCTCTTCGAGGGATCCGGCCCCCTCGACGAGCCGGTCGAAGCTCAGCGCCCGCCCCAGACCGAGCGCCTGACGCAGGCGGGCGAGCACCTCGGGCATGTTCACCCGGCGGGCCGTCAGGTGCGCCAGGGACGGCCGCTCGGCAGCTTCGAGCAGAGGCGCGATGGCCTGTGGGAGTCGGGCGGGGTCCTCGCGGGTCTGCCGGGGCGCGAGAGGGCCGGGAAGCGGGACACGTCGGTAGCGGGAGCCCGAGGCCGCACCGCCGCGGGAGCGCAGCCACTCGCCCGCGCGTTGAAACGGGGCGTAGGCGATCAGCCGCGCCGCCAGGCGTTCGCGCGCCTCCAGCGCATCCTCGTCCGGCTCCGCTTCGTCGTCATCACCGAGAAGACGTCGGAGCTTGAGCTCCACCGTCGCCGCCAGGAGCACGGCCAGCTCACCTGTCGTCTCGGGATCCCAGCGCCCCTCACCGACCTCACCGAGGGACTGTTCGATCAGGTCGGCGAGCGGTAGTTCGAAGAGGTCGATCTCCTGGCGCAGCACCAGCGTCAGGAGCAGATCGAAGGGCCCCTCGAACAGCTCGAGATCGAGGGTCTGCTGGAGCGCGGACGAACTCATGTGTCAAAGGATAGTCACCAATGTGGACCGCTCCCGAGGGAGTCCGCCTACACTCGGAGGATAGGCCTGACACCTGACATACCGCGGACGGATTCGACGCCGCCGCCCGCCGCGCCCTGGCTGTGGCTCGTCCTTTTCCTCGCCGCCTTCGCCGGCAGCCAGATCGTCGGCGCGATCGTCGCCGCCGTCGCGGTCGCCGTCACCGGTGGCGACCTCGAGAACATCGAGGGCGAGGCGCTGCTGATCGGCACGGCTGCCGGAGGCGTCGTGGCGATCCCCCTCTGCGTCCTCTTCATCCGCCTGGTGCACCGCGGGAGCCTCCGGGACGCGCTCGGGGCACCGCGCCGCTGGTGGTGGTTCGTCGCGGCGGTGCTCCTGGGCGTCGGTCTCGTTCTGATCAACGGTGGCCTGACGACGCTCGGTCAGGAGCTCGACCCCGGCCTCGAGAGCGCGCTCGAGACGTACGAGGACCAGCTCTCCGACATCGCGGGGGACGGGGGCTGGCAGGTCGCGCTCTTTCTCGTCGCCGTGGTGATCCTCGCCCCGCTCTGGGAGGAACTGGCCTTCCGGGTGCTGCTGCTCGGAGGCCTACGGCGCCTGATGCCCTTCTGGCCCGCCGCGGCGATCTCCGGAGCGTTCTTCGCGGTCATCCACCTCCAGTTCACCTGGGCGATCTTCCTTGGCCTGTTCGCCGCCGGCGTGGGCCTCGCCTGGATCTACCGGCGCGCCGGCTACTGGGCCGCCGTGGCGACCCACGCAACCGTCAACGCGATCGCGGCGGCCTCTCTCCTGCTCGCCTGAGGGCCCCACCGCGGGCGGCGGGATGTGAGACCCTTCTCGGCGTGGAGGTTGCACCGGCACAGGCCCGCGGTCCGGTCGGTACCGAGCCGGAGGCGGGGGTGTGGCAGAGCATCGGGCTCCCGCTGCTCGTCGTCCCCGCCTCGCTGCTGATTGCGGTCGTGACCGTCGGCCTGCTGAATGCGGCAGGCGCCGGCGAGGAGCTGCAGACCACGATCGCCCTGGTCGTCGCGGGACTCGTGTTGCTGCTGCTCGCGGTCGCGCTGTGGCGACGCCTGCCCGAGACGAAACGGCGGGCGATGCTCGCGAGGTCATCGGGAGGGCCCGCGGCGGACATGGGCGTCGGGATCGCCGCCGCTGCGGTGCTGATCGTGACCGCCGGCCTCGTGATGCTCGCCGGGATCGCGATCGACGACTCGGTTCAGCGTCGGATCGACGAGGCACAGCCGAGCGTTCCCGACGCGGCCTGGCAGATCGGACTGCTGGCCATCGGCCTTGTGATCCTGGCGCCCATCGGCGAGGAGCTGCTGTTCCGCGGGCTCCTGCTCGACGGTTTCCGGCGACGGGTCGCCTTCCCCGCCGCGGCCGGGATCACGGGGGCCTTGTTCGCGGCGGCCCACCTGGACGCCTGGCTGATCTGGCCGCGCGCAATCGCGCTCGCGCTCATCGGGTTCCTCCTGGCGGAGCTCTACCGGCGGCGGGGATTCTTGACCGTCGTCACCGCGCACGCGGGTCTGAACGCCGTGGCGCTGACCGCGTTGGTGGCGTCCTGATGGCCGCGGCGAAGACCCGGCGCGCGCTCTCGACGACAGCGCCCGACATGGACGTCTTCGCCGGCATGGGACCCGAGGAGGTGCGGGCAGAGCTCGGCGCTCTCACGGCGCACGAGATGGAGAAGGGGGACCTGCTCGAGCCGGAGAGCGCCACGGCGGCGATCCTCGTCACCGCCGGCCGCCTCGCCATCGACGTCGGCGGCGGCGCCCGCGAGAGGCGCACGATCGGCGTGACCGAGGAGGGAGAGATCATCTTCACCCGTCGGCCGGCGTGGGCCGAGGGGCCCGAGACGACGCTGCGGGCGCTGACCCGCTCGGAGATCGTTCCCGTCGAGATGGAACGACTCGAGCGCTGGCTTCACAACCCGGGCTCCAGCCGCAACCTCTTCGCCGCGCTCAACAGCCAACTCGCCCACCGGGAGGCCGCGCTCGCCATCGCCCTGGAGCCGACGGTCGAGCAGCGCCTGCTGCTCAAGCTGCGCCAACTCGGTCAGCGCTGGGGCCAGATGACGCCCGACGGCATCCGACTCGATCTCCGGCTCACGCACCAGGACCTCGCGGACATGGTCGCCGCGGCCCGCGAGTCGGTGACGCTCGCCATGGGCCGCCTGGTCGACTCCGGCGAGATCAGCGTCGAGGAGCAGCGGATCCTCATCCGCCGCACCTAGCGGCTCAGAACCTCTCGGCCAGCGAGAGCGCATACCAACCGCGCTCGTCGCTGAACCACTCCCGCAACGCGAAACCCGCCAGGGCGGGCGCATCCGGTCAGAGTGCGGGCTGTGTAGGCGCGCGCCCTGGACCCGGGACGAGGGACAGCGCCGGGGCCCGCGTCTAGACTGCGCGCGATTTGACTGAGCGACGTCGCAACCCGAGCGATTCCCGTCGTCGGATGATCCTGTCCGCGGCTCTCGTCGTCGTCCTCCTCGCCGGGGTCGCCGTTGCCGTCGGTGCGCGCGGAGACGGTGACGGCGCGCCGCCCGGGACGCAGGTCGAGGGTGTCGATGTCGGCGGACTGAGCCCGGATGACACCTGGACGGCGGTCCGCGACCGGGCGCGCGAGATGCTCGACGACGAGATCGTCTTCACCAGCCCCCAGGAGCCCGATTTCCGGCGCGCAGTCGTGCGCCGGGCGCTCCAGCCATCACCGGCCGTCGCGGACACCGCCGATGCGGCGCACGAGCCCCGGGGCTTCGTCCGTCGCTTGCGGGGGAGGCTCGGCCTCGGCGGGGATCGCGACATCGCCATCCCGTTCACCTACGACGAACAACGTGTCGCGGCCGCGGCCCGCGCGGTCGAGAAGGACATCGCGCGGGAGCCGCGGCCGGCCTCGGTCGTCGTCAACGAAGGGCGACTGCGGACGATCTCGGCGCGCGACGGCATCCGTGTGGACGGCGAGGCGATCCTGCAGGAGATCGCCGCGTTCGACGGGGACGTCGCGCTCGCGGCAGAGGTTGACCCGCCACCGATCCTCGACGAGGCCGCGATGCGTGCCAGCACCCGCGCTGAGCGACTGCTGGCGACGCCGCCGCGCGTGATCCTCGGCACGCTCAAGAAACAGCTCGCGCGCGAGGACATCGTCGCCGCCCTGGCGTTCACCCCCGTCGCTCCCGACATCCGCGTGGACCTCCGAGAGGACGTGCTGTCGGCGGCCCTGGGCCCCGCCTTCGCTGAGGGCGAGCGGACGCCACGGGACGCGGAGTTCAAGGTCAGCGGAGAGAATGTGGTGCTCGTTCCGGACCTCCCCGGCCGGGGAGTCGACATGGCCCGTCTGGCCCGCACGCTGGTCCGACGGGCCGGCAAGCCTCAGACCGGGGCCCGGTTTGAGCAGATCCCGGCGACGTTCACCACCGAAGACGCCGAGAAGCTCAAGATCACCGAACGGGTCTCGACGTTCTTCACCCCCTACACGTGCTGCCCCGACCGCGTCACGAACATCCGCCAGGCGGCGCAGGTGCTCGACGGGGTCATCATTCCTGCCAATGGCGTCTTCTCGCTCAACAAGGAACTGGGACAGCGGACGACCGAGCGTGGGTTCGTCCCCGCCGGCCAGATCACTGCAGGGAAGCTCGAGGACGCGGTCGGTGGAGGCGTCAGCCAGGTGGCGACGACGCTGTACAACGCCGCGTTCTTTGCCGGGCTCGAAATCATCGACCACACGCCGCATCAGTTCTACATCTCCCGCTACCCGGCCGGCCGGGAGGCCACCGTGTCCTGGGGCGGCCCGGAGCTGATCTTCAAGAACGACTGGCCGGCGTCCATTCTCGTGAAGATGAGCGCGGACACCCCGGGCATCACGGTCAGCTTCTACTCCTCGAAGCTGGGACGACGCGTCGAGACCGAGAGTGGACCGCGCACGGGGATCACCGCGCCGAAGGAGATCAGCACGCTCAACAAGGACCTCGAGCCCGGGGGGCGCGTGGTGGAGCAGTCGGCGGGCGCATCAGGCTTCACGATCGCGTACACCCGCAAGGTCTTCCGGGGCGACGAGCTGATCAAGGACGAGGACTACGGCTGGCGCTACTCGCCTCAGAACGCCTTCGTCGAGGTTGGGCCCAAAAAGAAGAAGAAGAAGAAGGAGGAGGAGGAAGAGGAGAAGCCCGGTGAAGAGAAGCCCGGTGAAGAGAAGCCCGGTGACACCGATCCGGACGCCCCCTCAGACGAGCAGGGTGGCGCTGGGACGCCGCCAGCCGAAGGGTCCGATCCCCCGGCGGAGACGCCGCCCGACACTCCCGCGCCGGCGGAGCCGCCCGCGACCTAGGGTTCGCGGAAGAAGTCGGCGAGTGCGGACGCCGTGGCGGCCGGCGCTTCCTCGGCCAGGAAGTGGCCGCAGTCGAGTCGGACCGGCGTGACCTCGCGGGCGAGCGCGCGCCAGGTCGCGGGGAGATCGTAGATTCGATCCATCGCGCCCCTGCCCCCCCACATCACCAGAACCGGAGCCCCGAGCGGGCCGGGATCCGCCGCGTCGTGCTCGAGGTCGATCCCGGCGGCGGCACGGTAGTCGTCGCAGCTGGCACGGACACCGTCGGTCGTGGCAAAGCACCGGTGATACTCGGCGCGTGCGGCCGGATCAGGCGTGAATCCGGGCCCGGACCAACGCGCGACGAGTTCGTCGAGCCACCAGCGCGGATCGGCGCCGATCATCGCCTCAGGGAGCCCATCGGGCTGGATGAGGAAGAACCAGTGGAAGTAGGCGGTCGCGAGATCCTGGTCGGCGGTGGCGAAGACGGTCCGGGTCGGCACGATGTCCAGGACGGCCAGTCGGATGACGACCCGGGGGTGGTCCAGAGCCATGCGGTGTGCCACCCGGCCCCCCCGGTCGTGTCCGGCGACGGCGAATTGCTCGAATCCCAGGGCATTCATGAGGGCGACCTGGTCGCGGGCCATCTCCCGCTTGGCGTACGCCCGGGAGCCTGGGCCCCCGGGCGGCTTGGAGCTGTCGCCGTAGCCACGCAGGTCCGCGGCCACGACTGTGTGATCGCGGGCCAGCAGCGGCGCGACGGCGTGCCACATGGCGTGGGTCTGCGGGTAGCCGTGGAGCAGGAGCAGCGGCGGCCCCTGGCCGCCGATCGAGTAGGCGATCTCGACCTCGCCGACCCGTCGGCGCTCCGCGCTGAAGCCGACGATCGGGGACTGTCGTCCACTGCTCATGGCGCCACGCTACTGCAGCGGTCGCCGACCGCTGGCCTCCCGGTGCAGACCGGCGCTACCCTGGCCCCGTGCCCATGAACGCCTCCGCCGACGGGAACGGCCTCTACGCCCTCCTCAGCGACGAGCACGTCCAGATCCGCGATATGGCGAACGAGTTCGCCCAGACGCGGATCGCCCCGAACGCTGAGAACTGGAACCGTGACAAGCACGTGTCGGTGGAGACGGTGCGCGAAATGGCCGACCTGGGCCTGCTCGGGCTCCTCGCGCCAGAGGAGTTCGGCGGAGCCGGACTCGACATGACCGCCTTCTGCCTGGTCATGGAAGAGATCTCGGCTGCCGACGTCGGGACGTCGGTGTCCTTTGCGACCCAGCTGAGCCTGACGATCGCCCCGCTCGTGAATTTCGGCACCGAGGAACAGAAACAGCGGTGGCTTCCCGACCTCGTCAGCGGTGCACGGTTCGGTTGCTACAACCTCACCGAGCCCGATGCCGGTTCCGATACCGCGAGCCTGCGGACGACGGCCGTCGAGGACGACGATGGCTGGAGCATCTCCGGCACCAAGACCTGGATCTCCAACGGCGGCTTTGCGGATCTGTTCATCGTCTTCGCACGGACAGACGGCCCCGGCGCCAAGGGAGTGTCCGCTTTCGTCGTCGACGCCGGCGAGGGCCTGACAGCGAGCCGGGAGATCCCCAAGATGGGGCTCCACTCGTCCTCGACCGCCGAGATCGCCTTTGACGGAGTTCGCGCGGAGCGCGACCAGATGCTCGGTGAACGGGGCGCCGGCCTCTCCGTCGCGCTCGCCACCCTCGACAGCGGGCGCATCGTGATCGCCGCCCAGGCGGTCGGCATCGCCCGTGCGGCGCTCGAGCTGGCCATCGGCTACGCGACCGAGCGTGAGGCGTTCGGCGGCCCGATCGCGCGATTCCAGGGTGTGCAGTTCCCGATCGCCGAGATCGCCGCGCGCATCGACGCCGCGCGGCTCCTGACCCTTCACGCGGCGTGCCTGCGGGACTCGGGCGCACCGGTGAATGAGATCGGGGCGAAGGCGAAGCTGCTGGCGAGCCAGGTCGCCGTCGACGCGGCCGACATGGCGGTCCAGACGCTCGGTGGATACGGCTACTCCGCCGAGTTCGCCGCCGAGAGGCTCTACCGGGACGCGCGCATCACCAAGCTCTACGAGGGCACCTCGGAGATCCAGCGCATGGTGATTTCCCGCTCCCTGATGGGCTCCGCCGCGCGCTCCTGAGTGCGTGGCGCCCCACCGCGGGCGGGAGCCCCCGCCGACGGAAAGTAGGATAACGGCGTGTCCTCCGCGGAGCATCCGCTTCTGCCCCCCGTGCTCGCCGGACGGGCGGACGAGCTCGCCCGGGCCGATGAGCTGATCGCCGCCCGGCCCGGCGCCATCGCACTGACCGGACCGCCGGGATCGGGCAGGAGCCGGCTCGCGCGCGAGATCGCAACCCGGCTGGGCGGAGACGGCGTACGTGTGATCGCCGTTCCCGACGACGGGGGCGACGCCCCGGCGCGGCTGGCAGGCGCCCTGACCGCGCTCGGCCTCCCGGCCGATCCCCGGGCCGCGGGAGCCCGCACCGCCTTCGTCGCCCTCGCGGGGGAGACGTCCGCGGAGGACCGCGGCGCCGACGCGGTCGCCATCAGCCTCGCCGGATCACGCTCCCTCGCGCTCTTCTGGGGGGAGTCCAGCCCACCGGAGATTCCTGCGATTCCGCTCGGGCCGCTGGGAGATGACGAGGCGGCCCGCCTCGTCCATGGCAGCGGATCCGACATCTCCCCCGCGCTCGAGGACCGAATCCTGGCCCTCGGCCGTGGGCGTCCGGGGCTACTCGTGGCGCTTGCCCGAGCCGCACACGGGACCGAGGAGTTCGCCCCGCTGATTGCGCCGGACGCCGCGCCGCCGACCCCCGACGTCGGACCGGCACTCGACGAGGTCCTCGTCTGGGCCTCGCACCTCGGCCCCGCCTTCCCGGCGGCGGAGCTCGCGCAGCTCACCGGCCGGTCGACGCGGGCGCTGGAGGATGACCTCGACGCCCTCGACGCCGCGGGCGTCCTGACGCTTGGCCCGGGGGCGCCCGCGCTCTGGACCTTCACCGACCCCCTGGTCGCGGAGGCCCTGCTGAGCGCCATGGGTCCTGCCCGGTTGCGCCGCGACAGCGCGACGGCTTTGCGCGCGGGACACGCCTGTGGCCGCGACGCCCGGGACCTGGTGGCGCGCGCGGCGCGCGCCGTTGACGCCGCGGAGGTCGTGCGCCTCTCTGCCGCGGCGAGCGACGAAGCTCGCGTCGCAGGGCAGGCCAGCCTGGCGCTGCGCCATGCCGAGCGCGCTCTCGAATGGCATGACGATGAGCTGCCCGAGCGCCTGCTCCTCGACGGGCTGGCGGCGCGGGGCCGCGCGCGCTCGGCCCTGTCGGACTGGGAAGCCGCGGCGCGCGATCTGCACGATGCGGCAGAGGGATACGGCGCCTGCGGCGAGGGAGAGAAGCGCCTCGCCGCATCATCCGGGAGCGCGTCGGCCGACTGGATGCTCGGCCGTCACGACGCGGCGTTCCGTCGCCTGTCGGCCTCGCTGAGCGAAGACGTCGAGCCGCAGACGCCGAGCCCCGGTCGGGCGGAAAGCCTGGCTGACGCGGCCGGAATGGCCCTGGCGACCGGCCGGGTCATCGATGCGGGTGACCTGTCGGAGCGAGCCCGGAGCGTCGCCCGCGCCTGCGGCGAGGCCGCCGTCGCGAGCCGCTCGCTCGTCGTCGCGACGACCGCCCGCGTGCTCGCCGGCGGACGCGGCGATGCGCTGCCCGACTTCCGACGCGCCGCCGAGGAGGCTTCCGCCGACGGCAACAGCCGGATCGTGACGCTGGCCGCCATCCATCACAGCCATGCGCTGAGCCTGCTTGGGCGACCCGAAGACGCGGCCGACGAGGCTCGGGCGGGGGCGGCCCGGGCGGAGCAGCTCGGCCTGTCCGACCACCACCTCGTCCTCCTGGGAAACCTGGGCGAGGCCCTCGTCGAGTGCGGGCGCCTCGCCGATGCCGACGATGCCCTGGGCGAGGCGGCGGCCGGCTGGCGTGAGCTGGGGCGCGAGGCCCCGTCGCCGGTCGACCCGGCGCGCGCCCGGCTGCTGCTGGCCCGCGGGCTCATCAGCGACGCGCTGCGCGAGTACCGGAGCATCCGCGTCAGCCTCGGGAAGGATCCGCTGTTCGAGCAGCTCGCGCCCGCGGCCGCCGGACACGCTCTCGCCGCGGCGACGGCCGGTGAGACGCGTGAGGCGGAGCGGGTCATCACGCGCTGCCTCGCCGCCTGGCAGCGCAGCGATGACCGGCTCGCCATCGTCCCGCTCCTCGTCGCCGGGGCCATGATCGGCTCGAGCGGAGCGCCGCAGACCCGCTGCCTCCAGGCGCTGAACACGCTCGCCGCCGAGGGTGTCGAGTCCGCGCGCCTGTTCGCGGTCGGCGACGCGATCACCGCGCCTGGTCTGCGGCGCGCGGCAGACCGCCTCGCGGCGGCCGGGCTGGAGTGGTGGACCTACCGGCTGAGGTTCGTCGCCGGCGGCATCAGTGATGACGAGGAGGCGATCGAGGATCTCCACCTGGCCCGCCGTGAGTTCCGGCAGATGGGAGCGGACGGCTGGCGACTCCGAAGCGAGGCTGCCCTTCGCGCGCGCGGTCAGCGGATTCCGTCCCGTGCCGAGGGTCGGCCGACCGAGGCGAACGCCCTGTCGGCGCGTGAGATGGAAGTGCTCGCCCACCTCTCCCAGGGGCTCCGCAACAGGGAGATCGGTGACGAGTTGTTCATCGCCGAGCGTACCGTTGCCCGCCACGTCGGGAAGATCCTCGCGAAGCTCGAGGTGCCGACGCGCACCGCGGCCGTCCGGGTCGCCCGCGAGCGGGGCCTGCTGCCGGAAACCATCGTCTGATCCCGCTTGCCGCGTGATCGGCGGAACTGGCGTTTTCCCGAATCGGACGTCGTATAATCGCTTTCGCGCCCCCCACGGACGGGATCGTCTCGGCGCCAGCCACCTCACGCCCCGCCTCACAGCGCCTGATCGGCCGCCGCTTTCTGACGGTAGCCAATCCGAGGTATTGGTCAATAATGACCATGAAGCGAAGAGGAGCCCCACATAGGTTCTCGCCTGATGAATGCACTGCGCAGGGCACAACGTCCCCGCGAGGACTCCCCCACGGAACCCGCAACCGGGCCCGATGCCGCTTACGCCGCATTCCGCCGCACACTGCTCTCGTCGGCCGGCTACCGCCGCCTCATCACCGACATGGGCGTGCGTCCCGAGGCGATCGAGTCGCTCGAGGACGTCCCATTCCTGGACAAGCGCGCCGTCTTCTCTCAGGACATCGACTCCTGGTTGAGCGAGGGAGGCATCGACGACGCAGCGGAGCTGCTCACCTCGAGTGGTCAGAGCGGGAGTTTCTCGATCGGGATCAGCTCCAAGGCGGAGCTCGCCGCCCAGCAGGAGATGACCGATGCGATGCTCGCGGCCGGAGGTGCCGGCACTCGGTCGACCCTTCTCCTCAACTGCCTCCCGATGGGCATCAGCGTGCCGACGACGCTGGCGACGGTGGCCACCCCTTCGGTGCACATCGAGATGGCGCTGGAGATCTACCGGCGCCTCGCGCCACGCTTCTCCCAGACGGTCCTCCTGGCCGAACCGGTCTTCATGAAGGAGTTCGCCGAGGAGATGTTCGGGGGCCGGGCCGGCGTCTCGCTGCCGCCGACGTCGTGCTACGTCGGCGGTGAGTGGGTCTCCGAGAGTTGGCGCTCGCACGTCGGCGAGCTCTTCTCCATGCCGCGGCCCGAAGAGGAGTCGCCCGCCGGGATCCTCGTGTCGATGGGGGCGGCCGAGGTCGGCCTCGGACTCCTCGGCGAGACCCCGGCGCTCCGCGCGGCCCGGGCCGCCCTCGACGACGCCGACCTGCGGCGCGTCGTCTTCGGGCGCGACGACTACACGCCGAGCCTGTTCACCTACGACCCGCGCCGGTTCTACATCGAATCGCGTGCCCACGACGACGAGGCGCGGACGCTCGCGATCACGACTCTGGGGCGCCGGATGCTGCCGCTGATCCGATACGACCTCGACGATCTCGGCGAGCACGTCCCGGCCGCCGTGATCAACCGGGAACTGGAGCGACGGGGCTCATCCGTCCGCGTGCCGGATCCGGTCGTGGCGGTGTGGGGCCGGCGACCCGACGTCGCCCGCGGACCGGGATGGTCGCTGCGACCCGAGGCCGTCAAGCAGCGGATCTTCCAGCACGCCGCCGAGGCGACGAGCCTGACGGGCCGCTTCCGGATCGAATCGGGAGGTGACGTTCCCCGGCTGCACCTCCAGCTGCGGGCCGGGCGCGAGCCGACACCCCGGATGGCGGAGCTGCTCGCCGCCGACCTGGCGACGCCCGCCGGAGCGCCGGCCGACATCACGCTTCACGAGGCCGCCTCTTACCCCTTCCACGAGGCCGGCGACTACCAGCACAAACCGCGCTACACCGCCCGGCCGGCCGCGGAATGACGACGCGCGCCGACATCGAGGCCGGCTTCCGGGTTGATCTCTCGAACAAGGTCAGCGAGGCGGATGCGGTCACGCGGCTCGTCCATGACGGCTTCGTCGAGGCGGGCTTCTCCACGCCCCGGGTCTCCGGCCGCCGCGTCATCGGCCCCTACCTGAATCCGGGGGTCGTCTTCGCAATCTGCCGCTCCGGGGAGAACGACGTCGCCTCCGGCGTGGGCATTCCCGACGGGCCCTTCGGCCTGCCCTCCGACCGGGCGTTCCCGGATCTCGTCGGCGACCTGCGGTCGCACGGGCGCCCGGTGTTCGAGGGCGGCTCTCTTGTGGTCGCGCCGCGGTGGCGGCGGCACCGGCGGCGGGTTCTGGTCCTCTTGCTGGCGACCTTCCTCCGCACCGTGGCGCAGCAGGAGGAGGGCACCCTGATGGTCGTGTCGATGCATCCCCGCCACACGCGCTTCTACCAAGCCCTGCTCGGCGTGACGCTGCTCAACGATTCACCGCGCGATCTGTTCGGCGAGCCTGCCGATCTCGGCGTGTCGGACTGGTCGACGATGATCAACCACCTGCGCGACTCCGATGGACAGCTTCAGCGCGACCTGCTGGAAGCAGCCGTGGAGCCGGAGCCGCACTGGTTCCGCGACGACGTCTCGCCGGACCCGCTTCCTGCGAGCTGGTTCGCCCCCCTGGCGGCCGAGGACCCCGAGATCGAACGCGTCTACGCCCAGGTCCGGTTGCTCGGGGGCGAGCGCGTCGTCGTCGAAGCGTGATCCCCACACTGCGGGCGGACGGACGATAAACGATTCGGATCGCGGTTGATCCGGGCGAGCGTTATCTAAGTTCACCCCTGCGGATGCCGATGAACATCATGTGAGGTTTCGCTCGATCACGCTTCGACCGCTTGAGCGCGTCGCGGTGCTCGTCGTCGTCGCGACGATTCTCGTCGTCCCGGCGCTCGCTCTCATCGAGATCGGTATCGCCATCTCCGTCACGGTGGCGGCCTACTCCCCCCTGGCGGCTCTCGCCGCCGTCCTCGCGTGGCGGTCAGCGCGTGAAGCCGAGGGGCCGGAGCAGACGGCCTGGCGATCTCTGTCGCTCGGGCTGTGGGCGTGGGCCTTCAGCGGCGTCCTCGTCGTGGGCTTTCTTGCGTTCGTCGGTGGCGCTCACGAGATCCCCTCCTGGACCCAGATCGGCTATCTGCTCGCTTATCCGATCTGGTTCCGTGCGCTCTGGGCTCTTCGCCAGCCGGCGCCGGCCGACTCGCGCGCCGGCCGGGCCTGGATGATCATCACTGAGATCCTCGTCATGATCCTCGTCGCCGTGGTCATCGGGGCGTTCGTCTGGAACCCAGAGGTCGCAACGGACGTCAACGCGTCCCTGCTGGTCCCGCCGGTCCTGGACGTCGTGCTCTTCGGCCTCTTCTACAACGCCGTCCGCCGCACCGGCGTCGGAGGCGGCGGCGGTGCCCTGCGATGGGTGGGCTACTCATTCGGTGCGCTGGCGATCGTGGACACCGCCACGACCTACGCTCTCGTCCGCGAGTACGAGGCCGTCGGGCCCGTGATCCTCCCCGGGTACTCGGTGGCGATCGGCCTGATGGTCTTCGCGACCCACCGCCAGCTGCGGGTCTCCGAAGCCCAGAAGGGCTTTGCCCTGTCGCACGCGGCGATCGTCGCGTGCGGACTCGTTCTGGCCGGTCTCGCGATGGGAATCCTCGCGGGACCGCTGCAGATCATCGCCGCATTCGCCGGCGCCTTCCTGGCCTGGCGGGTCTTCAACGTGGTCCGCGAATCCGGCAGCGACGATCTGGATGCGCGATCCGGGTTCCTCAGCAGCCCCGCCTTCACCCGTCAGCTCGAACGCGCGATCAGCAGTCGCCAGGAGCTGACCCTCATCGGGATCGACCTCACGGCATTCGGAGTCTGGAATGCCCGCAATGGCTTCAGCGCGGGGGACGAGATGCTCGATCGCGTGAGCCGTAGCCTCGACTCGGCGTTCTCGGCGGGCGTCTGGGGACGGGTCGGTCCCGACCGCTTCGCCCACCTCGGCCCGTCCCAGAGCCTCACCGACGACCGCAACTCCGCGGACCAGCTCCGTCGTCGGGCGACCGACGCCGCCCAGGAGCTCAGCGCGCGGGCAGGGCTCGTGCGCCTCCCCCAGGACGGCACCTCCGCCGAAGAGGCCCTCGCCGCCCTCGAGGAGGCGCTGCGCGCCGCCCGCGAGGCCGAACGCGAGGTCGTCGCCTTTGGCGGCGGGGCGCTCGACGGTGTCGAGCTGAGCGACGGCAACGCCACGCTCGCCGACCGCCGTGCGCGCATTCAGGAGATCATCGACGCGCCCGACGCGATCCGGCCGGTCTTCCAGCCGATCGTCCGAATGGTCGACTCCGAGATCATCAGCTTCGAAGGCCTGTCGCGCTTTCACGCCTCCCCGAATCGCGGACCGGACGTCTGGATCGCCGAATCCCACGCCGTCGGTCTGGGCGTTGACATCGAGTTGGAGTGCGTCCGCCGAGTCGTCGACAAGGCCCGGAACTGCCCCTTCCCCGTCCACGTCTCCGTCAACGCGAGCCCCGCGCTCGTCTTCTCGCGAGGCTTCGCCGAGGCGTTCGGCGATGACGATCTCGACTGGCTGACCATCGAGATCACCGAGCACGACGAGGTGGACAACTACTCCAAGCTGGCCGAGCGGCTCAGCAAGTTCCGCGGCCGGGGCGCGTCGGTCGCCGTCGACGACGCGGGTGCCGGCCACTCGTCGCTGCGCCACGTCATGCAGCTTCGCCCGGAGTGGATCAAGCTCGACCGCTCACTCATCCAGGAGATCGACCATGACCCGGGCAAGCGGGCACTGGTGCGCTCGATGGTCGCGTTCAACGAAGAGATCGGCTCGCACCTGATCGCCGAGGGCGTCGAGACGAAGGCCGAGATGGATACCCTCCTGCACCTCGGCGTCGAGATGGCCCAGGGCTACTTCTTCGCCCGCCCCGAGAGCGAGTTCGTCGAGACGATCCCGCCGCCGTGGGAGCTGGCCGCCAGCTGAGCGGCGACGGCGGACCGGCCCGCCTTCCGC
>JAHEIS010000155.1 GCA_024639225.1 Actinomycetes bacterium | reverse complement strand
TTTCGGTAACGGGCGTTGTCTCTAATCGGAGCCAGCCCTAGGCTCCGCCGCGTCCAAGTCTTTTTCCGCACGAGGAGCGCCACGTGAATGCCCGCCGATCCCACCCGCTCGTCCGCCGCGCCGTCCTGCCGCTGATCGGGGTGCTCGCGCTGACGATCGGCGCATCCGCCTGTGGCGATGACGATGGCGATTTCGACTCCCTCACGGTCTACTCCGGGCGGAGCGAGGAGCTGGTTGGACCACTGCTCGATCAGTTCGAGAGCTCCAGCGGGATCGACGTCAACGTCCGGTACGGCGACTCGGCGGAGGTGGCGCTGCTGGTCCAGCAGGAGGGCGAGGCGAGCCCGGCAGACGCGATCATCACCCAGAGCCCGACGCCTCTGAGCATTCTCGACGCCGACGGCCTGCTCGCGGAGCTGCCCAACGACCTGTTCTCTCGGGTCCCCGCCGCCTTCCGCGACGCCGACGGCGCCAACTGGATGGGCATCAGCGGTCGCAATCGCGTGCTCGTGATCAACACCGAATCCGTCGACCCGGCGGAGATTCCCGGCTCGGTCTTCGGCCTCGCCGACGAGCGCTTCGCGGGTCGCGTCGCTGTCGCCCCCGAGAACGGGTCCTTCCAGGAGTTCGTCGCGGTAGCAGTGGCCGAGCGCGGCGCAGACGAGGTCGGCGAGTGGTTGAGCGCGATGGCCGACAATGACACCCAGGGCTACCCCAAGAACAGCGCGATCGTTGATGCTGTCGGTCGGGGCGAGATCGACATGGGCCTCGTCAACAACTACTACGTCGCCCGTGCGCTGGCAGAGTCACCGGACCTCCCGATCGCGATCGTGAACTTCCCGGCCGACGATGTCGGGAGCCTGGTGCTTCCGTCCTCCGGCGCGGTGCTCGCCTCATCCGACAACGCGACCGGGGCCGAGGATCTCCTGAGCTTCCTCACCGAGGACTCGGCGCAGCAGTACCTCGCCGATGAGAACCAGGAATACCCGCTGGCCGGCAGCAACGCCGTCAAGCTCGATGACGCGTTCCCGTTTCCGGGGACCAGCGCGGACCTGGCGGAGGTCGTGAACCTGATCTCTGAAAGCGGCATCGGCCAGTGAGCAGTACCGTCCGGGCATGAGCGCCCGGACGACACCACGCGGCGATCGTCGGCGGATGATCGCCGCGCTGGTCGCCGTCCCCTTCGCCGGGCCGATGATCTACCTGATCGCCCGCGTCGGCGGTGACCTGCAGAACGCCCGCGAAACCGTCGCGGGGGGACTGCTGTGGGCTCCGCTCGGCCGGACGCTGCTGCTGGGAGGGGCGGCGGCCCTCGGGGCCTGCGTGATCGGGACCGCCGCCGCGTGGATCGTGGCCCGGGGCGATATTCCCGTCCGTCGGCTGACAGCGGTGCTCCTGGCCCTGCCCCTCGTCATCCCGTCGTTCATCGGGGCCTTCGCCCTGATCGCCGCCTTCGCGCCCGGGGGACTACTGGCCGATCTCCTGCAGCCCCTGGGCGTCACCCCGCCCCGGGTTCGCGGCTTCTGGGCCACGGCGAGCGTCCTCATCCTCTTGACCTATCCCTTCGTCTTCCTGCCGGTGCTCGCCCGGCTGGCAACCCTGCCCCGCGCGCCCGAGGAGCTCGCCCGGACCATGGGCCGACGTCCGGCGATCGTGTTCCGCGACGTCGTGTTCCCCCAGGCCTGGCCCGCCATCGCCGGCGGCGGCTTCCTCGTCTTCCTCTACGCCATCAGCGACTTCGGGGCGGTCCAGCTGCTGCGCTATGACGCACTGACACGGGAGATCTACGCCCGCCGCCTTCTCGACACCGAGACAGCCTTCACGCTCAGCTTCGTCCTCGGCGGCGTCGCCCTGCTCGTCGCGGCCGGGCATCGGACGCTCGTCGGCCGGCGCCTGCCGGCGGGACCCTCCGGGCGGGCGATGCCGGTGCCGCTCGGCGCCTGGCGCGCGCCCGCTCTCGCGTTCATCGGCCTGCTGCTCACGCTCGCCCTGATCATCCCGGTGGGCGTGCTGTCGTGGTGGGCGGGGCGGGGGATCGCCGAGGGCGAGAGCGGCGCGGCCCGCCTCGCGGCGGACCCCGCCGACATCGTCGCCCCCACCCTGAACTCCGCGGTTTCGAGCATCGGAGCGGCCATCGTGGCCACCATCGTGGTCCTGCCACTGGCGTATCTGCTGGCCCGGCGGCCGGGTTCGCGCACCGCCCAGATCTCCGCCGCCGTCGTAGCCGCCGGCTTCGCCCTCCCCGGGCTGGTTGTGGCCCTGGCGATCGTTTTCTGGGCCATCAATGCGCCAGGACCGCTCGTGACGCTCTACCAGTCGCTGCCGCTGCTGATCCTGGCCTACGTGATCAACTTCGGCGTGCTCTCACTGGAGTCGACGGCCGATGGCGTTCGCGCTCTGCCACGCAATCTCGATGACGCCGGACGTATCCTCGGCCGCGGACGGTTGGCGCGCTTCCTGACGATCGAGCTGCCGCTGATCCGGCCGGCGCTCCTGGCCGGAGCGGGGCTCGTCATGCTGTCGGCGATGAAGGAGCTGCCCGCCACGCTCCTTCTGGCCCCGACGGGGTTCACCACCCTGGCGACGCGCATCTGGGGCTCGGCCGAGGAGTCCTTCCTCGCGGATGCCAGCATCGCAGCGCTGGTGCTGATCGTGCTCTCGGGCACCCTCACCTGGCTGCTCGTGATCCGGCGGGCGCTCGAACGCCCGCGAAGCTAGCCGGCGGGCCTCAGCCTTCGTCGTCGGTGGCCGGCTCAGCCGGCGCCGGTTCAGCCGGGGCGGCGTCGGCGCCCGCGACCGGGGGCGGCACCGGGGCGGCACCGCCCCCGGCCAGGCGCTCGGCCGCCTCCAAGGCGCGACGGAAGTTGCGCAGCCGACGAAGGGCCTCATCGTCGTCGCCCCGGCCGAACGCGGCTTGATAGGCCTCGAACTCCTGTGCCGCCCGCCGGACCAGCTCCTCGAGGTTCGCGTCATCCGGTGCGTTGCCCTCGGCATCGGCGCCACCTCTCACGCCACGCGCGCCGAGCAGGGCGAGCCTCAGGGCCTCCTCGAAGCGGTCGGCCGCGTAGACCTGGTTGTCACCGAAGCTCACGACGACCTTGAAGAGCACCGGCAGCGAGTCATCGGAGTCGAGGTACAGCGGCTGGACGTACAGGAGCCCCTCGCCGACGGGTACCACCAAGGTGTTGCCGCGGCGGATCTGAGAACTGCGCAGCGTCAGCTCCTGCGATAGCTCGGGGTCGCGGGCGACGTTGGCCGTGAAAGTGTCCAGCGAGTCGAGAGGCTCGTTCTGGGTCGGGAACTTGAGAATGGTCAGCTTGCCGAAGTTCTCCGGATCGCTCGACGCGGCAAACCAGCCGGTGAAGCCGATGCCCCGCCCCTGGATGCGCGGTTTGTAGGAGCGGATCGCGAGGAACTCCTCGGTCGTCTGACCCGGCAGGACCGCGAACGTGAAACGGGCCGGTGAGACGATGCGCTCACCCTGGACCCCGGCGCCGTAGACCTCTTCGGTCGGCGCCCAGGCCTCGTCGCCGTTGAAGAAGATCTCGGCATTGCCCCGGACCTCGTCGGGCTCGGCCTCCGGGCCGGAGCCCAGGTGGAAGAACTCGACGGCGCGTGCCTGGAAGTCGAAGAGATCCTCGCCATAGCGGACGTGATCACGCAGGGCGGCCGGCATTTCTTCCATGTCTGTGAACAGCGACGGGTACGCGGAACGCCAGGTCCGGGTCATCGGCTCATCGGGGTCGGGAACGTAGAGCTTAGTCTCGCCGGAATACGCATCCATGACCGTGATCGCGGCCAGGCGCCGGTAGTTGATACCCGCGAAGCGTGCGGCGTAGGGGTAGCGGTCGGTGTCGACATAGGCGTTGCCCATGACCCAGAGCCGACCCTGTGCCGACACGAAGTAGGGATCGTCGTCCACCGTCAGGAACGGTGCGATCTCGCCGATGCGCGCGCGCATGTCCCGGAAGAGCAGAAGGTCCGATTCCGCATCGGCCGGCCGATTCGATGTGGCGTTCCACACCTGGCGCCCACCGCCGATGTAGGGCAGGCCTCCCAGGTACTCGGTGATCGCCAGTC